>JADIMA010000015.1 GCA_017694945.1 Candidatus Merdivivens pullicola | reverse complement strand
TGGCTACAATAACAGGTTGTTGTCTTTTGAGCTATAAATGGCTTTCCGCACCATTGACAAATCTTTCTTATTTCCATATTTTCCTCCTTTACATTGGGGATAATTTCTCCTTATTTCTCCCGAATTTTGTCCACACATGTAAACCATTGTCAACACACGTCAACTAATGCGTCACTGTGATATTTGGACAAACCGTGAATTTCTGCCACGGTAGAAATACGTATGAAAAATATGGATAAAAACCGTTACTTCCAAATACGGTCTGGAAAGTACACAAAAATAAAAGTCGCTGGATATCAGCGACTTTATTCTAAATGGTTATAGTTGGTTATGGCCGTTTACAAGCCGTTACTTGCCGATGCAGAACTTTCCGAACACATTTCCAAGGACTTCTTCGGTTGAGATTTCGCCCGTGATTTTACCGAGATGATAGATCGCTTCCCGGACATCCTGTGCGACGAGATCGGTTGGAATGCCGTCGAAAAGCCCCTGTATTACGCGGTCAAGGGCCGCCGATGTAGCGCGCAACGCCTCGGCATGGCGCAGATTGGTGACAAGGACTGCACCTGGCTCTCCGATAACAGAACGCATGTAACCTGCCAGAGCCCCCCGGAGTTCATCTATTCCATAAGACATCTTCGCAGAGACAGGAATTACAGGAATGTCCCTTATTATACCGTACCCTTCCGGCAAAACAGCCTGAAGCCTGTCATAGACCGTCGTCAGCCTTTCAGTCAGTTCTTCCGAGAACCCACCTTCATCGCCCGACGCATACAAATCCGCCTTGTTCATGAGAAGCATCAGTTTCTGCTGCCCGAGATCGACATGTCCCAGCACCGCCCGGAGACTTTCGACGAGACGGCGGACAGGGGAAGAGATATCCATCACAGCCAGCACGACAGACGCCGCGTCGATTTTTGCAAACGTTCTCTCAATGCCCTTCCTCTCGATATTCCCTGCATTCTCACGTATCCCGGCAGTATCTATGAAACGAAAAAGCATTCCGTCGATATTGAGGCATTCCTCGACAGTATCCCTCGTAGTACCGTGCTGTTCCGAAACGATAGCCCTCTCTTCACCGAGCAAAGTATTCAACAGAGTACTTTTTCCGGCATTCGTAGCTCCGACAATCACAACAGGAAGCCCATTCTTAACGGCATTTCCGGCCTTGAAACTCTCAGCAAGCCCCATAGCATGATCCCTTATGCGGCCTGCAAGCACAGTCAGGGCGTCGCGGTCGGCGAACTGAACATCTTCTTCAGAAAAATCCAGTTCCAGTTCCATCAGCGTTACAAGATTCAGCAGTTCATCGCGCATTTTCTTCAATTCGGAAGAAAAACCTCCCTTCATCTGGTTCATCGCGACCTTGTGCGAAGCCTCTGTCCTGGAAGCAATCAGATCCGCAACCGACTCAGCCTCGGCCAGATCCATTTTTCCATTCACGAACGCCCTCCTCGTGAACTCCCCGGGATCGGCCAGACGTGCGCCGGCGGAAGTCAGAAGCATCAGCAATTGTTCGACTATATATGAAGAAGCATGGCAGGAAATCTCCACCGAATCCTCCCCGGTATATGAATGAGGAGCACGGAACACAGTGGCAAGCACATCATCAAGCACAGCCCCGTTGCCGTCGGACACATGTGCGAACCTCACCCTGTACCCCGGAGTGTCTTTCAACACTCCTCCCAATACCTTGTCCGCAATAGAAACCGCATCCTTGCCGCTGAGCCTCACCACCGAAATCGCCCCGGTTCCCGGAACCGTGGCCGGAGCACAAATCGTATCATTGATATTATTCCTCATCATTGACTGAAAATTCGCCACAAAAATAAGAAAATGTTTCAATTTTAAATACTTCTTCCGTTTTGTAATAATTATGTAAAAAAAATTCACCTTATTTGTAGTTTGAAAAAAACATCTTATAAATCTGACTATGGTAAAGAAAAACGCCCCGAACCCATACTTGGAAAGAGACATCAGCTGGATGTATTTCAACCGCAGAGTCCTTCAGGAAGCATCAAAAGACAATGTCCCGCTTCTTGAAAGAGTTTCCTTCCTCGGAATATACTCTAACAACCTTGACGAGTTTTTCCGGGTAAGGGTGGCCTCGCTCAACAGGATTGCCGAATACGACGAACGCTCAGGAGCCAAAGAGTCCAGGCTTGCCACCCAGACAGTAAAAACCATCAACAAGATCAACGACATCTATGTCTCGGACTTCGAAAAAGAGATAGCCAATGTCTTTAAGGCTCTTAAAGAAGAAGGAATAATGCTGATTTCCGACAAGCAGGCCGATGAAGAACAGTTGCACTACATACACGGATACTACAGAGACAAGATAGACGGCCTTATCGTCCCGGTAAGGTTCTCCGCGATACGTCACCTTGACCATGAAACGGACGAAAGCATTTACATGGCCGTAAAAGCCTCATATACCGGCAAATCCGGGAAAAACAATTACGAATACACATATTTTGAACTTCCCGTGCAGAGTTGCGGCCGTTTCGTAAGGCTCCCCGACAAGGACGGCAAAAGTTACATAATGTTTCTTGACGATGTGGTAAGGTGCTCGCTTCCCAAGATATTCGAAGGCACGGAATATACCGGATTTGAAGGCTACACATTCAAATTCACCCGGGATGCCGAAATGGAGATAGACAACGATGCCCGCAACGGAATCCTGCAAAAAATATCTAAAGGATTGAAAGACCGCAAAAAAGGCGAAACACTCAGAGTCGTTTATGACGGCGACATGCCTTCGGATCTGTTGCGCCGCATCATGAACAAACTTGACATCGGGAAAACAGATACCATTTCCAAGAGCGGACATTACCAGAACCACAAGGACTTCATGCGTTTTCCGGATTGCGGGCGCCTGGATCTCAAATACGCCCCCATGCCTCCGATTGCCAAGCCGGATCTTACCGGGCCTGACAGCATTCTGGAAAAAATCAGGCTGCACGACCGTTTTCTGCATGTCCCGTACCACAGTTTCAATTCGTTCATAAGAGTACTGCGCGAGGCAGCCGTTGACAAAAACGTCAATAGCATAAAGATTACTCTCTACCGTCTTGCCAAAGACTCAAAAGTCGTGAGGGCGCTCATGGCTGCTGCACGAAACGGGAAAAAAGTCACTGTAGTAATCGAACTGCTGGCACGCTTTGACGAAGAATCAAACATCCAGTGGTCTCAGAAACTCCAGGACGCCGGGGTAAAGGTGATATACGGCCTTGAAGGCCTGAAAGTGCATTCCAAAGTCGTCCATATCGGCATGAAAAAAGGAAAGGACATCGCCTGCATAAGCACCGGCAACTTCCACGAGGGCAACGCATCTACATACACGGACTGCATACTCATGACATCGTCCAAACCGATTGTCGATGACGCCGAACGCCTGTTCGAATTCATAGAACGCCCTTACATACAGGTACACTTCAAGGAACTGCTTGTATCCCCGAACGAGATGAAAAACCGCTTCATCAGACTTATCAATGACGAGATACGCAACAAAATGGCCGGAAAACCGGCTTACATCCATATCAAGATCAACCACATCACCGAGCCGAAAATGGTCGAAAAACTATATGAGGCTGCAGCGGCTGGAGTGGAAGTACGGATATCAGTGCGCGGCAACTGTTCGGTGGTCACATCCAAACTGCCTAAATATTGCGACATTCGCCTGAATGGAATCATTGACCGCTACCTTGAACATTCGCGCATCTTTATTTTCGCTGCAGGAGGAAATGAAAAGGTGTTCATCGGCTCGGCCGACTGGATGCCGCGCAACCTTGACAACCGCATAGAAGTCGTAGCCCCGGTATATGATCCTGAAATAAAAAGGGAAATGCACCGTATCGTGGAATACGCTTTGAGAGACACGGTTCAAGGGCGTCTGGCCGATGGCAGCGGAGAGAACCTGCCTTGGACATGCGAAGACCCCCTCCCGCAGAGTTCCCAGGCGGAACTGTACAAATATTACAAATCGTCCAATGAAGATGGCAACTAAAAAAAAGACATACGCGGCCATAGATATAGGCTCAAATGCCGTAAGGCTTCTTATAAAAGAACTTGAAAACCCCGAGGGGCCTGTTTTCACAAAAGTCCAACTGGTGCGCGTGCCGCTCCGTCTGGGTTTCGATGTATTTTCAAAAGGGTACATCACCGACTCAAAAAAGAAAGACATGGTGCGGCTCATGAAAGCCTACAAGCATCTCATGAAAATATACCATGTGGATGATTACCGCGCCTGTGCCACATCCGCCATGCGCGACGCCGCCAACGGACAGGAAATCATCGACGGCATATTGAAGACCACAGGAATCAGGATTGACATCATAGACGGCAAAGAAGAAGCGGCCATCATTTACGGCAACCACATTGAAAAAAGCAGCAGCCTTAAAGGAAACCTGCTATATGTGGATGTAGGCGGAGGCAGCACCGAAACCAATCTCATCAGCAACGGACAACTCATATTTTCATCATCCTACAACATAGGAACCGTCAGGATGCTCAACGGCTCTGTCCAGGAAAGCGAATGGAAAAGGCTTGACAGCGACTTGAGGAGACTTGCCCCTTCATATTCCGGAATCGACCTGATAGGTTCGGGAGGCAATATCAACAAACTCTACAAACTTTCAGGGGAGCGGAGCCTTGAATCCACGGGCATGAGCGTGTCATCCCTGAAAAAAACATACTGCTCGCTGGCGCCAATGAGCGTAGAAGAAAGGATCGAACGCTATGACCTCAAACCGGACAGGGCGGATGTGATTGTCCCTGCCGCGCGCATCTTCCTGACGATAGCCGACACGGTTTCAGCGGACTACATCTACATTCCTATGATAGGCCTTTCCGACGGGATCATAGACGGGCTTTACAACCGAAAACAGAAATGACTCGTCGCTGTATGACGGAGTTCCTGTCCAATGCGCCCTAATCCTGTTGGGTGCAGAAGCATCGTCTCCGCAATCGACTTTTATTGTATAAGTCCCGTCCGCGTTGGAAATGATTTCTATCTCACCGGACATCAAAGGAGCCAGAGGGTCGGTTATATTTCCCCGTCCGTCCTCATTGTAATACCAGCACGACTGGTATGCACCGTCAACATACCCAGGGACGAATTCTCCTTCATTCGCGCCGAATTCGGCCGTACTCGCCGTGAATACACCCGACGGGAGCCCGTCGGCGATGCTGCCCCCTTCTTCGGCGCATATATCCAATTGAAGCACTTCTCCGGAAGGAGAGGCCATCACGATGTACCAGTCGGTGGTCAGGTTCATGTAATAATCACCATAAAAGATTGCTTCCACGGCCATTCCGCTGCAATCCACTTCGACATCGCCGGTAAGGCTTGACTCAATAAGCCCGTTTGAAAACAGCCCGTCTCCGCCGTATGACACCTTATGTGTTTTTCCATCACCGTCAACAAGTTCGGCTTCAATATCGCACTTGTCTCCTTCATAAGAAACAGCCACCGTGCCTCCGGTAAAATAGGACACAGGTATCTCGTATCCGGTTCCGTTGCCGTTCACTTTAAACCAATATGAATATTCCGGCGTAAACGTCATTGAGGCCGTTTCACCGGCCGCACCGAAGGAATAAGTGCCTTCCGGCAATTTTATCCCGTTCATATCCAGAGGCTCCGTAGAAAAAAAATCAAACACATAATAGACACCTCCCGGAGTAAGGTTCTGTCCGCTTCCGGGCGCATCGGCCAATATCATGGAATAATTGGCCTCCCCATTGTTCCCATATTGAATGCCGAAGTATTCCCCGGTAAAATATTCGGCTTCGAAAACATAGTCGAAATTTTCAGGCATGCCCTCCTGTACTACCGAGACCGTATCGCCGGCCTGCCCTTTGCAGGCAGCGCTTGTATATAGTATTGCAATTTCGGCATTTCGCGACTCCGTCGAAGCGTTTTCCTCTATTTCAAAAAACACTTCCATACTGTCATAATCAACGGAAAGATATGATATCCAGTCGGCAGAAACGGCCGCCGAGATTTCTCCGCCGCCTTCGTCGCCAGTCACCCGGCACGATATCGTCATGCCTCCTCCCTCGTCCGGGACTATTATCGGATTGTCGTTCAATATGGTGATTTC
>JADIMA010000014.1 GCA_017694945.1 Candidatus Merdivivens pullicola | reverse complement strand
ATACAGGTGGTACATTTCATTCTGATATGCCCGGTACATTTCAAAGTGCTGCAGACGGTACATTTGTTTCCGCTATAGACGGTACATTTCAAAGTGATATGAGTGGTACATTTGGTCCGATGCTATCACATTTTCCTCTGGTATGTTATCGCCGCTTTCCAAATCTCCCAAAGACCACAGGTCAACCACCCATGTGCCTGCACTGCTGAAACCGAGCACATAGCGCCCGTTTGAAGACACGGCGCGGGCAGGAGCACCTTGCGCGATTATGCCTTCAACATGATAAATCGCCACTTTTCCGGCCTGCTGTGAAACCTCGAACTCTGCCGACGACAGACCGTCCGTCACTGTTACTACGGCAGTCCGCGCATCAAGGCTCCTGTTCCGCTCGGCCCCGACGATCAGTGCATCTTCGCTCTTTGTCAGCAACAGCCAGTCCGCATCAGTCTGAGCGTGCCATTCGGAAACCGAATAAACATTCAACTGGAACTGCTCGTCCTGAGCCTTGCTCGTGAACTCGATTGCATCGGCGCCCTGCAGGACTACCTGGATTGAATCCTGCCCAGGAAAAGGTTACGGATCCGGCCCGAGTTTTTCCTGTGAACATCCGCATCCAAGAACAACCAGTACGGATGCCGTCAAAAAATGTCCTAATAAATTTTTCATCATAACACAGTATTTTTAGTTAACAAAATAATTTTCCGTTCTGAAGTCGTATGCAAAGAAAAATAAAACGGAGATATTATCCTACCCCCGTTTTTTCTCATTCAGGCAAATTGAGATTTTGAGAAAAAAAAGCCGTCTGAATAACTTCGGAACGGCCTAAACCGCCGTTTTATTCTCTTTCAACTTTCGCGACTCCTTGCGATAATGGGAAGGAGGGACACCTGTCTCTTTCTGGAAAAGACGGTAAAAAGAAGATATGGAACTATAGCCGAGATTGTCGGAAAGCACTTTCAGCGGAATGTCGTCGGCAGGATCGGAAAGCACTTTCACCGCCTCCTTTATACGGTATGAATTGACATAATCATTGTATGTCGTGCCGGCGGAGGAAAACATGCGGGAAATATATGAGCGGTTGGTATCCAGCATGGAAGCAAGTTTTTCTACCGAAAGATCCTTGTCGCGCCATATTTCTTCGTGTTTCATCAGATTTTCAAGACGGGTAAAAAGTTCTTCGTTCTTGTCGGTATCCTTCTTCGTCTTCGAGGCCTCGTTTTCCCTGCGCAACTGTTCCTCCCGTTTTATCTGTTCCTCGTACCGGCGCACCTGGTCGCGGTACATAAGGTTTTTCCGCCTGTAAAATGCGAAAACTACGGCAGAAATCGCCACTGCGGCAACGATAAGGAATACGTAAAGGTCAGTTTGTGATGCTGCCTCATTATCTGCATTTCCTTCTCCTTCAGGTCGCCGTCGCGTTTGGCGTTCTCGTACTGAATCTGCATGGAACTGAAAGCGCGCTCCTTTTCCACGTTGAACAGAGTATCGTTAATGGCCGTACTCCGACGGAGGTAGTCAATCGCCTTCGCCGAATCTCCCATCTTGCCGTATGTATCCGATAACCCCTTGTACAGTCTCAGGATGCAGAAATAGTTAGAGTTCCTTTTTGATATGTCGAGGCCCTTCAGATAATTTTCGACAGCCTGTCTGTAATCGCCGCGTTTCTGCAAAAAATCCCCGTAAGTCTGATATGCGTCGATCAAGGTCGTCACATCCATCTTTCCCGTATCGGAAAACGCGCTTCTGAAATAGCGTTCGGCCTCTTCGGGCCTTCCGGAGCGGTCGAGTATCATTGCATGCAGGGCGTCAACATTGTTCATGCCAGGGATTTTCACAGAAAGCCACCCGGCCTCGCGGACATAATCCAACGCCTTGTCCAACTGACCGTCAACATAATACATATACGCACAACTCAAGGCCCCGAAATACAGGGCATAGTCGCTGTCCATGCTTTTCCCAAGGCTGTAGGCTTCCTCCGCATAACGGAGTCCCTCGGGATCGTGGCGCAGATAATACACCCATACTATGTTGCTTAGCAATATCGTATAGTTGAGCATGTCATCGGATTCATAGGCGACTTCCAGCCCTTTGTAATACCATGACAGGGCTTCGTTGTAGTTCAAGGCCGAATTGAGGGAGTGAATCCCCATGCCGTTATATATGGCAATAAGAGGGAAAGGCTTTTCATACGCCTCGGCGTACGGAAGCACCTTGTTGAAATAATACACCACCGAATCCGGTTTGTCCGTAAGGATATATGCCTGTCCCAAATAGACACCTTACACTATCATCAGCGAAGTATCTCCCACCCGGGCGGCATATCCGTAATATTTTCCTGCCGAATGGATAAGGTCATAAAAACGGCCTTCCCTTGTATATATGCCCCATAACATTGAAAGCACTTCGTCATCGGGATTATCCTCATCGAGCATTTTCAGGAGAACGGCCTCTGAAAACTCGTTCTCGGACATATTCTTGCCGCTGTATGCATCCGTACAGGAATGCACACAGATACAAGCGGATACGAGTACCGCCGCCGCAAGAATGGAAAATATTTTTCTAGTCCGTAACAAAACAGTTTCTATATTTTATCCTGCAAAAATACTTTTTTTTCTGGCAAAGTCGGAATATTTTTGCAGTCATGGAAAGCAAAGTGACATTGAAGAATATCCTAAAGCGCCTTCTCGTGCTCGCAGGCCCGATCGTCATAGGACAACTGGGCGTAGTGTTCGTATCCTTTGCGGATACATTCATGGTAGGGCATTACGGCGTAAAAGAACTTGCAGCGGCATCGTTTGTCAACAACCTTACCATGCTCCTGGTAGTAACCGGACTTGGATTTTCACTCGGGCTTACCCCCCTGGTCAGCGAAGCCGAAGGCAAAGGCGACCGGAAGCGAGCCGGGGCATTATTGCGCAACGGGTTGAAATCCAACATACTGCTTTCCGCCATAGTACTGGCCGTAATGACAGTCCTGTACTTTAATCTTGACAACATGGGGCAGCCCGAAGAACTGCTTCCTCTAATCAAGCCCTACTTCATCGTGGTTTCCGTATCGATACTCTGCACATACATATTCAACGCCTTCAAGCAGTTCACGGACGGAATCACAAAGACCAAGGTTTCCATGGCAGTCATAATCACGAGCAATGTCATGAACATCATTGGAAATTACGTCCTCATATACGGCAAGGCAGGGTTTCCTGAAATGGGGCTTCTCGGAGCCGGGATAAGCACGCTTGCCGCCAGGATATTCACAGTAGCGGCAATGGCCACATACGTTTTCTTCAACAGACGCATGAAAGAATACGTGGAAGGCTACAAAGACCGCTCGGAAAGCAAGGGAATGCTGAGGAATGTCATACGCATGGGAACTCCGATAGGCTTGCAGATGGGAATGGAGACCGCTTCATTCTCCCTGATAGTCATACTCGTAGGAAGACTGGGAACGACCGAACTTGCAGCACATCAGGTCATGACGACCATTTCGCAGATATGCTACATGCTGTATATAGCCGTTGCAAGCGCATCGGCAATCATGATAAGCAGTTTCAACGGCAGAAGGATGTTCCGCGAAATATCGCTTACTTCCCAGGCAGCCTATATCTCCATACTGGGCATGACCGTGCTGTGCGCCGGAAGCGTAATACTGTTCCTGAAACCGCTCACTTCGTTTTTCACCGAGTCTGCCGAAGTTTCGGCAATGGCCGTCACGCTCGCCCTCCCGTTCCTGCTTTACCAGTTCGGAGACGGGTTACAGATTGCGTATGCCAACGCATTGAGGGGACTGCAGAAAGTAAAACCCATACTGCCGGTAGCATTCATTTCATATTTTGTAATCTCCATCCCTGCAAGTTACATATTCGCCTTCCCGGCAGGCATGGGGCTGCCGGGAATATGGTTCGGCTACCCTATTTCACTTACGTTCGCCGGAATATTCTATTATATAATATATAGGAGAACATTTAAAAAACTCGCATATGATATTCACTGAACAAGAAAAAAGGCGTTCAGCCATTGAAACCGTAGCGGAAAAAATGATGATTGCCGCACGCACCGCTCCCAAAGCGCGGGGTACCGACAACCTCTCCATCTGCATGGTGACGGGTGAGGACATCCTGAAACTCGCCGCCGAATTGGAAAAACTCGGGAAGGAAGCCGGGCTGGACTTCTTTTTGCGCGACTCCGCATGCGTGGCTTCAAGCGAAGCGGTGGTACTCATTGGCACAGCGAACAAACCGCTGGGACTTGACTGCGGATACTGCGGATTCCCGTCATGCGCCGCCAAGTGTTCTGCATCGCCCATGACACCGTGCATTTTCAACTCCAACGACCTGGGCATAGCGGTAGGCTCCGCCGTATCCATTGCCGCCGACAACAGGGTTGACAACAGAGTCATGTTTTCAGCAGGAGTCGCCGCCAGTTCCCTCGGCATGCTGCCGGACTGCTGCTACATCCTTGCCATCCCGCTTTCATGCTCGGGCAAAAGCAGGTTTTTCGACAGGCCTGCCCTGTAAATGTTACAAGCCGCCGGGAAACCGACAGTAAAAAAAGGGGACGGCTTTCATTTTCAGCCGCCCCCTTTTTCAGAATCTGTCTGCCGGACTACCAGATTGAAGCCCTCTTTTCAGGGGCAAGGTACATAGGATCTTCTTCTGTTATGCCGAAAGCGTCATACCATGCATTGACATGAGGCAATATTGCATTGACCCTCCATCTGCCGAGGGAATGGACATCCATCTGGGTAAGATAACGTATCTGTTCATCACGTATGTTAGAAGCCCACAGATTGGCATAAGCGATGAAAAACCTCTGTTCGGGAGTGAAACCGTCCTTTACCGGAAGCGGTTCGGAAGCCGTTGCATTGCGGAATGCCTGGAATGCCACCTGTACGCCGCCGAAATCGGCTATGTTCTCACCGAGAGTGAGCGAACCGTTGGCATGGAGCCCCGGAAGCACTTCGATTGCATCGAACCAGTCAACGAGCACCTGCGCCCGTTTCGTAAAGTTTTCCGCATCTTCGGAAGTCCACCAGTCGGAAAGGTTGCCGTTCTTGTCATACAGACGGCCCTGGTCGTCGAAACCGTGCGTCATCTCATGGCCTATTACAACACCGATGGCCCCGTAATTGAAAGCATCGTCAGCATCCATGTCGAAGAACGGATACTGGAGTATGCCTGCAGGGAAACAAATCTCGTTGGTCGTCGGATTGTAATACGCATTAACGGTCTGAGGAGTCATCTGCCATTCGGTACGATCCGCCGGCTTGCCGGTCTTTGCTATGCGGTAGTCGAACTCAAAAGCATTTGCCCTCACGATATTTGCAAAGTACGAATCATCCTTGATTTCAAGCCCCGAATAGTCCCTCCATGTATCAGGATAACCAACTTTCACATAGAAGGAAGCGAGTTTGTCAAGTGCTTTGGCCTTGGTCGAATCGCCCATCCATTCAAGTGCGGAAATGCGCTCTCCGAGAGCCTTCTTGAGATTGTCTATAAGAGCAATCATACGCTCTTTCGCCTGCGGAGGGAAATATTTTTCCACATACATGCGGCCGACTTCCTCGCCGAGAACATTGTTGACAGTATTTACAGCCCTCTTCCAGCGAGGCCTGTTTTCCTTCTGTCCTGAAATTACCTTCCCGTAAAAATCAAAACTTCCAGCAACGAAAGCATCGCTCAGATAAGGAGCGGCCATGTCGATGACCTTCCATTTGAGATAGTTTTTCTGGTCTTCGAGGCTGCCCTCAGTCATCAGTTCGACCGCTTTTTCAAGAGGTTCGATCTGGGCTACATTGATGGAGTCAACCGAAGCAAGGCCGATTGCCGACATGAAAGAGTCCCAGTCCATTCCGGAAAACCTGTCCTTGAACTCCGGATAAGACATCTTATGATAATTCTGATACGGATCGCGGAGCCTGAGATTGTCGAAATGGGCTTCTGCAAGAGAAGTTTCCACGCGCATGACAGACTTGGAAGCCTCTTCTGCTCCGGCTGCATCGTATCCTGCAAGAGCGAACATGTCCGCTACATACTGAACGTAACTGTCGCGGATTGACTTGTTGCTTTCATCGTCGGAAAGATAATAGTCCCTGTTTCCGAGCGACAGTCCGGACTGGAATGTCTGGAGGATGTTCTTACTGCTGTTTTTCTCGTCTATAGAGGCGAAAAGGAAAAAATAAGGGTCGAACATTCCGCGCATCATCTCGGCAACCACGGCCTGCAAATCACCAGCGGAAGACACTGAATCAATTTTCGCAAGATAACCTGCAACAGGGGCGGCGCCGTCCGCATTCAACTTCGTACTGTCCATTGCCATGTTATACAGGAGAGCCACCTTGGCCTCGGAGCCTTGCAGATCCGAACGCGAGGCGATTTCCCCTATAAGCCCGTTGATCCTTTCAGTATTGGTCTCTACAAGTTTGTCAAAAGAGCCGAAACGCGCATACTGGTCACCGAGAGGATTGGCCTTCATCCAGCCGCCGCATGCGAACTGATAGAAATCCGTTCCAGGAACGGCATTAGTATCAAGATTGCTCAGACGGAGCCCGCTTGTCTGCCCCGCCTTGCCACCGCCGCATGAAGCGGTCGCCAGCAATAAAACCATAACAGGTAAAAACATTAATTTTTTCATTACTTAAAATATTTTATTTGACAAAATTATTTATTCAAAACCGCGCGAAAATAGGCAAAACATGCCAACTAAACAATCAAGAATACGTATATTTGCCGAATGGAATATAAATTTTGACGAATAAATAAAAAATAATTCATGAAAAAAATCATTTCTACACTTTCGGCGATGATTTTGTGCGTGTCGTTGTTCGCGCAGCCGGGAATTATCAAGACAAGGGAAGAGAACAAAGGGACCGGAAAATCCCTCACGATGGAACAGGTCATCCTCGGAATGGATGTCAGGCCGGAAAACGCCTACTACGCATGGAGGCCCGGCACTTCCGACCTTACCACTGTCAAGGAAAACAGGCTTGTGGCTACAGGAATGACCGGCGAGGACAGGCTCGTCACCGACCTGGAAACCCTCAACTCGATAGCAGGGACGGACATGGAATCCTTCCCCCCGTTTTCATGGAAATCGAAAAATGAAATCATATTTTCACACAACGGAATATTCTACTCGGCGGATATCGCAGGCAACTCCCTGACAGGAAGTTTCGTTTTTCCTGAAGGTGCGGCCAACATCAGTTCCAATGGCGGCAAATACTACGCATTCACCATCGGGAACAACCTTTATGTCTGCGACAGCAACGGGAACGTCATACCTGTGACCGACGACGATGACCCTGATATCGTGAACGGCCAGGTGGTCAGCCGCAACGAGTTCGGCATATCGACAGGTACATTCTGGTCGGAAAGCGGAAAGAAACTCGCATTTTACCGCAAAGACGAAAGCCTCGTAGGAACATTCCCGCTGCTGGACATAAACACCAGAACCGGCAGCCTGCTTGAGATAAAATACCCTATGGCGGGAATGAGTTCGGAAAACGTCCGTCTCGGCATTTACGACCTTGCATCCAACAGCACGGTATTCGTACAGGCCGATGATTTCGGATACGACCAGTACCTTACCAATATAACATGGTCGCCGGACGACAGGCATATCTTCATCCAGGTGCTTGACAGAGCCCAGAAAAACATGAGGCTCAACATGTACGACGCAAGCAACGGAAAGTTTGAAAAGACATTGCTTGAAGAGCACAACGACAGGTTCGTAGAGCCTCAATGGCCTCTGCACTTCATAGAAGGTTCAAACGACAAGTTCATATATACTACCGACAACAGGGACGGGTACAAGAACCTCTACCTCTGCGACACCGACGGCAATATCGAAAGGCTCACCAGGACGGACGCCGACGTACTGTATGCGGGACAGGACGGCAAAAACGTATTCTATACTTCCGCTGAAATCTCTCCTGTTGAAAACCACCTGTTCAGTGTCAATCTCAAAAACAAAAAAGCCACAAGGCTGACTTCCGAGGAAGGATGGCACAATATCAGCCTGAGTCCCGACGGCAAATATTTTCTTGACAACTGGAACAACCTCACCACTCCCCGCGTAATAGCGTTGAAATCCGCTGACGGAAAATCCATAAGAACTCTTCTTGAAGCAGCCGACCCTGTATCGGACTATGCTTTCGGCGAGATAAACCTCGGTACGGTAAAAAGCGCGGACGGCAAATACGACAATTACTACAGGCTCATAAAACCGGCAGGCTTCGACCCTTCTGAAAAATACCCGGTAATCGTATATGTTTACGGAGGCCCTCACTCCCAAATGGTTAATGACTCATGGCTTGCCAGCATGGGATACTGGGAAATGTACATGGCACAGAAAGGATACATCGTATATGTCCAGGACAACAGGGGAACATCCAACAGGGGAGCCGAATTCGAAAAAGCCATCCACAGGCAATGCGGACAGGCTGAAATGGCCGACCAGATGGAAGGCATCAAGATGCTGATGTCGCTCCCTTATGTGGACAAAGACCGCATAGGAGTACACGGATGGAGTTACGGCGGCTTCATGACCATTTCGCTCATTACGAATTATCCTGACATATTCAAGGTTGCCGTAGCAGGAGGCCCGGTAATTGACTGGAAATGGTATGAAGTAATGTACGGCGAAAGGTATATGGACAATCCTGCCGTAAACCCTGAAGGCTATGCAAAGACAAGCCTTATCGCCAAGGCCAAAGACCTGAAAGGAAAACTGCTGATATGCCAGGGAGCAATCGACAACACAGTTGTCTGGGAACACAGTCTCAGTTTCATCCGGGAATGCATCAAAAACAACATCCAGGTGGACTATTTCCCTTATCCGTGCGCACAGCACAATGTCCTCGGAAAAGACAGGATACACTTGATGGACAAGGTAACTATGTATTTTGAGGATTACCTATAATTATATTATGAGCAATGATGTTTACAGCATAAAGTTCCACTGGGACGCACTGAACATAGTCCTGACAGCGCTCGCCGTTACCGGCGGGCTGCTCTTCTTTTCAGCGACCATGACTGTAAGAATGCCGCTTGCATACGTCATCGCTTCGGTCTTCATGCTGTATCTGATTGTTTTGGTGCTTTTCGTACCTTACCGTATAAAACTGTCGGGCGACACTCTTACAGTCAGGAAACTTGCCGGCAAATACATTATTCCCCTTAAAAGCATTACATCAGTCGAAGAACTGCCCGACGATTTCATGAAAACCGCTTCCAAACTGTTCGGAAGCAACGGGTTCTGCGGATACTGGGGAAAATACATGAGTCCTTATGCAGGCAATTTCACATTATGCGCCACGGAAAGGAAAAACCTCATAATGATAACCGTTTTCAACGAAAAGACAGGGACTGAGAAAAGACTGGCGTTCAGTTGCAGAAACAAGAAAATCATTACCGCTTTAAGACAAAGCAATGGTTAAGGCTATATTTTTTGACATAGACGGCACACTGGTGAGTTTCAAAACCCATCGGGTGCCGGACTCCACAATAGAGGCAATCAGGCTTGCAAAGGCTGCCGGCAGACTCATCTTCATATCCACTGGAAGGCCCGTCCAACTGATAGACAATGTGGGGGCAATCGAATCAATGATAGACGGCTATGTGACGACCAACGGCGCACACTGTTTTTCAGGAGACAGGCTGCTTCTGAAAAAGACGATACCGATGGAAGATGCGGTAAAGATGTGGGAATTCTCCGAAAAAATGGGATTCTCCGCCATGTTCATCGGACAGAAAAACATATATGTCGCCAACAAGGACGAAAAGATGAGCGTAATCATAGGAAACCTGCTGAATCTGCCTGCCATGCAGGACTGCGCCGGCTCCTCTGAAATGTCCGGTGATGAAATCTTCCAGATCAGCCCGGTCGTTGACACCGCACAGGAGGCCGAAATCATGCCCCGCCTGCCGGGATGCGATTCATGCCGGTGGTCACCTGTTTTCATGGATGTTATTCCCAAGGGCGTTGACAAGGCAAAGGGAATAGCGGCAGTGGCTGCACATTTCGGTTTCGGCATGGACGAGTGCATGGCCTTCGGAGACGGAGGCAACGACATTGCGATGCTGAAAGCCGTAGGAACCGGCATTGCCATGGGAAACTCGTCCGAAGAAGTCAAGGCCGCCGCCGACTATGTGACGGCATCCGTCGATGAAGAGGGCATCTATCAAGGAATGAAACATTACGGGATTATCTGAAACACAGGAGGGATTTCCGGATGAAAGCGGTTTTTGCATTCGACTCGTTCAAGGGTTCTGCGACTTCCGGAAAACTCGGGGAGGCGGCCTTCCGGGCCTTTCTTGAAATCCTGCCCCATGCAGAAACCATGTGCTACCAGATAGCCGACGGCGGCGAAGGATGCCTGGAAGCACTGCTTTCCTCACCGCGAGGGGCGACCGCCGTACAATGTAAAACCCACGACCCCCTTATGCGCCGTATCGTCTCGTCCTATGCAGCGATGCCTGACGGAACGGCCATGATTGAAGCAGCCTCGGCAAGCGGTCTTACACTGATAACGGAATCAGAACGCAATCCGATGAAGACCACTTCATTCGGCACAGGGGAACAAATCGCGGACGCCGTCCGTTCAGGATGCCGCGAAATATATCTGATGCTCGGAGGGACTGCCACGAACGACGCCGGGACAGGCATACTGTCGGCACTCGGTTTCATATTCAGGGATGCAGACGGCAATGCGGTGGAACCTGCGGGGGAAAACCTTGCGCGAATCCGTCACATAGACTCTTCAGGGGCGCTGCCCGGACTTGACAAATGCAACTTCACTCTCGGCTGCGATGTAAACACTTTATTTTACGGGGAACAAGGCGCGGCATACGTGTTCGCCGCACAGAAAGGAGCCTCACAGAAAGACATCGCCACACTGGATGAAGGATTGAGAAATTATGCGGAGGCCGTCTTGAAAGCCACCGGAAAAGACATTTCGTGCCTGCCGGGCTCAGGAGCCGCCGGAGGAATCTGCGGCGGACTCGTACCGTTCCTCAATGCCGGGGTACGAAGCGGAATAGACATTATGATGGACATAACGGGACTTCGCAACGCCATTGCCGAGGCAGACATCGTGTTCACAGGGGAAGGCCGGATAGACGGGCAGACTCTCATGGGCAAGGCCGTAAGCGGAATATGCCGGGCGGCGGACACAGGGACAAAGGTTATCGCCCTCTGCGGAAGTTATTCCATGACCGGGAAAGAACGGGACGAATTAGACAGGCTCGGCTGCACGGCGGTCTTTCCCATACAACCCAGCCCCGTGACCTTGGAAGAAGCCATGAGAACAGAAAACGTGCTTGCAAACGTGGCCCGCACCGTGAAAGAAATCGCCAGGATTTACAAAACAGGCCTGCGTTCCGCCATGCGCCGCTAATATTCGTACCTGAACTGCGTAGGGGTAAGTCCCGTCATTTTTTTGAAAAACTTGGTAAAGGCCGCCTGTCCTTTGAAATTCAGCATTCCTGCAATCTGGCCTACTGACAGAGAGAAATCCCGCAACAGGCCGGAAGCAGCCATAACCGCAACGTCGTCAATGACAGAAGAAGCGTTTTTATTCACCATCTTTTTACAGACAATGTTAAGATATTTCGGAGTGATGCACAATTCCTCGGCATAATACCCGACCTCCCTCCTGGCTGTGACATTCTTGTTGACCGACATGAAAAACCGCTTGAAAATATCGCCGGCCCTGGATTCTTCCTTGATATTGCGCATCTTCACATCGCGATTTATGATATCGAAGATTTCAAGATAGATTTCGATTGAATTAAGCCTCAGTTTCTCACCCCAGTAGAGATGGTCTTTATCCCTCATATTAGCCACAAAGCGCATGAAATTCCATGACAGGGACTCTATCTTGTCCTTTTCAATCGAAAACATCGAGGCACCGCTTCCGAGCATGAAATCGGATGGAAGATCCGGGTGGAATTTGATGAAAGTCATGTTTGCCACCATGAAAAAATCATTCGATGCAATCATCACCCCGTCGCAATCATGGCTCGGCTGCATCGAATTGAGGGTGGAATGAGGCCTGATGAAAGCCAGATTGGCGCCCGAAGCCACCACTTTGTCGCTCCTGCCGTCAGCAACCAGTTTCACACTTCCTTTGGTAAGTATCACGAATATCGACAACCCCCGGCATATAGGTTTTGACTTGTCCACAGAAGTGAAGGCGTACCTGTCGAGTTTCCCCAGAAAAAAACCGGTTACAGTAAATTTTACCTGAAAATGCCGCGCCAACGCATTCAGATGCAACATATCATCGTGATTGTCCATATATTCCACATTGTTCAAACAAGCGACTTTTAAACAAAAATTATTCCAATTCGGAAAAAATTTAATTTTTTATGGTAAAAAAATTGAGGGATATTTGCACGCGCAATTACGAAAACGAATATAATAATAAATATGAGAAAATTTGTGTTAATTCCGGCAGCTTTGCTATTGGCTGCATTGACTGCCTCATGCGGAGGCGAAAACGAGGCTGGACAGAAGACGGCCACCTATAAGACTTATACCGTCGATACCACCTCAAGGACAGTTGAAAGTAGTTATTCGGCTACTATCAGAGGACGTCAGGACATTGACATTTATCCTCAGGTATCGGGAACCATCACCGAAGTATGCGTGACCGAAGGACAGAAAGTGAAAAAAGGAGATTTGCTTTTCATAATCGACCAGGTGCCTTACAAGGCCGCCCTGATGACTGCGGAAGCAAATGTTGCGGCAGCGGAAGCCGGAGTTGCGACAGCCCAGCTCACATACGACAGCAAAGTGAAACTTTTTGATGAAAAAGTCATTTCACGATTCGAACTCCAGTCTGCCGAAAACGCCCTCCTCACAGCAAAAGCGACTCTCGCACAATGCGAAGCACAGAGGGTGAATGCAGCAAACAATCTCTCATACACGGAAGTGAGCAGCCCGGCAGACGGCGTAGTGGGCACCATTCCATACAGGCAGGGCGCACTCGTAAGTTCGGCAATGGCGCAGCCTCTCACGACAATTTCCGACAACTCGCAGATGTATGTATATTTTTCATTCAACGAAACCCAGTTGCTCAGCATGCTGAAACAATACGGCTCGCTTGACGCAACGCTCAGGGAAATGCCCGACATCAGGTTGCAACTCAGCGACGGCTCCATTTACGAGACTCCGGGACGCATAGAAAGCATCAGCGGTGTCATCGACCGCTCCACCGGCACTGCCAGCCTCAGGGCTGTTTTCGACAATGCCGACAAACTGCTTCACAGCGGTGCCAGCGGCCGCGTGATAATTCCTGTAACATACAAGGGCTGCATAGTAATCCCGCAGGCAGCCACTTCCGAACTCCAGGACAAGACAATCACATACAAAGTAGTTGACGGCAAGACTGTCGGCACACAGATTAAAGTACTACCGCAGAACAACGGCAGGGAATATATCGTTACCGAGGGACTGGTTCCAGGCGATGTAATCGTAGCCGAGGGTGCGGGCCTTCTCAGGGACGGAATAACCGTATCGGCAACATCAACGGAGGAATAGAAGCATGAATGTATCAGATTTCATAAAAAGGCCGGTACTTTCATCGGTAATATCCATATTGCTGGTACTGCTCGGCCTTGTAGCCCTGGAGTCGCTTCCAGTAGAACAATATCCTGATATCGCGCCACCTACGATATCAGTATCCGCAAGTTATCCCGGCGCAAGTGCCGAAGCCGTCCAGAAGAGTGTCGTAGTGCCTCTGGAGGAAGCAATCAACGGTGTTGAAAACATGACATACATGACTTCCGAAGTTTCTGACGGAAGCGCACGTATAACCATTTATTTCAAACAGGGGACGGATCCCGACATGGCAGCCGTATATGTACAGAACAGGGCAAGTACGGCACAGGGCCTCCTGCCTGCCGAAGTAACGCAGATCGGTGTCACAACATACAAGAGACAGACAAGCATGCTTATCATCGGTGCGGCATACAGCCCTGATGACAGGTACGATGAAAACTTCATCTCAAACTATGTTGACATCAACATCGAACCAAGGCTCAAGCGTGTTTCCGGCGTAGGAGATGTCATGACCCTCGGAAACTCGTACAGTATGCGTATCTGGATGAAACCGGATGTAATGGCACAGTACGGTCTGATGCCGAGCGACATAACGACAGCACTCAGCGAACAGAACATCGAGGCTCCTGCCGGCAATTTCGGTGAAAATTCACAGAACTCGTTCCAATACACCATCCGTTATAAAGGACGTCTGGAAAGCGTTGAAGAATTCGAGAATATCGTAATCAAAGCCGATGGAGACGGAAACATCGTAAGACTGAAAGATGTCGCGGATGTCGAACTCGGTTCTGAAAGTTATTCATACAACGGCGAAGTTGACGGGCATCCTGGAGTTCAGTTCATGGTGTTCCAGATAGCCGGTACCAACGCGACCGAGGTCATCAAGAATATCGAGGCGCTTATCGACGAAATCAAGACAGAACTTCCTGCCGGGATGGACATCAAGATACTTAGGAACTCCAACGACTTCCTCTATGCATCCATCCATGAAGTAATCAAAACCCTGCTTGAGGCGATACTCCTTGTCATTCTCGTGGTTTATTTCTTCGTACAGGATTTCCGTTCCACATTGATTCCTACACTGTCAATGATTGTCGCCATCGTCGGCACGTTCGCTTTCATGCACATTTTGGGATTCAGCGTGAACATCCTTACGCTCTTCGCACTGGTTCTTGCGATAGGAACGGTGGTCGATGACGCCATAGTGGTCGTCGAAGCCGTGCAATCCGAATTCGACAACGGTGTCAAGTCGCCATTCGACGCCACGGTAAACGCGATGCACAATGTGACTGCCGCCGTCATTACCACGACAATCGTGTTCATGGCCGTGTTCATCCCTGTATCTTTCATGGGCGGGACAGCCGGAGTATTCTACAAGCAATTCGGACTTACTATGGCCGTGGCTGTCGGCATATCGGCAATCAACGCCCTTACCCTCAGCCCTGCATTGTGCGCCCTGCTGCTTTCACCTAATGACAGCACAAGGACAAGGAAGACATTCTCCGACAGGGTACGTGCGGCATATAACGTGTCGTTCTCGGCAATATCCAAAAAATACCAGGGAGGCGTCAAGTTTTTCCTGAAGAAAAAATACATCGCCCTCGGCATCATCGGATGCTCCCTCGTAATCTTTTTCTTCCTGCTGCGCGACACAAAGACCGGACTTGTTCCTAATGAAGACACGGGATCATTGTTCGTAAGCGTTGAAGCGGCTCCGGGAACATCCCTTTACGAGACATCGAAGATTATGGATCAGGTTGAAGGAATCCTGAAACAATTTCCCGAAATAGAGAGTTATTCCAAAGTAGCCGGCTACAGCATGATCGGCGGACAGGGCCCTAACTTCGGCTCTGTCATCATCAAACTCAAAAATTGGGATGAAAGGAAGGGTAAGGAACATTCTTCTACAGTCCTGACAAGCAAGATAACAGCCGCACTGCAGCAGTTGAAGAGCGCTACAGCGATTGTCATGGCTCCAGGACTTATCCCCGGTTACGGCAGCGGTAACGCCGTCGAACTGTACCTCCAGGATCGTTCAGGCGGAAAAATCGAGGATTTCTACAACAACACCCGAGGCTTTCTGGCCGCACTCAATCAACGGCCTGAAGTGCTTGTGGCGATGAGTTCATTCAATATCAACTATCCGCAGTACAGACTGGAAATCGATGCTGCCAAATGCAAAATGGCAGGCGTCTCACCCAGCACGGTACTCAGTGTGATGGGAAGTTATTTCGGAGGTTCTTATGTTTCCAACTTCAACAGGTTCTCCAAAGTATATAGGGTAATGCTTCAGGCTCCTGCCGATTTCAGGCTCGACGAGTCGGCACTGGATGAAATATATCTGAGAAGCGGAAGTGAAATGGCTCCGCTAAGCCAGTTCGTGGAAATAGAAAAAATCCTCGGTTCGCCTACCCTCAGCCGTTTCAACCTGTTCAACAGTATCTCCGTCAACGTGATGATGGCCGACGGTTATACTTCGGCAGAGGCAATTGCCGCAATCAATGAAGTCGCAGAAGAAACCCTGCCTACAAGTTACGGTTACGAGTACGGCGGCATGTCAAGGGAAGAGGCCGCATCTACAAGTTCCGGAACACTCATGGTGTGGATCATGTGTATCGTACTGATTTATCTGATACTCTGCGCACTTTACGAAAGTTACTTCGTTCCGCTTGCAGTCATTCTGGCCGTACCTTGCGGACTTATGGGAAGTTTCCTTTTCGCCAAGATGTGCGGAATTGAAAATAACATTTACCTCCAGACCGGTGTGATCATGCTCATCGGACTGCTTTCCAAGACAGCCATCCTTCTTACGGAATATGCTTCCGCACGTAGGGCAAAAGGCATGGGAATAGAAGAGGCGGCATACGATGCAGCAAAAGTCAGGCTGAGACCTATCCTCATGACCGCGCTCTGTATGATTTTCGGTATGCTTCCTCTTATCTTCTCGACAGGAGCAGGCGCGAACGGCAACAGGGCATTGAGCATAGGCGTCGTAGGCGGTCTGCTTGTAGGTACGCTTGCCCTGCTGTTCTTGGTACCGTCACTGTTCGTGATATTCCAGAAGATGGAAGAACGCTTCTTCAGAAGGAGACATGCTCAGCAGCAGACACCTGGCCAGATAACGGAATAGTAAATAAAATATTGATAACAAGATGCTTAAAAATACTATAAAATATATTTTGATATTGTCCGCGGCTTTTGCTCTTTCGGGATGCGGAATTTACGGGAAATTCGAAAACCGCGTGGACACGGATATCAGGGAAGATGCCTACGGAGCCGATTACACGGCTCCGCAGGACGACACCCTCGGACTTGCTTCACTGCAATGGAAGGAAATGTTCACAGACACCCTCCTGCAGAACATTATTGAAATCGGACTGGAAAACAACAGCAATCTCAAGGTAGCCTCTCTCCAGTGCGAAGAAGCCCTGGCTACGCTTAAAGCCTCGAAACTCGCATACATTCCATCTTTCGACGCCTCTCTGGGAGGCACTGTCGCCGGATCCGTGGAACACGGAGGGGAAACCTGGGGATGGAGTCTGCCGCTGAACGCATCATGGCAGATTGACATCTTCGGATCGCTGACAAATGCAAAACGCCGTGCAGCCGCATTGGTTGAAGGAAGCGAAGCATATGAACAGGCCGTAAGGTCTCAACTCATTGCCACCATCGCCACTACATATTATTCCCTTGTAGCCCTTGACGCACAATATGCCATATATCTGGAAACCGAACACAATTGGAAGGAAAGCCTTAAAACCACGAAAAGGCTCATGGAAGCCGGTACATACAACATGGCTGCCGTCGCACAGACTGAAGCGAATTACTATGGCGTAAAGGCTTCGCTTGTTGACATGCAGACCAGTATAAGGGAAGTTGAAAACTCTTTGTGTTCTCTGCTCGGCATACCTTCCGGACACATAGCCCGTGCCAGCCTTTCAGGATGGAGCGAGCCGGAAGTTATTTCAGCAGGAATACCGGCCATCGCCCTCGCCAACAGACCGGATGTCATGCAGGCTGAAAGCGCATACAAGGCTGCATTTTACGGTACAAACCAGGCACGCTCCAACATGTATCCTTCACTCAGGATTACGGGGACACTGAACTTTGCCGAACTCCTTTACAATGCTGCGGCGTCCCTGCTCGCCCCTATATTCCAGAACGGGCAATTGACGGCTCAGTTAAAAATCGCCAAGGCACAGCAGGAAGAAGCGGCAATCCAGTTCAGCCAGGCAATAATAGACGCCGGTATTGAAGTCAACAACCTGATGACCGGCATAAACGGAGCCAAGGAAAAAGGCGAATACTACGCATTACAGCAAGATGCTCTGGAAACTGCGGTAAAAAGCACTACCAGCCTCATGGAACACGGTTCCACGACATATCTGGAGATTCTCACCGCCCAGACATCTCTCCTGAACGCTCAAATCAGCGTCATTGCCAACAAACTTGATGAAATCAACGGCGTGATTTCGCTCTATCAGGCACTCGGAGGAGGAAAAGAATAATATAACATCCATCAGGAGCAGCGTGCTTTCTTCCAGGAGAAGGCACGCTGTTTCATATTTTTTCGTAATTTAGCGGCCAAATGAACCCTATCTCAAGACATATCAGAAAAAGGAAAGAGAGCCTGTTCGCCCAGCCGGAAAGGAGAGCAGTATTCATGACTCCAGAAAAGGCCTCACAGGCACTGGTCGTCTGCGACAAGCACTCTCCGGAAACGGAAGAAATCCTCAAAAGACTACGAACGTGGACATCCGGATACGATATAAGCATGTTCACGATATTCTTCTCTCTGGATGAAAAAGGCAGATCGTCATCAAACGAAACCGAAAGCAAAGACAGCGTGACAATTTATAAAAACGATATCAATATTTTCAAAATACCGGACACCGTCAAACTTGAGAACACCCTGCATAAAAGTTTTGATTTGCTGATTTGCCTCATGCCCGCCTCGTCCTATCCTGTAGAATTTATTGTAAAATGCTGCACGGCCTCATTCAAGACAGGAATTTCAGACAAACCGGACGGCCTGTTCGACCTGGTGGTTGCAGGCGATAAAGGCGTCATTGAAAAAACGGAGTTCCTGTTGAAAACATTGTCTAAAATCAAAAACGACTGACATTGATGGAAAGAAAAAACTCACGACATTATTTGATGACCGGACTTAAAGGCGTCTGCATGGGAGCCGCCGATGTAATACCGGGGGTTTCCGGAGGGACAATAGCCTTCATGACTGGAATATATGAGGAACTTGTCGGTTCCATCAACTCGATAAATGCGACGGCTCTCAAACTGCTGTTCAAGGGCAGGATAAGGCAGTTCTGGAAACAGATTAACGGAAACTTCCTGATTTCCCTGATTTCAGGCATCCTGATAAGCATTTTCTCTCTTGCCAAACTGATGCAGTATCTGCTGGATTTCCACCCCATACAGACATGGGCGTTTTTCTTCGGACTGATCGTGGCATCTTCAATATTCATACTCAAGGAAGTCAGAGACTGGAAATTAAAAGATGTGCTGCAACTCGTATTCGGCATATTGCTCGGCGTAGTAATCTGCACCCTGTCCCCTACACAGACCCCCGACGAGCTATGGTTCATCTTCCTGAGCGGGGCCATTGCAATATGCGCCATGATACTTCCCGGAATTTCGGGCAGTTTCATCATGCTCATCCTCGGAAAATATGAATATCTGATGGGCAAGATTGCGGACATCGTATCCGGCGAAGGAGAACTGATGGACTTCATAGTCCTTGCGACGTTCGCCCTCGGCGCCCTAATCGGCATCATCGCATTCTCCAAATTCCTTCACTGGCTGCTGCACAATTACCACCGGCCCACCCTGCTCGTACTTGCGGGTTTCATTATCGGCTCGCTGGTAAAGGTCTGGCCTTGGAGCAATAAAATCGACATAGTATGTTCACAATTCCCTGAAGCCGCCTCAGCGTTAGCAGAAGGGGCGGCCATGGGAACTCTGGCCGAGCAGCAGGCACTGGCAGACGGTCTTGTTGCCACATATTATGGAAACGCCGACCAGCACATTGCAGGAGCAGCCATATTTGCCCTCGCCGGCTTCATACTTGTACTCGGCATCGAAGCCGCCTCAAAAATGATTCAGAAAAAAAGGGAAGGGACAGCCGTATAAAACTCCGCTTCCCGACAACAATCACCATCTTTTGACTCCTTTCAATAAATAGTAATATGATTGGGTTAAGTCGTGGCGCGGCCTTATGTGCGCGATGGTACCATTGAGCACATAAAACCCTCTCAGAATGCACTGCAAGGCCGATCGGCATGCGCGATGGTACCATTGAGCACATTCATTCGGATAATCATTAACAATTTCATAAACAAGCATATTGTCATTAAAATAAAAAATACTATCTTTGCAGTCCTTTAAGGATGGTCCGGTAGCTCAGCTGGATAGAGCAACAGCCTTCTAAGCTGTGGGTCTTGGGTTCGAATCCCAACCGGATCACATTATTAATCACCAATTTACTGATATTCAGTGGTTGGTGATTTTTTATACCCTGTT
>JADIMA010000013.1 GCA_017694945.1 Candidatus Merdivivens pullicola | reverse complement strand
GAAAAACAGGGCAACTGGCTTTTCAAGCGCAGAGGCGAACTTCCGATACTGATTCTGATAATCGGGCTGGGCATTTATCTCCTAAACATCTGGAAAGAGGGAGAGTTTTTCTCAACAATAGCCCCGCACTGGATGTATTACGAGTTCTTCTGCCTCCTTGTAAGCCTCTTGGGAGCATTCATAAGAGTTTACACTGTAGGCCACACCCCGGCCAACACATCAGGCAGGAATACTGAAAAACAGGTAGCCGACACATTGAACAAGACCGGCATCTATTCAATGGTACGCCATCCTCTGTATCTCGGCAACTTCCTGATGTACTTCGGAATAGCCTTGCTGACATGCAACATCTGGTTCATCATTGCCTTCATCCTCATATTCTGGCTTTACTATGAACGCATAATGTACGCGGAAGAGCAGTTCCTCCGCAGAAAGTTCGGGGAAGAATACATCTCATGGTCGGAAGGCATACCAGCTTTCATCCCAAAATTCAAAGGTTTCATAAGACCTTCCCTATCCTTCTCCTGGAAGAAAATCATCAAGAAAGAGAAAAACGGCATATTTGCGATGTTCCTGATTTTCTGCGCATTCAACCTTGCAGGATATTGGATTAAACCGGAATACATACATATCAACTATGCCTTGATAGCCCTCGCCGCCCTCACCGGCATATCATACATTGTAATAAAAATCATCAAGAAAACAAGCGGAATACTCGACGAAGAAGGCCGCTAATACGGCCCTTTTCACGCTTCCTTATAAGCCATGGGGGAAATCCCTGTGGCTTTTTTGAAATACGTACCGAAAAATGACTGGTTCGGAAAATGCAGAATGTCGGCTACCTGCTGCACTGTGTATTTTCCGCTTTTCAGAAGCGCCTTGGCCTCAAGCACCACATAATCGCGTATCCAGTCCACAGGCCTTCTGCCGCTCACGGAAGCCACCACCCTGGACAGATACTTCGGAGAAATGCAGAGTTTCCCGGCATAATACGCCACCGAACGCTCGTCGGCATAATGCCTCGACACCTCGGAAATGAACGCGTCATAAAGCCTCGCGCTCCTGTCAGCCACGCCCGTGCTCCTGTCCGGAATCTCGTTTTGAGACATTATCGAACGCACAATCTGACCCGCATTGCAGCACAACACCTGCATATAGCCGGCTATAAGTTCTTTTTTGTAGGCATAATCCTTCTCCGATATCTTCTTTCTGAGAGCCATGTATATGTCCAGAAAGTCTTCCATGTCCGCATCGGCAATCCTCACCTTTGCATTCCGCGCGACATAAGAAGATATCGCCACCATGCACGATACATTCATCCCAGCAAACATGTTTTCCTGAGAAAAGGCCATCATGGCAATGCGGCAGTCACGGGAAAACATGACGCACTCCCCTATCATTCCCGGAGTCACTATCAGCACATCATTCTTACCAAGTTCATAATCTGCCAGATTCAATCTGGCAGACATAGTACCTCCGAGACAGACGATTACAAGGGTAAAAGTGATTTTGTAAGGATACGACGATGATATTATGGAAAGGGTCGCAGGGTCGTTTGAAAAATCGATGCGCTGTTCCAGATTGTCGCCGATATTGTCATACAAAGCCAGGTCACCGTATTCCGAAACCACGCCTCCGGCAGAAGGCAAGGTCATAAAATCAAGGGTATTGAAAAAATCGTTTTTTATCATGACAACCTTTTATTTTTTTCGCGCAAAAGTAACTATTAAAACAATATTTATCGTAAAGACAATTCATTTTTTTATATTTTACGATATTTTAAACAATTTTTTCCATTTTTCGGACAAAGTCCGGCGGGCAAAAGTCCCGATATTTGCATCCAGACAGAAAACACATAAAAAAGAGAACACGAAATGAAACATTTTATAAAAAGACAGAACCAGATGTCCGAACGCCTGAACACGCTCGCGCTGCTTTACAGATATTCCACCTTGCGTTTCGCGGACGACATCCAGTCACAGTCAATAAACGGAAGGCCATCATATACTTACAGCAGTTTCAGGACAAGATGTGATGCAATTTCCGAAATGCTGGAAAATCAAGGCGTAGGTTTCGGGGACAAAGTCGCCATATTGTCAGGGAACAAGCCGAACTGGGGCATAGCATTTTCGCCGCAACCGCATTCGGCAGGATAGCCGTCCCCATTCTTCCGGAATCTTCCGAGAACGAAATACGCAACATACTCGAGCACTCCGAAGCCAAAGCCATATTCGTCTCACAAAGACTGCTGCCCAGGATCAAAGGTCTGAAAGGTCTGACTGCAATCGACATCGACACATTTACCATCCTGAACGAGCCCGGCGTTGAAACCGACCGCCGCTCCAGGAGGAAAAACCTCTTCCTGACGATGTTGCAGCCATAATATACACTTCCGGCACGACAGGAAACGCAAAAGGAGTAATGCTGAGCCACAGAAATTTCTGCCGGAACATACTCGCCGCCTACGCCGCACACCCTTGCAACGAAAAAGATGTATGGCTGTCGGTGCTACCGATGGCACATACATACGAACTCAGCCTCGGGCTGCTCTACCCTTTCGCATGCGGGGCATGCATAAATTATCTCGGGAAAACGCCTATGCCATCCTTGCTGATGTCGGCACTCCGCGCAGTACGCCCGACCGTCATGCTTTCGGTTCCACTTATTATTGAAAAAATATACCGGGGCATTATTGTTCCGCCAGTCATGAAAAACCGGGCACTGTCATGGATCCAGTCCCGAATCCCCGCATTATTCTATTTACTTGCCGGAGCAAAACTGCGGAAGGCATTCGGAGGAAGGCTGGGATTTTTCGGAATCGGAGGAGCAAAACTCGACATATTTACGGAAAAATTCCTGAAAAAGGCCCGGTTCCCTTATGCCATAGGATACGGCATGACCGAAACCGCACCTCTTATCTGCACTGCCGGAGTGCGCTCGACACATCCCGGCACGACCGGGACGCCTGCATACGGGACAAAAGTAAGACTTGCAGGCACCGACCCCAATACAGGCACAGGCGAGATCCAGTGCAAAGGGGAAAATGTAATGCTCGGATACTACAAAGACCCCGAAAGGACAAAGGCGGCCTTTACCGACGACGGCTGGTTCAGGACGAAAGATCTCGCATGCGTTGACTCAAAAGGCAGGTTCTCCATAAAAGGGAGGCTCAACACAGTCATTCTCGGCCCGTCCGGGGGAAACATTTATCCGGAAGAAATCGAGAACGTAATCAATGGCATGGCCGAAGTGGGAGAATCCCTTGTAATCCAGAGCAACGGGCGGCTTGTGGCATTAATCCGCCTGAAAGAAGATTTCAGCGGAGAAATAGACGGCCTTAAAAAAGAAATCATGAATTTTGTAAACAGGCAGGTCAGCCGCTTCTCCCGCATCGCCGAAGTCAGATTCGTCAAAGAAGCATTTGAGAAGACCGCCACGCACAAAATACGGAGGATGAAATATTGCACCGCTTAACGGCCCGTATAGATAAAAAAATAAGGACAACCCTGATGAGTTGCCCTGTTTAGTAGCGGGAGGAGGACTCGAACCTCCGACCTCCGGGTTATGAGCCCGACGAGCTACCAACTGCTCTACCCCGCGGTATTGGAATGCAAATATAGACACAATTCTTCAATCTGCAAAATTTTTTTTCAATACATGCACGAAAGAAGATCCGCCACGCAATCCAGCGGCGCCTCTTTCTGATCGCCGGTCACTATGTTCTTGACATTTACGACATGGCGCTCCATCTCGTCGCTGCCGGTTATTATCATATAAGGGATGTTCCGTTTCGACGCATAGTCGAACTGCTTTTTGAGTTTTGCCGCATCCGGATAAATCTCGCACGACATCCCGTTATCGCGCAGGTCTTTCACTACCGGCAGCAAATACGCGGTTTCCGCCGCTCCAAGATTGGCGACCAGCACCTTCGGGCCGGAAAGCACTGTTTTCGGAAACTTGTCCAGCCCCGCAAGCACATCGTAAATCCTGTCCGCTCCGAAAGATATTCCCACTCCGGACAGGCCCGGCATCCCGAAAATCCCGGTAAGATTGTCGTAACGCCCGCCGCCGCAAATGCTTCCGATTGAGAAATCGAAAGCCTTGACCTCAAATATGGCTCCCGTATAATAATTAAGCCCCCTCGCAAGAGAAAGATCGAACTCCACCGGAGAAGCCACACCGGCCGCCGAAATCAGGCCGAAGAGTTCCTCCGCCTCGTCCAATCCCTTGAGTCCCATAGGGGAAGAAGCCAGCACTCCGCGCATGACGGAAAGTTTGGAAGCCGTATCGCCGGAAAGCGACAACACCGGTTCTATGACAGAAATCGCCTCCGGGGTAAGTCCGCGCCCGGCCAGTTCGGCTTTTACGGCATCCAGCCCTATTTTGTCTATCTTGTCAATGGCTACGGTTATATCCGCCATCTTGTCCGGGAAGCCGCAGGCTTCTGCAAGCCCTGCCAGTACTTTGCGGTTGTTGATTTTCAACAAGACCCTTATTCCGAAACGCCTGAATACCGTATCCACAATCTGCACCAGTTCCAGTTCGTTGAGCAACGAATCCGATCCTACTATATCGGCGTCGCACTGATAAAACTCCCTGTATCTCCCCTTTTGAGGGCGGTCTGCACGCCATACCGGCTGAATCTGAAAACGCTTGAAAGGAAAAACGAGATCATTGCGATGCTGCACCACAAAGCGGGCAAACGGAACGGTAAGGTCGTAACGCAGCCCCTTTTCACAGACATTGGAAGTAATCGTCTTACTGTCGCACCCCGACAGTTCCAGACCTGAAAATGCATCCCCGGAATTGAGAATACGGAAAAGGAGTTTGTCGCCTTCTTCACCGTATTTTCCCAACAGCGTAGAAAGATTTTCCATTGCGGGAGTTTCGATGCGCGAATAGCCGAAAGTCTCAAATACCGAACTAATCGTATCGAAAATATACTGCCTTTCAGCACATTGACGAGGAAGAAAATCCCTCGTACCCTTTGGAATGGACGGTTTCTGTACCATATATTATTTGCTCTTTATATATTCATCTATGGATTTTGCAGCCTTCCTGCCCGCACCCATCGCAAGTATCACAGTAGCAGCACCGGTCACGGCATCGCCTCCGGCAAAAACGCCTACACGGGTTGTCTTTTCGTCCTCGGAAGCGACTATGCGGCCGCGCTTGTCGCTCTGCAGGCCCGGAGTCACCTTGGATAGCAGCGGGTTCGGAGAAGTCCCCAAAGCCATTATGACGGCATCGCATTCTATTTCAAAATATGAATCCGGAATCTCTACAGGGGAACGGCGTCCGCTTTCGTCCGGCTCGCCCAGTTCCATGCGGATGCATTTCAATCCGCTCACCCAGCCTTTTTCATTGCCCAGAACCTCCACAGGATTCGAAAGCAGTTCGAAACGCACGCCTTCTTCTTTTGCATGATGCACCTCCTCGGCCCTGGCAGGCAGTTCCTTTTCAGTACGCCTGTAAACAACCGTCACTTCTCCACCCAGCCTGAGCGCCGTCCTTGCAGCATCCATAGCGACGTTTCCGCCGCCGACCACGGCGACTTTGCGTCCCGTATAAATCGGTGTCATATAATCGTCGCGGTAAGCCTTCATGAGGTTGTTCCTTGTAAGGAACTCATTAGCGGAAAAAACGCCGTTGAAATTTTCGCCGGGGATATTCATGAACCTCGGAAGTCCCGCGCCGGAACCTATGAAAACAGCCTCAAAACCTTCTTCGTCAAAAAGTTCGTCTATGGTAACGGTCTGTCCTACGACAGTATCTGTCTCGATTTTAACACCCATTGCCTTGATGTTCGCAATCTCGCCGGCCACTACGGTGTCTTTAGGCAGCCTGAACTCGGGAATGCCGTATTCAAGAACCCCGCCGGCCTTGTGCAAAGCCTCGAACATCGTGACCGAATAACCGAGTTTTGCAAGGTCTCCGGCACAGGCCAAAGATGCAGGGCCGCTGCCGACTATGGCTATCTTGTGGCCGTTGGATGGCGCACACTGCGTAAAACGGACACCGTTTTCACGGCTCCAGTCCCCTACAAACCTCTCCAGTTTGCCGATTGCGACAGGCTGTCCCTTGACACCGAGGACACACCGGCCCTCGCACTGCATTTCCTGCGGACACACCCTTCCGCACACTGAAGGAAGCGAACTGTCCTGGGCTATTACACCTGCTGCGCCCTTTACATCTCCTTCCGCCAGCCGGGCGATGAACTGGGGAATCTTGACATTCACCGGGCATCCCTCGACACAGCGCGGAGTCTTGCAATTGAGGCATCTTGAAGCCTCCAGCAAGGCTTCCTCCATATTGTAGCCGTAACACACCTCGTCAAAATTGGCAGCCCTTACTTTAGGGTCCTGTTCCCTGACAGGCACGCGTGGAATCTTGTTAGCCATAATATATTATTTTCCTAATCCTAAATGACACTTGTGATCTTCTTCTATTTCCTGCGGACGATACATCGCCTGACGCCTCATGGCCTCATCGTAATCAACGGCATATCCGTCAAATTCCGGCCCCTCGACACACGCAAAACGGGTTTTCCCACCTACTGTCACACGGCAGGCCCCGCACATTCCGGTTCCGTCAACCATAAGAGTATTGAGACTCACCGTAAGCGGAAGACCGTACTTCTTCAAGGTAAGCGACACGAATTTCATCATAATCATCGGGCCTATCGCCACTGCCTCGTCGTAGTGCGCTCCTGAATCAAGAAGTTCCTCGGCCTTGGCCGTAACCATGCCCTTGAAGCCGGCAGAACCGTCATCCGTACAAACATAAAGGTTGTCGCACAAAGCCCTCATCCTGTCTTCAAGGATGACCAGGGAAACATTTTTCGCACCCATTATCACGTCCACCTCCGCGCCGTGGGCCTTGAGCCATTTGACCTGCGGATATACAGGAGCAGTCCCTACTCCTCCCGCTATGAACAGATACCTTCTCCCTTTCAGTTCTTCAGGGCTTTTCGATATGAAATCCGAAGGGACTCCAAGAGGGCCTACCACATCGGCGAAACTGTCTCCGGCATTATAGGAACACATCTCTTTCGTCGAAGCGCCTATCGTCTGGATTACTATATCGACAGTGCCTGCATCAGCGTCATAATCGCAGATGGTAAGAGGCACCCTCTCCCCTTTCTCATTGTCTCTGACAATCAAAAACTGCCCCGGCCTGGCTGCTTTTGCAAGGCGCGGAGCCTCAACTGACATGCGACATATATTGTCTGCAAGCCATTCTTTCTCAACTATACGGAACATTTATTGTTTTTTTATTCAAAACTGCAAAATTAAAAACTGTCGGGAAATTTTCAAAGTAGCAGATTGTTTTTCATGTTTTACGGAAAATATCTTTAACTTTGTAAACAGTTTGCAACTAATACTGTTTTACATATGAAATTCTTAAAAACACTTCTGGCATCTTTCCTCGGATGCGCAATCGCATTATTCATTGCAGTAATGGTGTGCATAGGCTTTATAGGCTCTATCGCACTTCTCGGACAATCATCGGCGCCGGTCGTGCCAAGCACCGGAATCCTTAAAATCGATTTCAAGAACACTATTTCAGAAAAAGCCGCGCCGCTTTCCCCACTCGCCCTGATTCAAGGCGAAACTTCCGAGACCACCACCCTCTACGACGCCATCAGGGCGGTGGAGAGGGCTGCCGAAGATCCAGGCGTGAAATTCATCTATATGCTTCCGGACAATTTTTCCGGCTCTATATCCAATATGGAAGAATTCCGCAACGCGCTTGAAAGATTCAGGGCCAGCGGAAAAGCCATAATATCCTTCACACAGACGCCGACCCTCGGCAGTTACTATCTGGCATCCGTTTCAGACAAAATATACATGTCCCCTTACGGGAACGGAATGATACTCGGCCTGGGCAGCCAGATGATCTATTTCAAAGACCTTCTTGACAAAATAGGCATCAACATACAACTTATACGGCACGGCAAATACAAATCGGCGGGCGAACCGTATATCAAGAGCGAAATGAGCCCTGAAAACAGAAGACAGAACGAAGAGATGCTGAACGCCATCTGGGAAAGCATCGGCGGCACCATGGCCGAAGCACGCGGAATCACTGTCGATGAACTCGACGACATGATCAACGGCCTCAGGCTCGACACTCCTGAAGATTTCATGGAATCAGGCCTCATCGACGGTACGGCCACCAAAGACCAGATGATTGAAAGGCTTTGCACACTATATGAAGTAGAAGACGAGAAAGACCTCAGTTTCATTCCGTTCGATTCGTATGCGATGAACAACATGGAACCTGTTTCAAAAAACAAGATTGCCGTCATCTATGCCAACGGTGAGATTGTGGAAGGCAAGTCGAATGAAAACATCGGAGGAGATTCGTTCTCCGACCAGCTTGCCGAAGTAAGGAAAGACACTACTATCAGAACCATAGTATTCCGCGTGAACTCGCCAGGAGGAAGCGTTAGCGCCGCTGAAAAAATCAAACGCGAAATCGACCTCATGCAGGAGCAGGGACGCACCATAATCGCATCATACGGTTCTTACGCCGCTTCCGGAGGATATTGGATTTCGGCCAACTGCGACTACATATTCTCCGACGCGACCACTCTCACAGGCAGCATCGGAGTATTCAGCATGATACCTGAAATCGGGGACGTGGTGCGTGAAAAAGCCCACCTGAATGTATATACGATCAAGACACACGATCATGCCGACATGTTCAGTCTGATGAGACCGCTTGATGCAGAAGAGACACGGTACATGCAGGCATCGGTCGATACGATTTACAGCAAATTCACAAGGCTCGTATCGCAGGGCCGTTCAATGACCGTGCAGGCAGTGGATGAAATCGCTCAGGGGCGCGTATGGGCTGGAAGCGAAGCGCTTGAAATAGGACTCGTGGATGAAATCGGAGGACTCTGCGATGCAATCGAGTATGCAGCCTCGGTTGCAGGTTACGAAGACTATTCCGTCGTCCAGTACCCTAAACCGATGACACAGCTTGAAATGCTTCTGGAACAGTTCACCGGCGCAAGCGCCGTCTTTGAATCCCCGCTTGAAAGCGCTTACCGCAGCCTTGAAGAAGTTTCCGGGAAAATATATGCAAGGCTTCCATGGGATTATGAATTCGAATTTTAGGAAACCGTCTGAATGGCATTGACCGAAGAACCGTATTATCGCCCAAGGAACTGCTTCTGACCTTGGCATGATACGGTTTTTTGCGACACACAGCATGAAAGAAATAGTCACAGACCGCCTTGTTCTGCGCCCCTGGCAAGAATCTGACGCCGAATCCCTGTATAAATACGCTCAGGATCCGGCAATCGGGCCGGTTGCGGGATGGTTGCCGCATACTTCCGTTGAAGACAGTTTGAATATAATCCGCACCGTATTTGCTGCACCTGAAACTTACGCGGTAGTCTTGAAAGAGACTGATGAACCCGTGGGAAGCATAGGTGTCTTATTCGGAGATGACAGGCACAGTAAAGAAATGCAAACCAAAGAGGCCGAAATAGGCTATTGGATAGGCAAGCCGTATTGGGGGCGAGGCTTAATACCGGAAGCCGTTCACCGGCTGTTGCAACGATGCTTCATGGAACTGGAAGTGACAGCCGTCTGGTGCGCATATTATGAAGGCAATACAAAGTCGCGCCGGGTGATGGAAAAATGCGGTCTCCGCTTTCACCATACGGAAGAGGGCAACGTCTCTCCCCTGGGGGATATTCGCACTGAACATTTTATGAAAATAACAAAAGAGGAATGGGAAAGACTCACAACCTCTCCATAGCAACATGCAACACTTCCTCCGTGCAGCCTGTCACTCTGAAGTCCTCCGAACTTTTCATCCCAGTTATTGCGACAACAGCCCCTGTAGCGTCTTCTATTACAGGGACTGTGAGTTTTTGCACCAAAGTCATTTTGGCATCCGAAAAGATGTCGCTCAATTTTTTCCAACCCTTCATACCGAACGGACGCATCCTGTCGGAAACCCGCCACTGCCTTATACGCAATGGAAATGCCAGCCTTCCGGCATCAAGATACAGCCTTCCATCAGACATATTACGGGCCTTATCCGAATTTTCCAGATTTAAAACAACCCTTGCGGAAAAAAATTCCGTCTCATAACTTCCTTGCGCCAATTCCTCACGCGAAACCAATATGTCTGCCCGAAGCGCCTTTCCACCAAGTTGCACTGGGACTTGTTCCAACGGATAAAACAACAGCCTGCCTCTATCGACAAGAGCGAAATGCGAAGAAGACAGAAAATGTTTTCCTGTTCCCGAACCGCCCCCATAGACCGCTTTTTCAATATCCCGGCACTGCGCCGAACTGAAACCGTAACGTTCCGCTATCCTAAAGAGCGCATATGACGGCAGCCCACTTTCTTTCAAAACCGAGACCTCAACCGACGTACCGCTTCCGAGACCTTCAATGCGCGAGTCCGCCATGTCAGAAACTTCTGAAAAATAATCCATGTCGGAAACTATTGTTTTCAAAAAAGAGGGGTTGATTTTCCGGAGAATCGGAAAAACCTCGTTCCTGATGCGGTTGCGCTTGTACTCCGAAGAAAAATTCGTACTGTCGTTCCTGTAAAGGATTGAATTTGCTGCTGCAAACGCCTCTATTTCTTCTCTGGGAAACACAAGCATAGGCCGTAATATCC
>JADIMA010000012.1 GCA_017694945.1 Candidatus Merdivivens pullicola | reverse complement strand
TTTCTGGCCGGAGAAGGCACGCCTCTGCCCCATACAAGGGGGTATTTTTGCGGATAATCATAACATAAAAATGCCAAAATGTGTCACAAAGAACTTTTGAAAAAATTTTAAACAGCTTCCAACAAGCGCGCACCCTGGAATGTATTTCTCCGCTCCAGACATTCATCCAGCATCCTGAGCAAATCGACATTCCTGACCAGGCCCCACGGGGTTTCATTCACAAACCGCGGCGGAACTTCTCCGGCGAACCTTTCGACAAAAACATCGGGTTTGAGAAGTTCAAGGAAGTCCACGAAAAAATCGATATAGCCGTCAAGCGTGAAAGTCACGAAATCCCCGCGTTTTTCCGCAAACTCGCGCTCCATGCGCGTCCCTTTCACAATCTGCAGTTGATGGAATTTGACGGAAAGCAATGGCAGCCTGTTGATTTCAGCGGCATACCCCAGCATGTCCTCCCGGCTCTCTCCCGGCAACCCGAAAATAAAATGCGCGCCACAGTCTATCCCCCTTTCAGCCGTCATCTCCACCGCCCTGCATGCGGCCTTAAAATCATGGCCCCTGTTTATCCTCCTCAGAGTCCTGTCAAGGCAGGATTCGATGCCGTACTCCACAATGACTACCGGAGGCCTGCCTTCCTCGTCAAGAAAACCCTCCCGCCCCTCTTTAAGGGAAGCGAGATAATCCAGCTTGCCTTCATCTATGCAGTCGGGCCTGGTTCCGAGCACTATTCCGCGCACGGATGGATGCGATAAAGCCTGCGAATAAACTTCCTTAAGACGCTCCAACGGGGCATACGTATTAGAATATGGCTGGAAATAGGCAAGATAATGGCAGGCGTTCCTGTATCTGACTTTATGGAACTCAATCCCCTCCTCTATCTGAAGGGCTATGCTTTTGTCAGGCGTGCTGTACGAAGGGTGGAAAGCGCGGTTGTCGCAATACGTGCAGCCTCCGCGCGAAACGGTTCCGTCACGGTTGGGGCAGGTGAAGCCGGCGTCTATGACTATCTTCTGCAGCCGTTCACCGTAACGCTCCCTGAAATATCCCACAAAGGAATTGTATCTTTTACCGTTTCCAAACCTGTCCATAGCATCTTAAAAACATGCAAATATATGCACGGTATTTTGAAAAATCGCAAACTGTTCATAACTTTGCGCGATTAATTAATCATTTAATATTCCGAACTATGAATTTAAGAACAATTAAGAAAGACATCGAATACCTTGTAGGCAATGTAATCGACGACTGCAACCTTTATATGTCGCTCTTTCCTAACAAAGAAAGCCAGGAGGCTGCCGGGAAAATCATGGACGAAGCAATTGAGTTGTACAACAACCTCATAGATAAAGTAAACAATCCTGACAAGAGCGATCCTAAGAAGATCAAGGAACACTACAGGAACATCCGCAAGGAACTCTTTGAGGGCGTTGACGCACTTTGCGAGAAACTCAGCAACGTAGCAGGCAAGAACGAAGAAAAATAAATCGATTATCCGCTTTAATGGATGTGGATTTTGAGGAGTTTGAACCCCTTGAAATCCACATCCGTTTTTTTCATCTATTTTATATTATTGTTTACTTTCCGGAAACACTCTACAATTCAAGTGAATTGTCTTTCAACAGAAAATCATAAACGCCAATGGTTGTGACACCTGCACATCCGGGAACGGCACGACTTAACTTTTTATTTTACAAACAACGGGCAAGGTGAATCCCTCTCGGAACATCAATACTCGGAATTTATGTCATTAATGACAGAGTTTTCGAGCAGCCACTTCCATGCCGGTACTACTATGATCCGCTTGCCGTCACGAAGAATGGTTTTTTCTTCATCGTCCGTTATTATCAGCATATCATCGCATCCCGTGGCCGATGAGGCTTCCAACAGACCTTTTATCTCACGCTCAACGGTTTGTCCATCATCAATGTTCCATGTGACCTGAATGAGTCGGATTACCTTATCCTCCCTCTGAAGGACAAAATCGCATTCCGAGTTATCTTGATAATACGAAATCTTGTCCGACGGAAGCATGTTACGGTTCAATTGCATGAAAACCGTATTTTCAAGATACTTCCCGTTATCATTGCTTTGAGGCATCAGCACGGCGGCGCGCAGTCCGTTGTCTATGCAATAATACTTATCAAGCGACCTCCGTTCTTTCCGCAAGGAGCGACTGTATTTGGGAATACGCATAAACATGAAAACATAACATGCATAATCGGCCCACAGGTACAAGTCGTCCTTACTTACTTTCAGGCCCTGTGACCTGATGTCATTGTAAATAGCATTGACCGATGTTGGTTTTGTAAGGTTCGACATGATGCGTTTTACAAAATAACGCAGCACCTCGATATTCGCAATGCGATAATGTTCTGCAAGATCGCGTAAAATCATTGTGTCGAAGTATCCGTGAAGCAACTTCAACTGTTCCGATTGTGATCGTGCAAGCACGATTTCGGGGAAAGCACTGGATTGGTTGTATAACTCGAATGCGTTTTTCAAGCGTGCCCTGTCCTGTTCTAAAAAAGCATCCGTTTTAACACCTTTAAAGCGACAGAATTCTTTAAAAGAAAGGGGATATGTTTCATATTCCAAAGGATAACCGCGTAAAACGGAGCCGAGTTCCTTGGAAAGCATAGTCGCATTGCTTCCGCATATATAAATGTTCTTGCAGTATGACTTATATACGCGCAAAACAAAATATTCCCACCCCTTTATCAACTGAATCTCATCAAAAAACATGTGTGCTTCCTTTATCGGGACATCAGGGAACATTTCCATATAAGATACTATTATCGTATCCAATTCATCGGAAGACATTCCCACAAGACGTTCATCATCAAAGCCTATCCACAAGATATTCCGTTTTGGCACCCCGCTTTGGACAAGGTCATTGACCGCTATTTCCATCATTGTGGATTTTCCGCACCTCCTCACTCCCGGAACCGTTATTATTTTTTTCCGATTTACAGGCAATTTCATATCCCTTTCTATAACGCTAAAGGGAATTTCATTCTGCCTTATGGCTATCAAAGACTTAATAACATCTTTATTCATAATATTTCCTGAATTACATGACAAAAATAAGGATTTTTTCCTAAAATAAAGGAAATATTTTTGGAGATTTTTCCTCTTTCTAATGAAAATACATCCGGCGACCACCTATAAAGAACTGTTCCTTATCCCAGCCATTTTTTACGGTAGAGGCGGAACAGGAATATCGTGCCACGGAAGCAGAGTTCGATGCACATGGCAATCCACACGCCTTCAAGCCCGTATTTCGGAGCAAGGATGGCGGCAAGCGAAAGCCTTACTCCCCAGATACTTGCGAGATTCATGACGCTTGACGCCAAAGTGCTTCCCGCACCGACAAAGACACCGTAAACGACTATCGCGGCCGCATACATCGGTTCGGCAAAGGCTTCGATACGCAATATCCTTGCACCGAGTTCCACAACTTCATCAACAGGGGTCATTATCCCCATGATGAATGGGGCGGTTACATACATGACCACTCCCATTATGGCCATGACCGCAATACCCATCCATACGGATATGTTTGAAAACCTCCATGTCAGATCTTTCCTTCCTGCTCCCATGCTCTGCCCCACCAGCGTAGTAGCGGCATTGGATATTCCGTAACCAGGCATGTAACAGATGCTTTCAGCGGTTATCGCGAAAGAGTTTGCGGCAATCGCTATTGTTCCCAACGGAGCGACAATAACAGTGGACATAATCTGAGCACCGCACATCACGACCCTTTCGCACCCCATGGGCAGGGCAATCTTCATGGCGTTCACAAAACATTTTCTTGTCGGCCGGAAACTGCCTTTTTCCTGTGTCAGCCGGAGTTCAGGAGACTTTATGCAAAGAGAGCGCATCAGCAGAAACGCCACCACCATATATGCAAGAGCCGTCCCAATCGCCGCCCCGGACACCCCGAGACCCGCACCTGGAACAACCAGGGACATGCCGGTGATGTCTATCGTCCGTGTCGGAAAAATCAGGAAAAAATTAAACACAACATCCAGCAGGCACATCAAAATGTTCAGCACCGTAGGGGTAATCATGTTTCCGCAACTGCGAAGCATCCCGCTCGCAAGCGCATTGAGTTGCAGGAAAGGCAGTGAAAGTATGAAAATCATGAAGTACATGGAAGCATCACCGCATATTGCCTCTTCGCCTCCCAACCAGCGCGGAAGCGGCCCACTTACAGCAAGACCGACCGCCATAAGTATCATACTGAAAACAAGCGTCATCGTTATCGACTGCCTCAACACCGCCCTTGCATTGGATATGTCTTTCGCCCCGAGAAAATGAGAGACCATCACGAAAAAACCGGTTGCACAGGCAGTTGTAAGCCCTCCGAACAGCCACGTAGTAGTGGAGACTATGCCTATAGATGCCGAAGCCTCCGCTCCGAGACTTCCTACCATGGAAGCATCTATGAACTGCATCAAAATAGACGACAACTGGGAAATGATGGCGGGGATGCTCAACTGGACAGTCAGCATGATCTGCTGTCCGAGCGACATCGGATGCCCGTCCTGCACCAGTTTCAGAAGCCTGTATGACTGCTTGCTGTTCATAGGGCGCAAAGATACGCATTATCTCAATCAAGGCACATACCCGGATTACGGTAAAATTTCCTAATTTTGCACCCCGATGAAAAACAGAGACAATTTCAAGCGCATGACCGCCACGCCCGTGCCAAGGCTGATAATAGGGCTGGCGGTGCCGACAATCATCAGCATGCTGGTGACCGCCCTTTACAATGTGGCAGACACTTATTTCGTGGGAAGGATAGACACGCAAAGCACTGCGGCGGTGGGCATATCGTTCTCGGCAATGTCCGTCATACAGGCAATAGGATTTTTCTTCGGGCATGGTTCGGGGAATTATATTTCAAGGATGCTCGGGGCGAAAGAAACCGGAAATGCCGAAACGATGGCATCGACAGGATTGTTTTCTTCATTCGCCATCGGACTCTTGATAGCAATCGCAGGCATAAGTTTCATCACCCCGCTCTGCTACGCGCTCGGCTCTACGCACACCATACTTCCATACGCCAAGGATTATCTCGGCATAGTGCTGATAGGCACGCCTTTCATGACGGCCTCACTCACGATGAACAACCAGATACGATTCAAGGGCAATGCCCGGTATGCAATGCTCGGCATCATTTCGGGAGCGGTATTGAACGTGATACTCGACCCGATTCTGATATTCGGTTTCGACATGGGAGTGAAAGGAGCGGCGATAGCGACCGTGATAAGCCAGATTACCGGATTCTTCATACTGATTGCAATAGACCGCCGCACCGGGACTTTCTCTGTGTCGTTCAAGGCGTTCAGGCCTACGGCAAGGCTGTATGCCGAGATAGTGAAAGGCGGGCTGCCTTCGCTGCTGAGACAAGGGCTGATGTCCGTATCTACAATATTGCTGAACCTGGCCGCGAAAAATTACGGAGACAGCGCGATTGCGGGCATGGCCATCGCAACAAGGGTCATGTACATACTGAACGCCATCGTGATAGGTCTCGGACAGGGCTACCAGCCGGTCTGCGGTTTCAATTACGGGGCAAAACTGTATGCCCGTGTCAGGCAGGGGTTCTGGTTCTGCGTGAAAACGGGCACCCTGTTTTTCCTGATAAGTTCGATTGTCGGCTACATTTTCGCCCCCGAAATAGTCGCGCTTTTCCGCAAAGGGGATGCCGCCGTAGCACAGGTAGGCTCGGCTGCTTTGAGATGGCAATTGCTGGCCCTGCCTTTCGGGGCATTCACCCTGATAAGCAACATGATGCTCCAGACAATAAGGAAAGCCGGCAAGGCGGCCTTCCTCGCTTCGGCCCGCCAGGGACTGTTCTTCATCCCTTGCATACTGACCCTGCCCCACCTGCTCGGCATGACCGGAGTCGAGATAAGCCAGGCAATAGCGGATGTACTGTCTTTCACAGTCGCCCTGCCGCTGACACTGGGGACATTAAGGGAAATGAAAAGGTTAAGCCTCCAATGACGCTACTGCCAAGATGCCAATGACCCCATCACCCGTGCAAGCTGCTTGTCCGAAGGATTGTATTGGTATCTGAGTTCCTTTATCAGCCCGTCCCTTTCATCAGGCGACAGTTCACAGAACTTCTTGCGCCTGCCATGCGCAGACAAGAGTTCAAGCACACCTTCAACCAGCACATTGTCAGACAAAGATGCAATCCGGACATTGCCGGAAGCCTCGCCGTCCACCATACCCTCTACACGGCGGAACAGATAATGATAATAGTTGCCCTTGTTTGAAAACAGCCTTTCCACCTCGGCAATCGCCACATAACATGAAGGAAGTATCATGCCTTTGTCATCAAACAGATAGTCCTCCGGGATTTCCTGCCTGGTCAAGAATAATTTTCTCCGCTCCCTCACACCGAGTTCTCCTACCCGTTTCAAAACATCACGACTACGGTCATTCCCTGGCAAAGTAAAACATCCCCCTGCCGAACTCCATTGATACCGGCATGGATGAGGCACCATCCCCGCCACAAATGGATTACGCAGACAATAAGCAATGGCGATTTTCAGATGATACGACCCGAAAATCTCTTTCATGCCACTTCCTTTTTCAACAAATTTCCAGTTAAAATGATTAGATAACCTCCATTTATAATTCCTGATGAATTTTCCCGCCTCACTACTGTCGCCATCAACGACAAAATGCACATGATTGTCCATCAATGTAAATGCAAAAATCCTGACCTTGCAATGCAACACACTCATCGCCACCGCATTCATCCCAAAAACAAAGTCACTTTCTTCTTTGAAAATAATCGGCTGATACCTGCCGTCTGTGTAAAGATGATAAAACGCCATATTCCTCCTCCTCATTCCCGCCACACCATGCTGCTACAAAGGTAGCAATTTTTACTCACCCCACAAGCACGCCCACCCCCTTCTGAACGCACTACAAGGCGCATCGTCGTGCTCGTGAGGTAGTCACAAGCACTTCCCCGTCGGAAAACAGCGCCCCCGTCCGGAAGCGGTGTTCCGGGCGGGGACTGTTTTTCCGGCGGAGATACTTGGCTAAAGTTCCGCCTTGGCCACGATCTTACCGTCGAAGAGGTTGATTACCCTGTGGGCATAGCCTGCATCACGCTGGGAGTGGGTAACCATGACGATGGTAGTGCCCTCGGCATTGAGTTCGCTCAACAGTTTCATTACTTCGATACCGTTCTTGGAGTCGAGGTTACCGGTAGGCTCGTCGGCAAGAATCAGCTTAGGGTTGCTGACAACCGCGCGGGCGATGGCTACGCGCTGCTGCTGACCTCCGGACAACTGCTGAGGGAAGTGCTTTGCACGGTGCTGGATGTCCATGCGCACAAGCATGTCGTTGACAAGGCGTTTGCGCTCGGATGCCTTCACTTTCATGTAAATAAGAGGAAGTTCCACGTTTTCATAGACTGTAAGTTCGTCAATCAGGTTGAAACTCTGGAAAACGAAGCCTATATTGCCTTTGCGGTACATCGTGCGTTCGCGCTCGCGGAGTTTGCCGACTTCCTTGCCGAGCAACTCGTATGAGCCGGATGTCGGGTTGTCAAGGAGGCCGAGAATGTTGAGGAGAGTCGATTTGCCGCAACCCGAAGGGCCCATGACGGCTACGAACTCGCCCTGCTTGATTTCAAATGAAACATTGTCCAACGCAACGGTCTCGATTTCTTCCGTACGGAAGACCTTGCACAAATCATTAACTTTAATCATAATCAAAAATATTTTAATGTGTTTATTATTCTGTTTTAAGGGCTTCGGTAGGGTTTTCCGAAACCGCCTTCATCGTCTGCCACAATACCGTAAGGACGGCCATCACCGCCGTAAAGATTCCTGCCGCCGCGAATATCCACCAATGCAGGCCTATCCTGTAACTGAACTGTTCCAGCCAGCGCGACAGGAGCCAGTACGATACAGGAACAGCCGCTACAAATGCCACGCCGACTATTGCAAGGAATGACGACAGGATTCGCCAGAGCATCTGCCTGCGACTGCTGCCCATTATCTTGCGCAATGCTATACTCTTGCGTTCCTGCCGCACATAATAAGTCGATATGGCCAGCAGTCCGAGCGAAGAAACTATTATCGCCAGGACGGTAAAGACTGAAACCACAATCATCACCCTTTGCTGGTCTTTCATGAACATCCTGATTTCATCCTCGATATACGAGGCCTCCAGTTCCCTGTCCGGCGACACCCTGTTGTAAGCCTCGGAAATCTGCCTGTACGCATCATCCGGGTCTCCGGTAATCTTCACAAGGACATTCCAAGGGAAATTCCCTTCAGGAAGGTCGCCGTAATTCCTTATCAATGCGGCAGACTGGTCGTAAAGCACCGGTCTGATTTTAAAATCATAATATATGCCTCCTATGTCATAGCGATCCGACCATGACTCGGTTCCTACGGTAAAGTAAAGGGCGTCCTCCCCTATGCCGAGTTCCTTGAAAGCATATTCATTCAGCCACCATGCTTCGGTCGCAAGATGATTGTCCTGCTTGACCCGCAGGCCGAGGATATTGAAATAGGCACTGTCGCCCTGGATCATCTGGAATGACACCATGCCTCCGTTATAGGACATGGTATTGTTATTTGAGCCGTAAAGCGGCGTACCATATCCGAGGCCTACAGATTCGACACAGGAAAGTTTCAACAACTCGTCCCTGAAATTGTATATGGAACGGCTGTCGGAAAAATTGATTTCAGACCGCACATTGAGTATGTTTTCAGTATTGTATCCCAACGGAGCGTTAACCACGGCGCTGTACTGCAACTGCATTGTCAGCGCGACGGCCACCATCGCGATTGTAACGAAATTCTGCACGCCTATCATGATTTTCCCATAGACGAATTTCGTCTTTTTGCGGAAAGTGCCGCGCACTATGTCTATTGCCCTGACATTCGAAATAGTCATCGCCGGGATGAAACCGGCAAGGAAGCCGAGAACGAGAGTCATGGCCACGACAAGGGCTACCGATGAAAACGAAACCGAGTCCCATACGGAAAAATCATATTCAAGCAGCCGGGATGCGGCCGGAGAAATCCACTGTGCGATGAACACCGCCAGCAGCATGGAAACGGCGCACAGGAATGTAGATTCCCGTATCATCGACAGGAACAGCACCCCGCGCCTGTCCCCGAGCAGGCTCCTCATTGCCATCTCCTTGGCTCTGAAACCGCTTTGGGCCGTAGTAAGATTGACATAGTTCAGCACCGCAAACACCAGCAGGCAGGCGCACACGGCTATAAGCAGCATCACAAGAGAGCGGTTGCCAGTCTCAAGACTGCTCGTCTGGTTTTCATAGAAATACAACTCATCGAGCGGTATCAGTTCCACCTTCGTGGCCAGCCCGTTTTCGTATGTCCAGTATATATCCTTGAAATATTCCAGCATGTCGTCTTTCTTGGAAAGTATGTCCATGCCCGGATAGACCATGATGAACGAAACGCATGAGCCCGCATTCTGCATGTCGGGATTGTTGGCACCGTTGAAGCGCTCCATCAATTCTCCCCTCATGAATACATCCTTGTAAGGTATGACGGAGCCCGAAATGTCCTTCATGACCGCCACCACCGTAAACGCAAAATCCTCCCCGTATTTACGCAATGTGACAGTCCTTCCGACAGGATCGAGGCCCGGGAAGACCTTGCGGGCGAAACTCTCGCTGACGACGATGTTGTCTATGGAAAACTTGAAAGCCTCCTTGTCGCCCTGAGTGAATCCGAATGAAAACATGTCGAAAAACGACGAGTCCGCACAGGCCACGGAAGCCACGAATTTGTTCCCGTCGATTAAAAACTCCTCGTTCTCGCCGGAAGCGAACGCCGCAGAAGCCTCTATCTCGGGATAACGCGCCGCGACATATCTGTTCAGATAGTATGCGCTTTTGATATTCTCCTCATCCCCTATGGCATAAATCCGCGAGGCGTTTTCCTGAAAGGAATCCACCGAAAACTGGTGTGCTGCATACGAGGCGAGCAGCAGCACGAAAGCCATCGAAACCGCCAGCCCGACTATGTTTATCGCACTGTACAGTTTGTTTCGCCACAAAAATCTGAAAAAAGTCTTCATGATCTATTCGTTTTTGACATAACCTACTCGTTTTTGACAGAATCCACTGGATTTTTCGAAACGGCCCTGTAACTCTGCAATGTAACCACGCCTGCCGTGATTGCAAGCAATACTGCATAGGCGACTATGAATATCCATACATGCACAGGACACTGATAGGTAAAGCCTTCTACCCATTTGCGTGCTATGAGCCAAGCCGAAGGGGCTGCCACGATGAAGCATACCGTACAGATTATCAGATAATACCTGTTTATCATCCTCAGCACTTCGCCGACCGTCGCCCCGTGTACGCGCCTGAGCGCGATCTCCTTGCGGCGGAACTGGGTCTCGAAATATACAAGTCCGAGGATACCTATCACGCAGATGAGCAGCGACAACACCGATGCTATGGTAATCAGTTTGTTCAGATTGGTTTCCTTCTGATACAGATTGCCTATCGCCTCGTCGAGGAAGCGGACATTCACATAATCCGCCGTCATCTGAGGATTGAACTCACTGACGGACTGCCGGATATAATCCATCGTCCCGGCCACGTCCTCCGGAGAAATCCTCGCATACGCCCATGTGAGAGGCCACCACGGATCGCTTCCGAAAACATAGAGGGCTATAGGCGACACTCCGTACTGCAAAGGCTTGAAATTGAAATCCCTCACTACGCCCACAATATCCGCCGGCTCATCCGCATGTCCCGACAGTTTTGTGTCTAATTTCAAGAAAGGATAAGCCTCCATTGCAGCCTCGTTCATTATGAAAGTCCCGTTGGATTTCATCTCGTCCGACGACATGAAATCCCTGCCCTGCACCACTTCCATGCCGAAGAAGTCTATGAAGTCGGCATCCACCGGAAGGCAGTCTATATTCACGTTTTCGCCGTCATACATCCTGCCCCAGCCCATTTTTCCATTGGAAACCAGTTCATTTCCGGCAAAAGTAACATCGAGGACATGAGGGTTTTCCTTCAGATGCTCCTCGAAGGCCTGCCTGCGCTCCCCGACAGAGTTCCCGACATAGAAAGTCACTATCTGGTCACGGTCGAAACCCATGTCGAAACTGTTCATGTAACGCCTCTGGCAGTAAATGAACAGAGTCATGATTATCAGGATGAATGAGACTACATACTGGAAACCGACTATGATGCTCCTGAGCGAACGCCCCTTGGCCGAAAGTGAAAACGAACCTTTAAGCACCATTGCAGGAGGGAACGATGTACTGTAACTTGCGGAAAATATACCGGCAAGCGCGACCATGATTAATGAGATCGCCGCGCCCGCACCTGTCAGGGCGAGGTTGTCTGCCGGATCGAGAGAGCCGCTTATCATTGAAGCGACCAACGTTCCCGACAAAGTCCTCATCACTATCACGCTGAGAATGAAGGCCGCAACCGCTATCAGCAGGGACTCGCCCACCTGACGGCCTATCAGACGTCCGCGGGTAGCACCCAACACCCTGCGCGTATTGATGCCCTTTATCATGAACGGCACCGAAGCCATCGAGAAATTGATGAAATTGATGATGGCCACTATGATGATAAGTAGCGAAACGGTAAAACAGGTTATCGTGGTAAAACGGTTACCCTTTCCCATGTTGTCGTACTCGACATCGGTCGAATAATAGGCATCGTGCAGATTGACAAGTCTCAAAGACGACATGTATTCCGCCATCTCTTCCTCCGTCCAGCTTTCCGCATCATAATAGGACATCAAAGACTGGAGCATGGCCGTAGCCACATCGCCGGCCGCCTGCGGAGAACGGAGTTTAACATAAAACGACATATTCCATTCGCTCCAGTTGTCAATCTGGGAATCACCCATATTGCTGAAAATCCCGCAATCCGCACTCGAATTTTCAGGAAAATCCTTATACACCGCTGCAACCATATATGGCTGTTCGCCCTTGTCAAGATATATATTCTTACCCACCGCACTTTCATCGCCGAACAACAATTTTGCCGTGGATTCGGATATTATGACCGTAAACGGCTCGAATCTCGAAGTATCACCTGTGATGAAATCGAAAGGGAAAACCTTCAACAAAGATTTTTCTATTATTCCATATCTTGCCCTGTATTCATTCTGCTGTCCGTCATCGGCAAGTGACACCGCCACATTCCACCCTTTCGAGTAATTGTAGCAGCCTCCGGCCTCTATCTCCGGCGAAGCCGACTTCATTGCTTCTATTATCGGACGGGAGAGCGCCGTAGAGTAACCGGTACGGCTCATGAACTTGTTTTCCACCCTGAAAATCCGCCCCGCATCCTCATAATTCCTGTCATATCCATAATCATACACCACCTGCACCATGATTACGAGGAAAGCCGAAAAAGCCAGCGCAAGACCGATAAAGTTCAGAAGCGCCGAAAACAGTCTGTGATTGAAAAACCTGAAATTCATATCCTTATTATTTTTTCCGTAAAACTATTCTTTCCTCAAGGCATCCACCGGATTGGCAGTCACCGCCTTGTAAGTCTGCAGCACCACTGAAACGGCTGTAAGTGCAAGTGAAATCAAGACCACTGCCGTCAACACCCATGCGCCGACATCCACACGATAGTAAAACTGCTCCAGATACCTTCCGCAAAGCCACCATGCCAGCGGAATGGCCACCGCATCCGCGACAAGCACCACCGCCATGAAGCCTCTCATGTCATGCCACATCTCCTCTCCTACCGTCGAACCGTAAATGCGCCTCAGGGCTATGTCCCTGGCCCTTTCCGAAATGTAAAACGCACTCATGGAAACCATGCCGAGCATCGAAATCATCACGGCCAGCACCATGAACATCGTAACAAGACGCCCGTTGTCCCGTGCCGTATCCATGCAATCCGACAGATAATCGTCGATATAATGATTGAATGCCTCCGTAAAGTCCGGCAGGCCGGCATCCGAAAGGGTTTTCCTCCAGAAATCCTCTATCATTTTCCCGGCATTTTCATGATCCGGAACTGTTTTCAACACGAAACCGCCCCAGCGCAGCATATCTTCCGTCTTACGGATTACGAGTATGCAGAAATCGTCCGCGCTCCTTCTTTGCGCATCAGCGACGGCAAAGTCCGAAACCACGCCGCAAATGTCCGCATAGCCCCCACGGCTGTCAAGGGACGTAAGTGAAATATCATGCGCTTCATCGTCAAGCCCCGCCATCCGCATGGCCGCTTCGGAAAACCATACCGAACGGTCGGACATTGCGGAATATTCCTGCAGGATGTCGAAGCCGAACATCCTGAACGCCACGGTGTCGAGATTCAGGTTCAGATACAGCAGGTCTTTCCCGTCGGCAGTAGTACCGTACTGGCCTCCTCTCACAAAACCCGGAAAGCCGGAAGCCAGACCCACCTCCTCAACGCAAGGCAGAGCCTTGAAACCGTCATAAAGCACCTGGCTCAGATTATTTTCTCCGAAATCCGTAAAGAAGTACAGGTCTTCCGTATCCGCTCCGACTGGCATATCCATCAGATGCCTCATCTGCCGCGACATGGTAATCGCAAGACATATCAGGACTATCGATATGATGTTCTGGATGACAATCAGCAGCCGCGAAAACACCATCTTGTTCCGGAAACGGAACTCCCCTTTGGTAATAGCCACCGCCGAAATCCGCGAAAGGGAAAATGCCGGAATCAGCCCTGAAATACAGGAAACTATCGCTATTATGGCCAAATAACCGAGGATTCCGGCCGGAACCAACGACCGGGAAAGGTCTATGTGTATCCCCGACAATTGTTCCATATAAGGAGCGCAGGCCACGGCTATGATTATTCCGGCGGCAAAACATAGCGAAGTGAAGAGGAAAGACTCTTTAATCCAAGTCCGGTAAAGCCCGTTGCCGCCCATCCCGTATATCTCGCGCACAGCCATTTCCTTTGCACGTTTCCCGGAAAGTGCGGTATTCAGGTTCACATAGTTGAACACCGCAGAGATGAGCAACGCCGCCCCTGCAAGCGAAAGCAGCAATAGCATGTTCCTGTTTCCGGACACATAATTTCCGCCCGAATCGCTGAAATAAAGTTTATCAAGCCTTATCACCCTCGCTGAATTGAAAAACAGGCCGAAAGCCAGATCAAAGGTCTTCTCATAGACTTTAGTCGCCTTTGCCGTGAAATCCTCAGGATCCGTCCCTGGAACAAGCCTTACAGCGACAGAGAAAGGCCCGAAACTGTTGTTGGGATCCTTGATATAGTCGGCATACATGACGGGGTGGTCTATGCTCACAATCACATCCGCATAAGGCAGCACGCCCCTGTCCCCGTCCATTTCAAACACTCCGGCTACCGTAAACGCCTGCCCGTCTATCAGCATGGTACGCCCTTCCGCATCTCCTTCGGGAAAGGTCTCCGCCGCAAAACGCGAAGAAAGCAGCACATTGGAGTAGTCATCGAGGACATCCGGAGAACCTGAAAGGAATTTTAAAGGGAAAATCCCGAAAAACTCCTTGTCGGCCGAATGCCTTTCAATCTTCAGTTCCTTCCCCCCGACCTCGGCCACGGATTCATTCCACAAGGAAAATTTGGACGAAAGAGCTATTTCAGGCATGGCGGCATCCAAGGCATCCTTCGTCCCGTAACTCATTCCAAGCCCAGTCCCTCCGTCGCAGCCCACCACATATGTATCCTCATGGGGAAACTCGTATTTTTTCCCGAGTTCCTGCACGAGATATGCGAAAACGATTATCACGAAACCCAAGGAAACGGCCAGCCCTGTGAACTGGACTGCCGTGTAAGCCTTGTTCCTCTCCAAAAACCTGAAATACGATTTCATTCTATTTCCTCCCGACCTCGATTGAAAATCACTGTGCGTTATGCAGGTTGTCCGACGGATTGCGCCTTGAAGCCCTGTAGGTCTGCAACCAGCAGACGGCCGCGACAATCAGCAGCACGGCAACCATCGGATATATCACGTGCTGTACACCGAGCCTTATAGGGTTCATCACCATCGTAAGCAACATCTTTTCCAACGGGAACACCGCACAGGCCCCGACAAGCACGGCGGGCACGGCGAGCCGCATGATTTTCACGATGAACAGCGATTGCAGGCTGCCTTCCGAAGCCCCATAGACCTTGCGTATGGCCAGTTCCCCACGGCGGCGGTTGCTCTCATCGCTCACATAGCCTATCAGCCCGGCAAGGGTTATCAGAAGCAGTATCAGCACACCGGCCAAAGCGGTATTGCGATACCTCAGCACCGGCATATAAGAGTCCCTGACCACCATCGGAAGCACATGGACGGTATTGTCCTTGTCCGGATATACCTTGTCGGCGACATCCTTGACTGCGGCAAGGTTTTCAGGCGTGATTTCCGTAACCTTGATATTGATGATTTCCGTAGGGTTGGGATAATAAGTCACTATCTGTCCCCGTCTGTCCTGCCAGAGTCCGTTGCCCACGGTGATGTGCCTGAAGACCCCGGTTATCCTGCAAGTCCCGTGTTCGCTGATATTCACTGTGCGGCCAAGTATGTCCTCCCATCCGGTAATCCGCCTTATCTGCTCCGCAATGGTCTCATCCACCATCACATCCTCCGGGACGGATGCAGATACGGAAAAATCCTCCCCTTCAAGTATCTCCACGCCCATCATCCCGAACCAGCCCGGAGTGGCATAATACAGATCCGAAATGTTCATAACCTCATCTTCATGTCCCGGTATGGTTATATTGTTCCCGTAGCCCATGTTCAAAGGCACAGGCCCTCCGGCTACAGCCTCCACACAGGTAAGACTGCCGAGTTCAGACATAAGTACAGCCGAGCGCCCCTGCCCGTAACTGTCGCTGAAAGGCATCTGCACATATACTATGTCTTCGGTATCGTAGCCTAAATCCTCCTTGTTGAGATGACGGTATTGCAGGGTTATCACTATCAGCAGCGACATTACGGCCGCCATAAGCAGAAACTCGAAGAAAAGTATCGCCTGTTTCCACACCGCCTTCTGTTCCTTTATCATCCGGAACGCCATATTGAGCGGCACGTTGGCATAAATCATTCCCGGTATCACGCTGCAAAGCAGTATCACTCCCATAACCACCGCCGCCAAAACCGCAATGGTGGTAGGTTCGGCCATGGAACTTACCGGCAGCGACATCAAATCCTCTATCTGCGGCAGGAAGGAAAACACGAGCAACGCCCCCAGCAGCATGGACACGATTATGTCCGCCGACACCTCTTTCATCATCAGCGATACTATGTTGCCTTTCCCTGCACCGAAACATTTGCGCATCGCCATGCCCTTGGAACGGTCTATATAGGAGGAAATCATCACGAGGATGTAGTTCAGAGTACCGACAAGCACCAGGACTATCCCCAAAAGCAATATCACGAGCCTCGTGGAACGAAGCGAACTGTCCGAAAGGTGCAAGTCTTTCAAAGGAGTCACGGCGTATGTAAAGTCGATGCCGGCATCAAGCAGTTCCTGATACTCGGGAATCCTTTTCTCCAAAGACAATATCAGTTCGTTCAAATCATCGGGAGAAGCCCCGTCGCGGAGTTTCACGACACCCATGTAACGGTCATTGCCAAAGAGGTTCATGGAGCCGTCATACATGACCAGCGAAATCGTAGGCAGGGAAATCATGATGTCGAAACGGGCCGAAGTGGTAAGAGGAAAATCCTCATATATTCCCTTTACCGTAAACTTCAAGTCGGGCATTTCGTCCCACCAGATCTGTTTTCCCACCAAATCTCCTCCGGCCCTCTCGTTGAAGGAGCGGCTGACCATCGCGCTGCCGATCTCGGTCAGAATCTGTTTCGGGTCGCCGGCCAAAATGTCCGTATCGAAAACATCGAACCAGTATTCATCCGACAAGGCCGCCTCGGAAGCCTCCACCGGCTCGTCACGCCCTTCCGCAAAGACCTTGATGCCGCTCCCCCAGCCTGTCAGGGTCAGGCGCGAAGCCACCTCCACATCTGGAGAATAGGCCTTCAACAACGGGGCAACGCCTCCGGACACGTTTGAGACAAGACTCGGTTCCTCCCCTTCCCCTTGCGAATATTTGGACACGATGGCATATATCCTGTCCGAATCAGTCATCCATCTGTCGTACCGTCCGTCCAGCCAGAACTTCGCAAGCAGCACAAGCCCGGCAGTAAGCCCGATTGTCAGGGATACGATCTTGACGGCTTTTTTGAATATTTTATTGCCTGTTATCATAGGTTTTACTTTTAAAAAATCAGCCTCTCGGCATCCCCGAACGAGTCATAACCCGATACTACCACCTTTTCACCCGGTTCAAGCCCTTCGAGCACCTCGTAGTACTGCGGATTCTGACGGCCTATCTTGATTTCACGGCGCACCGCCTGGGTACCGTCCTCGGTCAGGACATATATCCACGCACCGCCTGTTTTTTGGAAAAACGTGCCCTTGGAAATGATTATGGCTTCCTCAGGCTGGCCAAGTTCGAGATTTAGATAATAAGTCTGGCCTGTACGGATGTTGTCGGGACGCTCGCCCACCAGTTTGAAATCCGCCTGGAATTTTCCTTCACGTACCTCGGGATATACCTTGCGCACCTGCGCGCCATAAGTCACTCCCTGCCGCTCGAAAGTCGCACTCAGACCGTTTATCACGCGGTCGATATAGTGTTCGTCTATCTGAGCCACTATCTTGTAGTTTGAAAGGTCGTTTATCTGCCCTATCTTCTCGCCCGTACCCACGGACTGTCCCAACACAAGATCAAGAAGCCCGAGTTCGCCGTCGATGTTGGCCTTGATGTTGAGGTTGTCTATCCTCTGGCGGATAAGTTCCATGTTGCGGCGCATGCTTTCAAGGGAATTTTCCAACTGTTCTATTTCCACAGAACGGTAAAGCGAATCCTGCACCTGCCTTTCCTCTATAAGGGTCTTCTGTGATAGCGAGAGTTCGTAGTCCTCCTTGGATTTAAGCCATTCTTCATGCGATATCAGGCCTTCCTTGTACAGTTTGTCGTTCTGCTCGAAAAGCCTCCTGTTGCGGTTCACCTGCATGGTGAACTCGTTGCGCTCGCGCTGGAGTTCAAGTTTCTGCTGCTCCATGGAAATCATGGTATTGCGGAGTATGTTCTCTTTCTCTGCCAACTGTGCTTCGCTGTCAAGTATCGAAAGCGTGAGGTTGTTGTTGCTCAGGACTGCTATCACATCCCCGCGTTTCACCTGACTGCCTTCTTCAAGTCTGATTTCCTCTACGATGCCTCCTTCGAGCGGTGTCACCTGAATAGTAGTAATAGGCTGCACCTGCCCGTTCAGACGGATATAGTCGTGAAACTGATCCTGCTTGACTTCCACTATGTTAAGCATGTCCTTGTCTGCCCTGTACGCGGAACTGTTGTCCCTGAACACCAGCCACAGCACGAACACCAGAAACAGGGCACCGGCAAAATACGGTATGTTCTTCTTTCTGAAAACGGCCTTAAGACCTTTCTTTTTCTCTAACTCGCGATCCATAATTATCTTTTTTATTTTTCATCATTCAACTGATCGGCATAAGGAATGCCGCTGTAGTATTTCACCACCATGCTTTTGATATTGTACTGGTAAAGCGCATTCAGAAGGGACGCCTGCGCTTCAAGAAGCAGATTGGTATTTGTCTGCAGTTCAATGGCCGAAATCATTCCGTTTGCAAAACGTTTTTCACTCTGGCGGTGTGAAATCTCCCGCGCATCCAGCCGCTTCTGCGCGGACAGCCACTCTTTTGCCGCACCTTCCATGTCCGAAATAGCCCTTGTCACTTCCGACTCTATTTCAAGCATCCTGGCATCATACTCCCATTGCGCCTTACGGTAAGCATTCCGCTTGCGGCCTATCTCAGACTGCTGATACAGTCCGTTGAACACCGGTATTGAAATGGAAACCCCTACATACTGTCCCTGAAGGTTTTTCATCTGCGTCCAGAACGGAGCATTGCTGCTGCCGGCGCCTGCAAGTGCATTGTAGCCGGTCGAGTAACCTCCGCTGAGGCTTATCGACGGGAGTAACGACCATTTTGCCGAATTGAACGACGCCTTGGCCGTCTTTATGTTGTACTCCGCAATCCTTGCAGAAGGGAGTCTGTCTTTGGCTGTAGAAACTATGCTTTCCTTGTCGGCCATGAGGCTTATCGAAGCATCATCACCTGTATCCGTCTCTATCGCAAGCGGCTCGGAATAAGGATACTGCATCGCTTCACGAAGAGTAATGTAACTGCTTTCAAGAGCATTGCGCTGTTTTACAAGATTATAGGAATACTCTGCCACCTCGGCCTCGATATCGGACTTGTCGGCAAGGCTTTTCCTTCCGAGTTCGTACTCTTTGGCCACCAATTCAAGATTGGCCTGCGAGGCTTCAAGTTGCGCCCAGGTAAGAGCAAGCATCTTTTCATTGTAAAGGACATTGTAATATGCCTGTATCACTGCAAGCGCTATCTCATCCTTGAGTTGCTGGGTCTCTTCATAACCGAGGGCGCGGGCGGTCTTGGCTATCTTGTAATTGTTCACTATCTTGAATCCGTTGAAAACATACATGCCGCCGCTTATACCGTATGAATTGCTGAAACTTGTCGTGGTTGTATAGATGTTTGTTTCCGGGTCGATGTTTCGTCCGAAACTTGCCTGGCCGGCTATTGAGGCTGAAATCGACGGCAGAAAACTGAGGTATGCATCCCTCTCGTCAAGCCGCCTGTCATCATTGGCAAGGAGTTGAATCATCATCTTGTAAGAATGTTCCACCGCATAATCCACACACTCTTTAAGGCTCATCCTTACCGTGTCCCCGGCAGGGCGGGACATTACAGATACGGAATCGGCGCCCTTCCCTTCCGCATCGGAAACAGAAAAGGCACCGCCCAATATCATTATCAACAGTATGAAAAAAGTTTTTGCTTTCGTATCCATAGTATTCAAATCTTCGGCCATAAATTGCACACAGCGTATGCCAAAAAACCAGAATACTATAAATCAAACAATTAGAAAAACGCGAAAATTAAAATTGTAAAATAATTGGACAATCCTTGTAAAAAAAATTGACTGCCATGCCAGAAAATCATCCCAGATCCAATTGATTTTTTATCAAATCGTAATAATAAGACCTGCTTTCCACCAATTCACGATGCGTTCCCGTTTCAACAATCTTCCCGGCATCCATTACTATAATCTGATCCGCATTCATCACCGTACTCATTCTGTGTGCAATTACTATGACAGTCTTCCCCTCATAAAACGACTGCATGTTTTCCGTGATCGCTTTCTCATTTTTCGCATCCAATGAATTGGTGGCTTCGTCAAGAAAAACGAATGGGACATCCTTGTAAACCGCGCGTGCTATGAGAAGCCTTTGTTTCTGTCCGGCACTCAACCCTTGCCCCTCATCACCTATGAATGTATCGTACTTCAAAGGCAGAGCCATCACAGTATCATGAGCATTTGCCATTCTAACAGCATATTCAAGTCTCTGTCGGTCTATTTCAACATCTTTGGGGACTATATTCCGTGCAATAGTATCGGAAAAAATATACCCGTCCTGCATTACCGCGCTGCATTTGTCACGCCACCACTGCGGATTAAGTGCAAAAAGATCTGTACCGCCTATCTTTATACTTCCTTCCTGCGGCTTATAATACTGAAGCAACAGTTTTATGAGAGTGGTTTTCCCGCTGCCGCTGCAGCCTGTTATGGCCGTCACCTTCCCGCGAGGTATGATACAAGAGACCCCGTCAAGAGCCTTCCTCCTGTTAGAGTTGTCATAACCAAAACATACATTGTCTATTACAATATCACCGCAAGGCAATTCTTCCGGGACTATCTGCCCCGGCCTGACTTCTTCTTCCCTTTCATATACATCATTGATGCGCTCCATGCTTATCCGCAAATCCTGTAAAGAGAAAATAAAGCCCACAGACTGCTTAACCGGAACGGTCAGTTGGCCGATGATATATTGGATTGACAGCATCATTCCAAGAGTAATGTCGCCTGATATCACAGATGCGGCCGACACCACGGTTATCAAAGCATTTTTCACTTCATTTATAAGAACTGTTCCCGTTTCGGAGCGTTGTCCCAACTGCAAAGACTGCATATTGAGATCCAGCAGATCCAACTGTATCTTTTCCCATTCTTCCCGTTTCCTGTCGGCACAGCCTTGCAGTTTAATCTCTTCCATGCCAGTTATAAGCTGATAAATGCTACTCTGATTTTTCGACCTCTTATTAAAAAACTTATAATTCAGCAATCTCCTTTTTTTCAGGAACAACATCAACCACAAGGCATACAGGACACTCCCGACAAAGAAGATGCAGAAAATACGGAAGTCGTATATTGCAAGCACTACGGAAAATACGACCAGCGTGAAAAAAGAAAATACCACCGTAAGCGAGTTGGATGTTATAAACTGTTCTACGATTTTATGGTCGTCAATCCTCTGTAGAAGATCCCCTGTTTTCTTGGCATTGAAAAAGGACATCGGGAGTTTTACAAGTTTTATGATGAAGTCCGAAATCAAAGAAAGGTTTATCCTGACACTCATTTTCAGGAGCAGCCATCTGCGGATAAAATCTCCGAGAGTACTGCCTATGATCAGCGCGGCTTCGGCAAGCAACACAAGGTATATGAAATGAATATCACTGTCTCCTATTCCCTTGTCCACAATCGCTTGGGTAAGAAACGGAAGGAACAGTTGCATTACCGACACGGCCAGCACGCAAACCGATATTTTAGCCAGAACAGCTTTATAGGCATAAAAATATCTCGCAAGAAGGCGTATGCCTTTCTTGTATGCATTTCTCTTCCTCTTTTCACAGAAATCCGCCGTATCCCGCCCACCAGTTTCAGCAGGTTCGAAAATCATCAGGCGGCCTGTCTGTTTGTCGCCTTTACCTTTTTCCAGCCAATGCTCCCGCATGTCTTCTTCTGAAAACATCACCTCCCCGTAGGCAGGATCCATGACTCTGAAACGTTTTTTCCCGTCAAGCCTCGCTTTAATGTCAAAAAGCACCACGAAATGTCTCCCGTTCCAATGCAGCAGCGCCGGAAGAGGCTTAATTTCCATCAACTCTTCCAAAGACAATGACAGTCCGGTACCCGACAGGCCTATCTGCGTGGCGGCTTCCCTCACAGTCAACAAAGAAACCCCGTTCAAAGTAGTCTTGCACAGTTCGGAAATACGTTCCCTTGATGTTTCTATACCATAATACGATGCTATCATGGCAAGGCATGCGCTCCCACAATCCACTGAGTCGTATTGGAACTCCTTAGGAAATCTTTTAATGTGCCCCGCCATGATTTTTCTTTTAGCAAATCCCGTCAGTTACGCGAGTCCATGTCAAAATTGGTCGGAACGGCATAGCGTGTCAACTCTTTCCCGGACACGAAGTAAAACGCGACTCTGAAAAACACGCCCGACGAGTTCAACCGTCTCGAATAAGACTCTATTTCATAATTGTCCCCACTAAAAGAATGGCTTATATCCGAAGAATAAAACGGACGCCACCAGCCGACGCTGACTTCCAGCCCGATTGACGGGAAATATTTTCTCAAATACAACGATGTCGAACTGTAACTCGGCTCCGAATAACCGATTGCATTCAATATTTTTGTGCGATAGTTCGCTGAAGCCCGGATACTGAAATCATACGGCAGGAAAAATGAGAGATTTGCACTACCGTAAAACCAAGGCATCGCCCTTTTCTTCCCGAATGTATTATAAATATCATATGTGGGCTGCAAGAATGCATCAAAAGAAAACCAATCCAAAGGAGAGATACTGCCTCCCACTACCACCGCAAACATATCCCTTGAACCACAGTTGACAGTTCTCGTGGCAACACCGAGATCCTGCCTGAATGTCATTTCCGTTCCCATAATATTACTTGAATGATAATAAGCGGGAGTAGCGTAAAAACTGTAACCCTCAGTTGTAAAATTGTATCGTAATTCAAGCTCATTTGTCGTTTGAGGTGTCAAAGAGGGGTTCCCGGTGTCTTCAGTCATGTCATCCGTTTGCAACGTGTATGGCACAAAGGCCCATGCCGACGGCAAAGCCGCATATCTGTTAAATTTTAGTCTCAACGTATGCTCCGCATTAATCCTCATCATCGCAGTAAACGTTGATATAAATCCCCAATAATTATATGTTTTTTCAAAGGGAGCCCTGAATATATTCGAATTATTGTACCCTCCAAGGTTCGCCTTAAAACCGAACTTTCCGACCTCCGCCCCAAAAGCCACATAGGCATGCGCAAGATAAGCATCATACAGCGTTGTCGAGTTGGCTATCTCTTTGACATCGGAATTAAATCTGCGGTAATATCCTCTAATCCCGGCATCAAAAGTAAATATATCATTTATCTTGTTGTGATATTCGGACTCCAAGGTAACCGAAAGCCTGTCCGAAAATTCCGTATTCACGATCTCTCTTCCGTCTTGCTCATAAACAGTCTGGGACAAATCTTTGCTTCTATTATAACCGATATTGGCATTAACCGTGAGATAATCCGTTTTTTTCTCTCTCATCGTATGCTTATAGAACACGGTATAATTCCCGTTGAACTGTTCATAAGCATACCGGGTACTGAAAGGACTAAGATTCGCCAGATTGTTTCCGTCCATATCCCGGTAATATTGCTCATACATTGTAGTCTTGTCCGCAGTCGAATACGCCATCGTATTGGTGGTGATATTAAAATAGTCGTCCGGGGTAATATGCCAGTCAAGATTAAAATCTATAGTATGATCCAGTTCCTTGCCGTCATTCATGATGCCGTCCATTACATACTCCAGTTCCGCAAATTTGTCACTACGTGTCGATTTGTACCTGTTGTCCATTACACGGTAGTAATTTGAATACAGCAGTTCAAACTTCACATCACCGCTTCCGTAAGTAAAACCGGCATAGAAATCATTGTCGGTACTCGGCAATCTGAGGAACTCTTCAAAACCGGCATCAACTCCAGTCCTGATTTCAGGCTTCAGTACAATATTGATTACTCCGTCATATCCTTGTCCGGCCAGAAAACCTGTTGGAACATGTATAATCTCCACTTTTTCTATATCCCTGTAATTAATTCTGCGCAAATCAACGGAACGGCCCGTATTAATTCCATTTAACATGACATATGTATTCTCCGCGCCCAATATCGAGGCCGAATGCGACAGTGGATCTGCCGTCACCAACGGGATTTTATCAAGCAAATCCTCCGTAACCACTACTCTGTCAAGATAGGTGCTGTCTATGACATAGATAGTCCTGTCAGCACGCCTTATACCTTTATTTCCACCCGTTACAGTCGCCTCATCCAGCATTTGTGAATATTGCTCCAATACCACGTCGCCGAAATCCACCTCTTTAGGACAGTCCTTGCCGGTGACGACTATGGATTTTTTCAGATTAAACCCGTTGGAAAAGGTAAAAGTATATTTCTTTTCATCTATTTTTATTCCGGAAAAAGAAAATTTTCCCTCCTCACCGTCAACCAAAGCGACAAAGACAACACTGTCCCTGTAATCAGTCATGACAATAGTCGAATACGGTATGGGAACGCCCTGTTCATCAACTACTCTGCCGGAAATCTTTATATTTTTAGCAGACAGTGCCGACGGGGACAAAACCAGAATTAACGATATCAATATTATAAAATTTGTTTTCATATCATTTGCCATTTAATGTCACCAAATAAGTATATCATTATACCCGGAAGGAGCATGTGGGCAAGATGGAACAGGGAACATCCAATTGTCCTCACCGTATGCCGCCATAGCCTCCGTCCAGCACACTCCCTTGCCATACCGGCATTCTTTAAACTCCGGACATGCCGAACAAGGGCTTTCTTTCGGAAAAGCCGACTGTGGTATGTAAAACAATCCTCTGGCTTTTTCCGAGTTCCACATATCCATTATAGAAGTATGCAATATATTGCCAAGGCACAGGTTTTTATTAAAATACGCCTCCTCACAAATAGTAACGTCACCATTGGGGAGTACCATGAAAGAAGTCATATTCCCCGAACACTGCGACCTTCTTAAAAAAACTTTACGCTTTTCATCGGGACTTTCGTTCTGATTTTTCTCCGGCTCGGGAATGTCCGTTCTTAGTTCAAAACTGACTTCTTTATTTGCAATCATGCGTTTCGCGAGTCCCAGTATGGATTTAATCTGCCCTGGAGACAGCCTGTAGTGTTCAAAATCATCCTGGGATTTGTACAATGAACGTGCAGGAGCCGTAAGTTCCACAATCTTCACATTTTCGAACTGATTGAAATATCTGATATACTCTTCAAGTCTGCCGAGATTAAATATAGGGGATGTTATCACCGATTTCATCTTCATTGAAATACCTGCGGCATCCAACATGGACACAGCGGCCAGTATCTTGTCCCGATATACCTTTTCAACCCGTAAATTGGCCATCAAATCATCGGCATAAATTGAGTCCAATGATATTTGGATTTCTTCTACCCCCGCCTCTTTCAATCTTTCTATTTCTTCCCTTGTCAATGGATACTTTGTTGAAATATAGACAGTATAGCCGGCTTTGAAAAGTTCCTTAAGAAGCATATCCCATTCTGGATATAAAAACAGTTCGCCTCCTTGCAGGTCGAACGACACTATTCCGATACTCCTTGCCTCCGCGATTATTTCCTGCAATCTCCCGAAAGGTATGGTACAATCATAAATCCTCCTTTTATCCGCATAGCAATATATGCAATCTGTCCGGCAACGGTTGTTTACAAGCAGGGACATATATACGGGAATATTCAGTCTCTTGGATTTAAGATCCACATCACAATCAATATCAAATTGCCCTGGCTGATAAAGGGGAATATTCATCCACTCCTGCCGCTCAATCAACAATTTCGATGGCAGGTAAAAGAAATTGTTGTCATACTCGACACCTATATCATTTTCATTGTCCAGCATCTTGGAAATTATCTTCCGTATGTCTTCCTCGCTTACATTAAAAAATTCTGATGCATCCGAGACACTCTCGGACAATCGCTTCCTGCCGTTGAAAAAAGACAGCAACATCGCATACACAGGATGTATCAATGTAATTACATCATCCACATCCAGCCCCTTCAAAGAATGATCGTCAGCAGTGACAAGCACTGTTCTTGACACATCGTTACGCAGCACATAGGCAGGATTGAAGGTATAATATTTTTCAAATATTTCTTGCTTCATGGCCATCACTACTTGTATTTACGATTTTCACTAATACAGCCCCGTATCTCCCGTTTTTAACATAGGAAGTCCATTTGCCGTAACAATCAAAGCCATAGAAGACGAATGATTTCTGAACATATTTCCAATTATCCGTTATCCATATTGAAAACAGCCTCATTCGCAGACGGTCTCCGCTGAACCTCACCATCGTGCCGCACCTCTTGCTTTTAAGAAAGCCATATAAGATGTCCGTTATCGCAGCCAATAACCTCTGTGCATCTCCGCACTTTGTCCTGACATCCGTATTCACTTCACCGTCAGCCTCATTCAAAACACCAAACTCCATCTGATAAATACCATCCAGACCGGACGGGAAGAAATGCACCGCCAAATGGAGTTTCGGGGCTTCTTGCCTTATTACATATAAAAACTCCTCACACACCTCGGAAAATTTTATTTACGGATTACCCACAGGCTTTCCATCATGGTTAGTCCCCACATCATCATCACCGTCACCACCAATATTAACCACTATTGTCACAGGAACCTTTCTCTTATTACCGGGATCACACGCCTTGCAACCTTCTTCACAAGACTTGCAGTTCTCCGCACACGCACCGCCCAATGTTTCATCCAACTCTGAATTACTCAGCACATTAGACTCGCTTAATGATGGATATTTATCACTAATCATAACCTTAAAAATTTAAAATGTTAAAAAAACCTTAATAACGCACTACTACGAGACCTCGCCTTTTCTTGTTTTTATGGCCTTCTTCGCAAGATTTGCATCCCTCATCGCAAGACTTGCAGTTGTCTCCGCAGCATCCTCCCAAAGTTTCTTCCAGTTCATTTTGAGTGAGAATATGCGACTCTGCAATCTGAGGGTATTTTTCAATTCCAGACATAACCGTTAGTTTAAATGCCAATAAAGAAACATCAGATACCGATAAATGAATATCGAAAAAATTCCGGCAAATGCAGCCGAGGAAGAAATCGCTATACGGATTTCATCAACGCCCTCTTTTACTCTGCTTCAAAGACAGGCTTCAAACATATTTGCCCAAATATAACATTTTTTTTCAACGGGAAGCAAAAATTCAAAAATTAATTGCGAATATTGCAATCCGATTTAAACAGGACAAATATGCACGAGATTATAATCAAGGCACAAAGCTTCTACGACGCCGGCACCCAAAAACGCGCAGAGCAGATGTGGGGAGAAGCCATAAACCTCTACATGGACTGCATCCACACCCTTGACGGCTTCATTTCAGAAATTGAAGAAGAACAGGACGAGGCGTTCAGGCTAAGGGAAAAGGCCACGGCCGCCATCGAGTTCATCGATGATATCAGAGGGTTTGTAAACACGGATCTGATGAATCCTTGATGATACCGACGAGCACATAAAACCCCTCCAGAGACACTTCTAAAGACGATGCGTGTGCTCGTCGGTACCATCGGGCACATCAGGCACTATTCTGGCCAATTGCTTCATGTTGGTAATGTTATAGCGGTATTTCAAGTCATTTATCACATCTTTCCTCCTCTTTGCCGGCAACTCCCCAAAATCCCGGACACCCTGCTTGGCAAGAATCGCCGAAAGACTTTCTGAAATAATACAGTCCGGCAATACCGGCTGCTTGCCGACAAGCGTTTTACCACCATCTTCCACGACATTTTCAACCCTTCGCATAAGATAATGGTAATAACTGCTTTCGTTGCGATAAAGCCGTTCTACTTCTACTTTAACGTGAGTTCGACGAATTGTAAGTACTTGAAAATTTGGTGATTAGCGAAAATTGTCGTATCTTTATAGTGCTGAATTACAAAGAATTACGAGCAATAATCGCTATGATCACCGAGAGCAAAGTTATT
>JADIMA010000011.1 GCA_017694945.1 Candidatus Merdivivens pullicola | reverse complement strand
CGGCCGGAAATCACCGGTACCGTCCGCACCATGCGGTAAGAAGCCGTAAGCCGTTCAAAAGAAAAAGCCCTGTCAATGACCGTCTTCACTTCAGGATTTCCCGAAAGAGCCCTCCCGTCCGCCAGGGAAGGACAGATTGCAGCGCAAGACAATGCAACGGACAAGAAAAGCAGGACATGCAATACAATATGTTTCATTTTACACTTATTTTCCCGTAGCAATAACAACTATTCCAAGAGTTATCAAAGCGACTCCGACCAGTTTGCTGATGGAAATTGCCTCCCCGAAGACAAAATAGCCTGCGAATATCGAAAAGACAAAAGTCATTGAAGTTATCGGATACGCCAACGAAAACTCGTAATTTTTCAGGATATACATCCAGGTGATGCATGCAATAAGGAAAGACGCCCCGCATGCAGCCCACTGCCAACAGGTCAGGAACTCTTTGATGTAATCCCAAGTGAATCTGAAAGCCCCCGTCCTGGCCAGCGATATTTTCAGAAACACCTGTCCGGCGCACAGGGTAAGGCAATGAAAGACCGACAACAATACAAGTTTCATCATAAGGCTGTTCTTTTTACAAAAACAAAAGAATGCTGCCTGTGCCTGTAATGGTCGTGGAGCAGTATCGCATCCAGAGACGGCTGTTTTTCCAAAAAAACGACCGCCGCATAAAGAGCCGCCGCCGGAGCAGAGAAACCGCAGCCGAAAATCTCCCTGTACGGATACATGGGGACTGCATCTCCGAATACAGCCTTGCTTGCGGCTACATCGCCGGTAATCACCAGATCCGGGGCCGAATCGCAAACATGCGCGGCCTTCTCCCTGAGAACGGCTTCCGAAAGACCTGAAACAATTTCCACACCATGCACAGCCGCAAGGGAACGCTCTCCCCGGCAGGCACGCAGAACGAAAGAAAGCGAATGCTCCCCGGCAAAAGGCTCCCCGACAAATTCACCGGCCTCCTCAAGCAGTCGATAATAATGTTCGGGCAGTTCGTCATGGGCCGAAAGCAGCACAGATGAATATTCCCCGGACTCAAGTCCGATTACGGAATCCATCAAGGCTAAAGGGAAAGACATCGCATTATGCGAATAAGTCGTGTTGCATCCAGTGCATCCGAGGGCAATGGCCACCGTAGCGGCAAGCGTATTGTGAGTGGAATTTATAAAAGGGGTCGGAGAAAGGCCTTCTTCCCCGTTGGTTACCATGTCAAGCAGAAAATTTTCACTGTTCTTCATGGTACCTGCCCCAGTGGCAGTGATTATGGCATCGGGCATTCCAAGTCCCGCCATATCCATTGCCTTAAAAGCCGTAGCGACTGCACGCTTCTGCAACAAAGACATTCTTCTTGCAGCGGAAGAAGGGACAATGCCTGCATACGGAGGATCCGAAGCAGGGTGCAGCCCCGGCCCGTAATGCACAGGGGACTCGTACCATCCGTCACCTTGCGGCGTTATCTGCGACATCCCGTCAATATATACCATAAACCTCAGACATTTTCATAAATAACACAACTGTCATTACCTCCGAAACCGAAAGCGTTCACCATGACACGGTGCAATTCCCGGGACACGCGGCTGTCGGTCAACGGCTCGAAAGAAAGTTCATCCATCCTGTCGGAAAAACCGAGCGACACAGGCAAAAAACGTTCCTTCATCGCAATCAGCGAAATCACGCTCTCTATAGCGCCCGATGCGGCGGTTGTATGGCCGGTAAAGGCTTTGGTTGAAGAGACAGGCGGCACTTCCTTACCGAAAACCCTCTCTATGGCAATGCCTTCGGACAGGTCATTGTTGGGAGTTCCCGTGCCGTGGGCGTTTATATAATCTATTTCGGACGGAAGGACAGAAGCATCATCCAGTGCAGCCTTCATACAAAGGAAAGCCCCTTCTCCCGATGGCGAAGAAGCCGTCTGATGATACGCATCGCACCTGTTTGCCGCACCTGCCAGCGAGGCTATAGCCCGCACCTTCCTCTTTGCTGCCGAAGAGGGGCTTTCCAGCACGAGAAACCCCGCGCCCTCCCCGAGATTGAGCCCGGCACGCCCCCTGTCAAAAGGCCTGCAACGCCTTTCGTCAAGAATCTTCAGTGAATTGAAACCGTTAAGGTGGTATTTTGTAAGACATTCCGTCCCTCCGGCAATCACTATCGAAAACCGGCCCGACCTTATCAGTTTCCGCGCAAACACTATTGCATTCAATGCAGCCGAACATGCCGTAGAAACAGTCGCACTCATGGCAAAGCCTCCGTAGCGTGAAGCAATGTCGTCAGTCATCGCCCCGCAGTCGTGCCTGTCTATGAGATTTTCCTCCGGAAGCCCCGGGTGGAAATAATACTTTTCAGTCGCATCCATTCCGCCGACAGCCGTGGCGGAAACAAAGGCTATCCTGCCGCAGTCATCCGCATCGAGCGAAGCGCTTTCGAGCGCCTCGTCCAAGGCAAGCATGCCCAGCAATGAAGCCCTTGTGGAAAAGGCGGGAACCGGAAGGCGTTTCTCCAACAAAGACTTCAGTTCTCCGTTTTCCATCCTCACCTCGCCTACAGGAAGCGTCACATGCGCGGTTTTCAATATGGACGGGAGCGAAATACCGCTACTGCACGAGCGCAAGGCCCCGGAAACGGCTTGCATGCCGTTCCCTATCGCGGAGACTACTCCCATGCCGGTAACAAGTACATCCCGATGCTTCATGACGGGGCTATTTCGTCCTGTTCGCCTCGATGTACTCCGCCATCGTCCTTACTGAACGGAATATTTCCCTGCCCTGTTTGGGATCCTTCAGTTTGATACCGTACTTTCTCTCCATAAGTACGATAAGTTCCAGGGCATCTATCGAATCAAGACCGAGGCCCTCGCGGAAAAGAGGGGCGTCGGCATCGATATCCTCCGGCCGCATGTCTTCAAAATTCAAAGCAGCGATTATCTGCTTCTTGAGTTCTTCTATTAGATTTTCCATATCCAGTTTATATTTTTTCCATTAAAGACAGGTCGGCACACCCCTTCCCGTCATACCAGTCTATCCATCCGAAAACGACTTTCGAGGCCCGCCGGGAAACAATAAGCCTTCGGGCTTCCTCCGACATGGCCGCGCTGTCAAATGCATCATCGATGTAAAATGTAGTCTCGCCGTGCATTCCGTACCTTATCGCTATCTCTCCTGCCACTATATTGGCCAACGTATAGACGAAAAGAGCCGGACTGGGATAATAGTCCCCGGGGGAAATTGTCGCAAGGTACTTCACATCGTCATCCAAAGAAGCATGCCTGTTGGCAAGGATCACCGCCGTATCGTCCCAACTTTCCCCCTTGCCATCCAGCAACTTCGCTGCCGCGACGAAGCCCAGGCGGCTGAGCATGTCCATTTTGAAAAATTTAGGATAATCGGTTCCGGAACTGCGGTAAATGTCATTCACGTCACTTCCCGAAACATCCATACGGACACTTGCAGTCACTTTCACCCCGGCATCCCCGGCTTCACACGCTTTTATAAGCGCAATTCCGTCGTCGGCGACAAAGACGGCTGAAGCATTGCAGCCTCCGAAACCGGACACGGTCTTTATGAAAGCGTCTCCGTCAAAATGCCTTGGCCGGGCCGCCACATCCAGAGGGACAGGCACCCCTATTTCATGAAAGTCTGGCACCGGAAGAATCTCGCCGTAGCACATCTCATACATGGACACGATTGTTTCAATCACTCCGGCGGCACCCAGAGTGTGTCCTATGTAGCCTTTCAGTGAATTTACAGGCACTCTTTCCAAAGAAGCCCTTGACAGAGCCGCCGCCTCCATTGCATCATTATAGGCCGTGGCCGTGCCGTGCGCGCATACAAGCCCCGTTTTCCTTCCTTCAAGTACAGGAAACAGACAGGAGAGCGTCCTGAACAGCCCCTCGCCGGTTCTGGACGGGGCAGATATATGATTAGCGTCATTGGCTATTGCGCCACCCGCCAAGGCCACATATTTTCCATTGAGCATTGCCGCCTCTCCTATGTTTCCGACCGCCCCTGAAGAAGCATAGATGATTGTTGCGGCGGCCTCTCCCAGATTCAGTCCGTTTCTGGAAGCATCGAACGAGCGCGCCCTCTCCTGTGAAAGGGCCTTGAAAGACTGGAATCCCGATATGATGAAAGGGCATAGCAGGTCGGCACCCGTAACTATTACAAAATCGTACTTCCCCGACTCTATCTGCCTTGAAGCGACAATCTGTGCGGAAAGTCCGGAAATACATGCATTGGACACTGTAACCGGCCTGTTCGGATTTCCGAAACTCTTTCTCAGCGCATCGGCACTGCCGCCCAGAAGCAAACGGCTGTCTTTCGAGAAACCGTCTTCGCGTCTGAGCAGGGCTATGTTTCCTTTTGTCGTGGAAATGATGAAAAGCACTCTGCCGGAAGCAGGATCAAGGCCATCGTATCCGTGTGACTTCAACTGCTCCAAAGCCCCGCGCACACTCCTGGCCATCAGGCTCTCAAAAAGGGTCATCCCCTCTTCGCCGCCCAGGAAGCCGTCTTCAAAAACAGAGGCAAAATACGGCTCCAAACCTGTACCCCCTCCATCATGAATGCATGAAGAGGACTTCCCCGCCCTCATCGCCTCATAGACGGCAAGCGAACCTTCTCCGAGAGGGCATACTATATTATCGGCTATCCTGTATATCATATCATCCTTATTATTCATATAACCGGGACGTCGTGAGACGGCCTTCCGCAACCGTCTTGACGACATTACCGCAATCCATGCATACCCTGGCATTAAACATAAGCATCCCGTAGAAATCGCCCATCACTTCCACCCTGCATGAAAGCCTGCAACCGGCAGGAGGCAAAAGATCTATTTTCATGCGCGACACCGCCCCCAGAACACCTGTCTGAGGCTCCTTCCTGCCTGCAAGAAAATCACGGCATCCCACATATACGGCGCAACTTTGCGCCATGAATTCCGCTATACCGCCCTCGTAAAGGAATCCTCCGGACACCAGAACACAATCCCGGGGGACATCGAATTCGGTTTCCGCATATCCTTCTTCACAGCGGATCAGCCTCGTCACGAACACAAACGGCGGCTTCTGGGGTATGAACCTCCACGCTTCCGATGGAAAAATCATTTCCTGCATATCAGTATCGTATGGCATTTTCCCACATTGTCTATGCAACGCTCTACCTCAAGTCCGGAACGCCTGATACAGTCAAGCATGTCCGAATACCTGTACATTTTACTGTTGCCATTGGCCATTACGGTAAAATACAGGGATATTGCAGTCAGGGCGAAGGATGCCGTGTCATACGGCTGCCTGTCCCAGAAACTCTCCATTATGTAAAGTCTTGAAGCCGATGACATCGAAGCGGCCGCCCTGGAAAGTATGGACACGACTTCCCTCGAACTGAAACAATCCAGGAACTGACTCATCCATATCGTGTCGAAGCCTTCAGGAAAAACCGCTTCCGCATCAAGCAGATCGGCCGGGAAACCATGTATCCTTTCGCATCCGCACCTTCCTACGATATTCCTGCGCATCATTTCAATCTGTCCGGGCAGATCCATCACGGTAACATGGGCATTCGGGTTATATGCGACCGCCTCCAGGGCGAAACGGCCAGTATTTCCTCCGACATCAAGAATATTTTCCGCACCGTTTCCGAACAATATGCCGAGAGCCTCGGGGAACGAGTTGTCACTATAATAATGGTCGAAAGCGAACCAACTTTTCTTCACCTGTTCCGGCAGATGCGGCAGGGCCTCGTATATAGTCTTCCATTTTCCGAAAAATTCCAGTCCCGCAGGCCTCCCTTCCCTGACGGCTTCGTCTATCCTGGACATGCCGAGATAATTCACATCGTGATTGAAGTCCATATCGACCCTGACCATTTCGTCATTCAGCAGGAACCACCCGGCCTTGGAACAGAAATACCTCCCGTCCCTGCACAGAAGCACTCCCATAGTCAAAGACGACTCGAAAAGCACCTGCACCCCGTATTCGGACAAACCGCATTTCTCCGCCGCTTCCGCTATGGATAACCCCTGCTCGCCGGATTGTGAAACCGCTTCCAGCAGACCGCTTTTTATCATGAAACGGGCTACCTGGAAAACGACAGGGCCCTGGCTGATCCAATGAGCCGTCTTCTGGGCCTCGTATGCGCTCATTTTATCTTTGGAAAAATCATTCATGACTGTTTTCCCTCCAAAAATCATAGAAATTGAACCACTGCAGCGGATACTTTCTGACTATATCCTCCAAACGGCGGCAAAACTCCTCCGCACGCGCCACAATCCTGTCCTTGTCTGCGGAATCCCTGTCCGGAAAATCTATTTTCTCCCATATTACTTTATAGCGGCAATATCCCGTCCTCATGACAAAAGCCGTATAAAGAGGGACGTCCATCTTCACGGACATGGCAAAAGCGGCGGCAGGCATCTCGACTTCTTTCCCGAAAAGGCTGCACCATATACCTCTGGCCCCTTCGGTCATCCGGTCGGACATCATGAGGACTACTCCTCCTTCATCAAGAGCATTGTTTATCTCGAAAATATACTCCGCGCCTCCTCCGAGCGGCACGGGTACCAGGTGTATGTGATTTGTTCCCAATGCTTCCGCCCTTTTTTCCAGAATATCCTCGCGTTCTCCGGAATAAACCGTACAATAGCATTCCTTATCATGCTGGGAAAAAAGAGTTCCGAGAGCCTCAAGGTTTCCGACATGCGCACTCGTGATGATCGCCCCGTCCTCACTTGCATGAATTTCCCCCTGCACGGCACTGGCATGGGCGTCAATATCGACGGAATACCCCTCGGTAGCGCCCCCGTATGAGGCGAATTTGTCTATTACTACTTTGCCGAAACAATAATAACAGCCCCACAGCGAACGGAACGACTTCCATCTGCCGAAGCCCATACGCCTGCGGTAGAAACCCCAGATGTCGCGCCGTCCCCCGTTTTTTGATAAAACATAAAAGGGGATGGCAAAAGCCATGAAAAAATACACGAAGGAAGCCCCGAAATTTTTAACCATGAACGTTACCGCCCTTATTCCGAAACTTCCTCCCCCTGTCTGTCCCTGCCATCCGGCACCGGAAGCATTCATCCGAGTTTCTCCTTGATATAATCGTAAAACTGTCCCAAGGTCTTTACATTCTTCATTTCCTCGGGCTTTATCTTAAAACCGAACTCCCTTTCGCAAATGACTACAATATCCACGAAATCAAGCGAATCAATACCAAGATCCTCCTTCAGCCTGGCTTCGTCATTCAACATGCCTTCGTCAAGTTCAATCTCGTCAACAAGGAAGCGGCATACTGTTTTCCGTATATCTTCTTTCTCCATAAATCAGTTTTATTGAATTTGCAAATATAGGCTATTTTTGCAAATTCTCAGCGCATCTGCGCCATGAGATTCACCATCTCGATGGCCGATATCATGGCATCCGAACCTTTGTTGCCCGCTTTGGTTCCGGCGCGCTCGATGGCCTGCTCTATCGAATCTGTCGTCAGGACGCCGAAAAGCACCGGCTTGCCGCATTCGAGTGCGACCTGTGCTATGCCTTTCGAAACCTCGTTCGCCACCATGTCGAAATGGGGAGTGGCGCCCCTGATAACAGCACCGAGGCATACTATCGCATCATACCTGTCGCTCATGGCCATCTTCTTTGCAACGGACGGGATTTCAAAAGCGCCCGGCACCCATGCAAGTTCAAGGTCATCGGGATTGCCGCCGTGCCTGAGAAAAGCATCCTCGGCTCCTGAAATAAGTTTCGATGTGATGAATTCATTAAAACGGGAGGCCACAATGCCTATCCTCTGGCCGGAAGCCGTCAATTTTCCTTCAATAATCTTCATATCTGTTTATTTTCTATTGATTTCACTCAAATCCCTGACATGGAGCAGATGCCCCATTTTTTTACATTTCGTATATAAGTATTTTTCGTCTTTCCCGTTGGAAGCGATTTCTATAGGCTCGCGCCTTACTATTTCTATTCCATAACCTTCAAGCCCTGTAATCTTTGCAGGATTGTTCGTCATGAGTATCAGTTTCTTTACTCCGAGATGCGCAAGTATCGAAGCCCCCGTGCCGTATTCCCGCTGGTCGGCCTTGAAACCGAGAGCCAGGTTGGCTTCCACGGTATCCATGCCCTCATCCTGCAAATGATAGGCTTTTAGTTTATTGATCAGACCTATGCCCCGGCCTTCCTGGCGCATGTACAGCAGCACGCCCCTTCCGGCTTTTTCAATGCGGCGCATAGCCTCGGCCAACTGGTCTCCGCAGTCGCAGCGCATAGAGCCGAAAGCATCTCCTGTAAGACATTCCGAATGGACACGGCAAAGCACCGGTTCGTCAGTCGTAACATCGCCCTTGACAAGGGCTATGTGGTGTTCCCCGGTAATCTTGCTCACATAGCCGTATGACTTGAAATTGCCGTACTTTGTCGGCATGTCAGCCTCGGCCACGCATTCTACAAGTATCTCGCTTCTACGGCGGTACTTGATAAGGTCTGCAATGGTTATCATCCTGATTCCATGCTCCCTGGCAAACTCGATGAGTTCGGGAGTACGCATCATGGTGCCGTCTTCCCGCATGATTTCACAGCAAAGTCCGCACTCCTCAAGGCCCGCAATCCTCATCAGATCCACCGTGGCTTCCGTATGTCCTGTCCTTACAAGCACACCTCCTTTGCGCGCCTCAAGGGGGAACATGTGCCCCGGGCGGCGAAAATCGTATGGTTTTGCATCTGGAGCGACACATTTCATCGCCGTAACTGAACGTTCCACTGCAGATATGCCGGTTGTCGTCGAAACATGATCGATGGATACGGTAAAGGCGGTTGAGTGGTTGTCGGTATTTTCCGACACCATCTGCTTCAAATCGAGTTTGCGTGTCATCTCTGCGCTCATCGGCATGCAGATGAGCCCTTTACCGTATGAAGCCATGAAATTGACATTTTCAGTCGTGGCATAACGGGCGGCACAGATCAGGTCGCCTTCATTTTCCCTGTCGGGATCGTCCACGGCTATAATCATCCTGCCATTGCGCAAGTCTTCTACTGCTTCTTCTATCGTACTGAAATATTGTCTGAAATCCATTTTTAAACGTTTATAATCGGTTAAAAACTATTTTAAAATCCGTTTTCTCTTAAAAAATCTTCTGTAATCCCGCCCCTCCGTGCGTTGCCAGGCTCAGTTACGCTGCCTGCCTTAGCATCCATGAGCCTTTCCACATAACGGGCGAGCATGTCAACCTCGACATTCACCGGATCCCCCGCTTTCAGGCCGCCCAATGTCGTGGACTGCCTCGTATGAGGTATCAGCGATACGGAGAAACCGTCCCCGTAAAGCCGCGACACAGTCAGGCTCGCACCGTTCAGGGTCACTGAGCCTTTTTCGGCTATGTACCTCATGACATCTTCTGGTACGGAAATCCTTGCCACGACCGCATTGTCTTCCGGCACAAGCGACACTACACGGCCGCACGCGTCGGTATGCCCCGAAACGACATGACCGCCGAAACGCCCTCCGGCCGCCATTGCCCTTTCCAGATTGACCTGCAGTCCGGGACGCAGCGACTGTAATGCACTGCGCCTTAAAGTCTGGGGCATCACATCTGCCGAAAACGACGATGTACCGAGGGCCGTCACTGTAAGGCACACGCCGTTTACGGCTATGCTGTCTCCCACGGAGGTTCCTTCAAGCACTTTATCGGCGGATATCTCAAGCACTTCGCTGTTTGCTCCGTGCCTTACAGACAAAACCCGGCCTATTTCTTCTATGATTCCCGTAAACATATGCTCCTCCCCAATGTTTCAAAATATTCTTTTCTGTATGCGTGAACTTCCACATCTTCTCCCGAAACCATGACATCCGCCACCGCCAGATTCACGGCATCCGACATTTTCAGGAATCCGTCACCTCCTACCGGGCTTTTCGCCCCGCTTCCTCCGACAATCTTGGGCGCGATGAAAAAATAGTACTCGTCAACAAGGCCGGCTTGGATGAAACTCCAGGCCGTTTCCGAACCGCCTTCGACTAAAATGGAATCGACGCCCCTTTCTCCCAGCAGGCCGCACAGCACGGAAACATCCGGACGGCCTTTGGCATCCTGAGGACAGAGCAGGGTTTCCACTCCCTCCCCCGACAGAGCCTGCAGGACATTCAAGTCTGCCCGGGACGTATGAACCAGCAATGTGCCGTATTCCTTTGCCGTGCGCACAATATTGCTTCCGAGCGGAATAGAGGCAGACGAATCCAGCACAATCCTGAGCGGAGAACGGCCCTGAACCCCTTCTCCGTTTTCCGAAGAGGATGCAAGACGGCAATTCAGCATCGGGTCGTCGGCGTCCACTGTTCCTTTTCCTGCCACAATCCCGGTATAACGGTTCCTCAGCAGGTGGACGCGCCTTCTTGAAACATCTCCTGAAACCCATTTCGAATCTCCTGAAACCGCCGCGATCTTTCCGTCTGCCGTCATTGCATATTTAAGGGCGACCCACGGACGTCCTGTAACGATGTATTTCAAAAACACCCTGTTCTGCTCCCGCAGTTCGTTTTCACACAAGCCGCACTCGGTTTCTATTCCGGCCTCCTGCAATATCCTGAGGCCTTTGCCGCATACAAGGGGATTAGGATCTCCCATCCCTGCCACGACACGTGCGATTCCGGCATCTATAATGGCCTCAGTACAAGGCGGCTGCTTGCCGTAATGGCAACACGGTTCAAGCGTAACGTACATCACGGCTCCTGCAGGGGTCTCGCCGCGGGACTTGCAGTCCTCCAGAGCCTCCCTTTCCGCATGAAGCCCTCCGTATTTCCTGTGATGGCCTTTACCTATTACCCTGCCGTCCCTGACAATCACGGCACCGACCATGGGATTGGGACTGACCAGGCCGACACCTTTTTCAGCCTCGTCCATCGCCATCATCATGTATTTCCTGTCGTTCTCATCCATCATATCCGTCTCACGCCTGGCATGTTCCAATAACAAAAAACCCCGGGCATCCATACCCAGGGCTATATCCAACCAAAACATACAGCCTTACGGCTGCAGCATCCCGTCTTCCATCCGGACTTTGACCGTCGGTACCGGAATTCCACCGGTTCAGTCCCTTTGCAGGGAGTCGCGGACTTTCACCGCCGGTAGGGAATTGCACCCTGCCCTGAGAGATACCTGTATCAATCTGCAAATATAAAGATTTTTTCAAAAAAACAAACAGTTTATCATTCCACAAATTTCCGCAATTGTTCTTTATAGTTTTCTCCTACCGGAATCCTGTATTCCTCCGCCCCATTATCGTCCTGCACCAGCACGAATCCCCTCTCCACTGTCCGTATCCTGTCCTTGCGGACAATGAAAGAACGGTGGACGCGGATAAATTCTCCCGATGGAAGACGCGACTCGATGCCCTTCATGCTCATGAGCGACAATACCGGTTCGCGGGATCCGGAAGAATATATCTTGACATAGTCCTTCATCCCCTCAATATAAAGCATCCGGTCAAAATAAATCTGGACATACCTGTATTCGCTTTTTACAAAAATCGAATTGCGCGCCACGGGAGAAGCGCACCGGGCAGCCATCCTGCTTTCCTCCACACGTTCAAGAGCCCGGCCTGCCGCCTCGAGAAAATCCTTGTATGAAATCGGTTTAAGCAGATAGTCTATGGCATTCACCTTGTAACCGTCTATGGCGTAACGGTCGAAGGCCGTGGTAAAAACTATTTTGACCGACCTGTCTATCATCCTTGAAAAATCCAGTCCGTCAAGTTCCGGCATCTGAATGTCCAGAAACACCAGATCCACCGGCTCCGACTTAAACGCCCCCAAAGCCTCCACCGCGCTCGAATATGCGCCGGCCAATGAAAGAAACGGGGTTTTCTCGACATATGAAACCATCAGCGAAAGTGCCAGAGGCTCATCGTCAACTACCGCGCAACGCAAAACATCATCCATTTTTCATCAGTTCAAGATGGGAAAAATACTCCTTTCCGTCTTCGGAAACGCCTTTATTCCAAAAATAATGCCCGGAATACAGCAATTCGAGCCTTTTTCCCACCTGCTCCAGACCGATACCGGAACCGCTCTTGTCCGAATGGGACTTCGGATGAAAACTGTTCCTGATGTCGCACACGACACATTCCGGTGTTTCGTCGAAAAATATTCGGATGCGGCTCTGCTCGACAGGAGAGATGCCATGTTTGAAAGCATTTTCAATAAGCGAGATGAATATAAGGGGCGCCACGGGAGTCAGGCTGTCGGGAGAAACCCTTATATCCGTTTCGACAGAAACATTCTGGGAAACCCTTATCTTCATCAAGTAAATATAATCCTTGATAAAATCCATTTCCTTGCAGAGTGGAACGGTATGCTGGTTGTTGTCATAGAGCACATACCTCAACAGGCGGCTCAATTCCGAAACCGCCTCCTGGGCCTTTTCCGTATCAATGGAAATGAGAGCGTATATATTGTTCAGGGTGTTCAATAAAAAATGCGGATTCAATTGGTTGCGCAGATTCTTCAATTCCGCCTCGCTCCTGCTTTTCTCGGCCTCCCTTCTGGCATTCTCCGCTTTCTGCCAGCGCACGCTCATCTTTACCAGAGCCGAGAGGCATATCATGATAAAAATGGAAACGAAATCCCTTGCAAACGAAAACAGGACAGGATTGATTCTGAAGCGGGGCCCCGGCGCATCTGGAACGAATGAGTGCATCTGCCAAAGCATCATGGCTGTCGAAAACACCGTCGCCATACAGACATTCGCAAGCACGAACTTGTGTTTGCTGCCTTTGAACAGAAGGCGCGGAATCAGGATGAAATAATTCAGATAAAATGCCGAACACAGCACTAAAAGGTTCACACAATGCCTTAAGAACCTGCCCCAGTCCATGCTTTCCCAGCTTCGGTTCCACATAAAGAACAGGGGAAGCGCGAAAAAAAGCGCCCAGACGATAATATGTATTACCGCTCCGGGAACTTTTGAATGCGTCCTGCTTCCTTCCATATATGCCTCAACTGTAAAAAATCACTCGTATCTCAAAGCATCGATAGGGTCGAGATTCGAAGCCTTGCGGGCAGGATACCAGCCGAAGAACACGCCTGTCACCGTACATACGACGAAAGACAGCACTATGCTCCATGTCTGGATGCTTACCGGCCAGTCGGCAAGATACTTGACCGCCATGCAGGCCGAACAGCCCAGAATAACCCCTATTACGCCTCCCGTGAAACTGATAAGCACCGCCTCGATGAGGAACTGTGTCAGCACATCAATTCCGCGCGCCCCCACAGACATCCTTAGACCTATCTCCTTCGTCCTTTCGGTGACGGAGACATACATGATGTTCATGATACCTATTCCACCCACAATCAGGGATATGCCGGCTATACATGCAAGCAGGGTCGTCAGCAGATTCATGGTTGTGTTAAGCATCTCGCTCAATTCCTGCTGGCTGCGCACGTCGAAATCATCCGCTTCGTCAGGCCCGAGACGGTGCTCCTGCCTGAGGACGCTCGTTATCTCTGCGATGGCGTAATCCGTCATCTCCTCAGAAAGCGCCGATGAAAATATACCTTGCAGGTATGTCTGGGAAAGCAGACGCTTCATGACCGTGGTATAAGGAGCTATGACTATGTCGTCCTGATCCATGCCCATGGAGTTGTAACCCTTTGACTCCAATACTCCTACGACCCTGAACGGCACCTGGTTGAAACGGATTGTGCGGCCGACAGGATCGCCGCCGTCAGGAAAAAGATTATCAGCAATCGTTTTTCCGATTACACATACTTTGGCCGATGCCTGTATGTCGGCCTCGGTAAACATTTCCCCGTCCTGGACATTCAACTGCCTTATCTGCAAATAGTCGATGCCCGCGCCCGTCACAGTCGAAGGATAGTTGTTGTTTCCGCTCACCAATTGGCCGGAAGAAGTGACATACGGGCTGACTGCGGAAAGGAAGATAGTCTCTTCTTTAAGGGCCTCATAGTTTTCCAGCTTGAGGGTCTGCATCTCAGACGGGTCAAGCCTTACGCCGGCACGCCTTTCCCCTCCAGGGAAAATCATTATGATATTTGAACCCATGCCTTTGATTTCACTCTGAATGCTCTGCTTCGAGCCTTGCCCGAGAGCAATCATCGTTATCACCGAGGCTATGCCGATGATGATTCCCAGCATCGTGAGGACAGCCCTCATCTTATTGTTGGATAGGGCTTTCAAAGATATTTTAAACAGATTCGTCCAATTCATCGTCAAAAATTTTAATACCGGCATTCATGTTTTCAGTCATCGCTCTTCGGCAACGAGGCCAGGGTATCCGCCGCCGACAGGACATTGTCATTCTGCCTGTCTTCGATGATATGGCCGTCGCGAAGCCTGATGTTCCTGCTGCTGTAATTTGAAATCTCAGGATTGTGTGTCACGAAAATAATCGTCCTGCCTTCTGCATGCAGTTTCTGAAAAAGCACCAGTATGTCGAACGAAGTACGGGTATCGAGGTTTCCCGTGGCTTCATCGGCAAGGATTACCGCCGGATTGTTTACAAGGGCACGGGCTATGGCGACCCTCTGCATCTGGCCGCCGGACATCTGGTTGGACTTGTGCCTTAGGCGGTCGCCCAGTCCCACTGCCTCAAGAGCCTCGACCGCCCTGCGGCGTCTCTCGGATGCTGAAATCTCAGGATTGTACATCAGGGGAAGTTCCACATTCTCTATTGCCGTTGACTTGGCTAAAAGATTGTAATTCTGGAAAACAAAACCGATCTTCCTGTTCCTGAGTATTGCACGCTGGTTTTTGCCCATAGTCCTGACAGAAATCCCATCAAGCAGGTATTCTCCGGAAGTCGGAGTATCCAGACAGCCGAGGAT
>JADIMA010000010.1 GCA_017694945.1 Candidatus Merdivivens pullicola | reverse complement strand
GACAACTTCATCAGGCCCCAGATCAAAAAAGGACACCTGGCAGAAGACATCCGGACACGCCGGGCAGAGTTAAAAGACATTCCGGAATTAAATTCCCTGTTCAAATCGACCGTGCTGACTGTCAATGCGCAAAACTATACCGCCGACGAAGTTGCAGACTGGGCTTCATGCGGCGACATTTCCGGACATTGGGAAGAATTGTTCTCACATCTGCATTTCATCGCCGCAACGGATTGCAAAGGCGGCATCATCGGTTTTTCAGCGGTAAGCCGCGAAGGATACCTGCACTCGCTGTTCGTCCACAAAGACTGGCAAAGCAAGGGCATCGGGACTTTACTGCTTTCTGAAATCGAAAAGGCAGCCATAGCATATGGCGCAAGGCAGATAACCTCGGATGTCAGCATCACGGCAAGACCGTTTTTCGAAAAACGCGGATACACAATGACAAAAGAACAGAAAGCCAAAGCGAACAGACTGCACCTGACCAATTATCGGATGGAAAAAACGATCTGAAGGCACTCCCCTACTTGACTTGTTGTCGTGCCTTCTTCAAGCCACATCACGACTTAACCTAAATGTATTATTATATATTGATATACAACAAGTTACTGCTGTAACAATATTTTTAAGGTGTGGATTCCAAGGTGTTTGAAACCCGCCAGAATCCACAGCAAGAATTTCTTATTATAGTATTAACATATTAATAATCAGTTATTTGTAGTAATATTAAGTTAAGTCAGCGTGTGGCCTTATGCACACGATAATCATTTTTATCTTTGGCTTCTCTTTTCTATAAGTATATCATTTCCGAAAAAAACTGTTTATTTTTGTCTAAAACATATAAATCATGAACGAAAAACTAATCACCGTAACTGGCAGGGGAACCATTTGCGTAGTTCCTGACATAACCCGCCTTGTATTGACTCTCATAAGCATACACAGCACATATGAAGAGGCTTATGTCCAGACTAAAAACGATATGGACAAACTGGCCTCCATAATGGAAAAACTTCAATTGGACAAGACTTTGCCAAGAACGATTCATCTGGACATTTCCAAAAAAATCAGGAACGAATACGATAAATACGACAATTACAAAGGCGACATTTTTCTCGGTTATGAACTTGACCATCGTCTGAAAATAGATCTCGGCATGGATAACGTGTTGCTCAACAAAATAATCAGGCTGATTGGCGCAAATCTCAAACAGGCTGAAATCAATATAATACATATGGTTAAAGACACTCGTCCATACCAGATTAAAATGCTGGAACGAGCCGTAAAAGACGCTAAAGAAAAAGCCGTCGCTATTGCCAAAGCCTGCGGCTGTAAACTCGGAGCAGTAAACAGCGTAAAATACTCCGAACATGAAATACGCATATACTCTCAAGCACGGCAATTACACGAGGCTGATGAAGCAATGTGCAGCAGCCTGGAGTCATTAGACATAACCCCTGATGACATGGATGTTCACGACGAAGTGACAATCGTCTGGAATCTTATCGAGAATGAATAAATCCGAGTACATAATCGTCAATCAGGGAGAGCATGCCGTCGGACTGCAAGACAAAGACGGGCGTGAAATCCTGCCCTGCATATATGACGAGATACTCGATTACGACGATGACGGCTACATCCGTTTCATCAAGGACGGTATCATAGGCACCATCGACCTTAAGGGCGACAGAGTCATCCCGTTGTCTGACGGAATAACGCACCTTGGAGTTTTCCATGGAGGGACCGCACGTGCCTGCAAAGACGGCAAGTGGGGACTTGTAGATGAATATGGCAATGAAGTGACTAAATTTGAATATAAAAAAATCAATGCTCACTACAACAACGGTTACATTGCCACGAGGTTGGACGATGTAAAAGGATTTCTGAACGAGTACGGAGATTTTACGATTTTCCGCAAACAGCCCGTAGCCAAATACATATATATTGCCACATACCGCCATGATGTCGCTCCGGCGACTACGCCGGATGGAAAATGGGTATTCATAGACAGGGACAAGAAACGCATCAACGATTATGAATACTGGTCTATGGATCATGTGTTGAGAAATGGCATATACTATGTTGCGAAAGGGCCGCATGAATACGGAATAGCCGGATATGATGGAAAACCCATAATCGATGAGTGGTACGAATATCCCATAAAATTCGAACGCGGATTCGCCCAATGCCAGAAAAAACATCATGACAAAGACGGGAACGAAGTCACTTTGCCTACAGGCCAGCCACGCTATGAATATGGCATATTGAGACCGGACGGGACATATCTTTTTCCCCTTGCATATAGCAGTCTGCACTGGAATGACTTTGACAAAAAAGATTGCTGGTTTGCTGAAGACGACAATATGTGCTACTTGCTTTTTCCGGATGGCACACGTCGAATATATGAAAAGCACCGTGCAGACCGCGAAAGCAATATACTGCCATTTATTCCGGAAAGCGAATACAAGAACGACATCACTGAAAAACAATTGAAAGACTGGTACTTGCCTGAAACGATAGCCGTAAAACACTACGAATTGTTTGATAAAAACAAATTTCTGCGCACACTTGACGGTTGGACAGGAAATTGGTTTGATCCATTAAAATTATATTACCGGGATACCGATGCTCCGATAGATATAAAAAAGACATATAAGAAAGGTCGTCTCATACGCGCCGGCCATTTTCTTGACACTACACAGGCACTGCTCCGTCCGGTACAGAAAACGCGTTTTCTTATTGCTTCAAAAGGTCTGATGTCGGTAAAATACTGCAATGAAATCAATGGAAGCCGTTACTCCCCGCTTCCGTTCAAAGGAAATATCATCCATTGCAATGCGGTTTTTCTTGTAATGGATGTAATCACATATGCAGGAATCAATCAGATACTGCTCTTGCAAATCCCTTACGGAGCATACAGGCTTGCCTTAAAACAAGGTATAGATTTGTCAAAGACAAAAGCCGTTGCCGGACATATCAATTTAAAAAAATACGCATTGTTTGACTTACAATCCAAACTTTCCATGCCTCCTCACGGACACTCGCTGTCAGAAGAATGGATAACTGCGATGCATCAGCCCATAGGACTTGACGACGACATGAAACCCGTGGACATGACACCGGATATGTATTATCCGGAAGAATACCATGTGGCAAAAGGATTCAATGATTGTGATTCCGACTGGCAAGAAAACTTTTTTATGAAAACCCAGAACAACACATTGCAAATCGTAGTCGGTGACATCACCAGACTGCATGTCGATGCAATCGTCAATGCCGCCAACAGCACCCTGCTCGGCGGAGGCGGGGTTGACGGCGCAATACACAGGGCGGCAGGCCCGGGACTGCTTGAAGAGTGCCGCACTCTCGGTGGCTGTCCTACCGGCGAAAGCAAGATGACATCTGCCTATAACCTGCCTTGCAGGAAAGTGATTCATACCGTAGGCCCAATATGGAACGGAGGAAGCCACGGCGAATCGGAACTGCTCGCCTCCTGTTACGACACGGCCATGAAGTTGGCCGAAGACAACTCTTTGAAAAGCATCGCTTTTCCATGCATAAGCACCGGAGTTTACAGATATCCCAAACAAGAAGCCGCCGAAATCGCCCTGAAAACAATCTTCGGGCATCTTCGCAGCGGTGCTTACAAAGGCGATGTAATCATTTGCTGCTTCACCAGGCAGGATGCGGAAATATATGAGGAATTGTTGAAAACAGTTTAGAAGTTCCTATCTTAGCGCAAATTTTAAAATAGAATGGAAAAACTACACAAACCAGCAATCCTTGTCGTTGACATGCTCAACGACTTCGTCACCGGCGCACTCACCTGCGACCGTGCCAAAGCAATCGTCCCGGCCACAGCAGCCCTTCTTGATGCCGCACGTAATGCAGGCGTACCTGTAATATTCTGCAACGACGCCCACATCCCCGGCATAGACCGCGAACTCACCATTTGGGGAGACCATGCGATAGTAGGAACAAAAGGTGCGGAAATCATTCCTGAACTGAAAGTCACAGACAAAGACTACATAGTTCCGAAACGCCGTTACAGCGGATTTTTCCAGACAGACCTTGACATACTTCTCAGGGAACTGGGAGTAAAGACGGTAATCATGACCGGCCTGCACACCCACATGTGCGTAAGGCACACATCCGCCGACGCCTTCTGCCTCGGATATGATGTAGTAGTGGCCAAAGAAGCAACCGACTCCTTCACTGAAGAGGACTACAAGGCAGGCCTTGCCTATCTGAAAACCTGCTATGGTGCGGAAGCATACAGCAACGAAGAAATCATAGCAGTCCTGTAAGACATCCGACAAGGCGGACGACCAAAAGCCTATCGGCGTGCCTACGTAATGAGGTAAGCACGCCGATGATGCAAATCAGAGCCTCAGACTGTGCGCCGAGTCATCGAATTTTTCAGGGTAAAGCAGCACAAGACTCGTATGAGGAAAATCCTTACCGAGCACGCGCGGCAGCCTCTCGTGCGAACTGTCATACGAGATAGACCCTGCACGCGAACTTACCACGACCATAAGGCTGTCCCCGTCAACCTGTCCGGCAAGCGACTGAAGACCATCTTCAGCCGGCAGTAAAGCAAAATCGCATTCCGCTCCCGGATATTTTTCAGAAATCAGCGCCTGCAGGGCTTCTTCAGTTTCTGGAATACAGTAAAAATGCAGTTTTTTATCCAAAGCCCGTCCCAGCCGGCACAGATGCCCCGTCCATCTGGCGAATCCGGCTTCATATTCAGCCTTTGGGGGAACGGCCACGACAATCTTTTTCAATGTATTGATTGGCACGAGCATTCGCATCACGAAAACCTCGCAGTTGATTCCTTTCAGCAGGTTAACGGCAAAATCACTGAGCAGCGACGGTTTCTTAACCCCGCTGTCACGGCGCAGGCCGATTATCACGCTCGTTATATCCTGCTCCTTTACGGTATGGATGATTCCTGAAGCGATATTGAGATCGTAACGGGTAAGTTTCTTCAAATCCACATTGGACGATGCTGCGACTTTGGCGGCATTGTCAAGATTGGAAGCACTGGCGGCACGCATGCGGTTTCCGTTTCCCTCGTCATTAATGATGCTCAGCGCATAGAGTTCCCCGCCTCCCGCATTATCGCGCATCGCTATTGAAAAACACACGAGATCCTTTACGGTATCAGGGTTCGCAAGCGGTATGAGCACCTTTTCAGGATGACTGGCGGCATCGGTTCCGGAATCCGCTCCGGCATTTTCAACGGCCATTTTTCTGGATGTACGCTCCGTAATTACAGAACTCACGATGCAGGTAACGAGTATCAGCAGGACGGTTCCGTTAAGTATGTCGTCCCCGAACAGGCGGTTTCCGTCCGGCATGATAATATTATATCCTACAAGGGCCGCTGCAAGAGTGGCGGCTGCCTGAGAAGTGCTCAGACCGTACATCAGCCTGCGTTCTATCGCCTTCATTCCGAATATTTTCTGCGTAAGGAAAGCGGCTATCCATTTTCCGGCCAGGGCGCAAGTCATCATTACCAAAGCAACTTTCAAAGCATCGCCATGCCCGAATATCACTTTCAGATTTATAAGCATGCCTACGCCGATGAGAAAATACGGTATGAACAGGACATTGCCGACAAATTCGATATGGTTTTTAAGCGGAGAAATGCCGGGGATGAAACGGTTGAGCAGGATTCCGGCAAGGAAAGCCCCAAGGATGCCTTCAAGTCCGGCTACCTCCATGAGCCCGGCAGCCAGGAAAAGCAGCACAAGTACGAACAGAAACTGTATGGCCGTATCGTCATATTTTCTGAAAAACCACCTCGCCAGACGCGGGAAACAATATATTATTATTGCTCCGACCACCAATACTTTCACTATGAGCCACAGCCAGAACAGGCCTCCTGTAGTGCCCCCGAATATGCCGCTTATGACAGCCAGCACAATAAGTGTCAGCGTATCCGTAATGGCGGTAGCCCCCACGGTTATGCTGACGCTCCTCTGTTTCGACACTCCAAGCCTCAGCACAATCGGATAAGATACGAGCGTATATGAAGCGCACATGCTTGCAAGCAGCAGGGAAGTCGCCGCGCCGTATTTGAGATACGAAGTGTTGACTGCAAATCCAAGAGTAATTGGAATCAGGAAAGCCAGAAGCCCCAGCACCAATGTCTTATTGCGGTTTCTCTTAAGATGTGCAGTGTTGATTTCCAGTCCGGCCAGGAACATGATGTAGTAAAGCCCTACATTTCCGAAGAGTTCAAAACTGCTATCCCGTGCAAGTATATTGAGACCATGCTCGCCTATAAGCACGCCGGCCAGAATCATACCGATAATGTTAGGAATCCGCAACTTATTGAAAAGCATCGGAGCGAACAGGATAATCCCGAGTACTGTCAGGAAAATCCATGTAGGATCAGTTATCGGCAGGTTCAGGTCGGTCCAATTCATGCTGACAAATTTACGAAAATTTTCCGTAAGTCAGCATTGTCTCCCGGCCGAAGACCTCGCGGCATTCTCATTTGCGGACTTCTATAAGGCAGTCGGCCGGGGCTTTGATGTTCTGGTCTATAGTTACCGAACCTATGCCGTCCGCCACAATATGTCCCGACATGGGATTCTTAATATTGGTTATAGCGCCGCGTATATCCGCCCTGAGCGTCGAATATTCAAACGCCCTGTCGCAAGAAGGGTCGAAAGTGCAGTTTTCAAGCACAAGGTCGTGCGCATAACACAGAGGCTGCTCCCCTGAAATATGGCAGTTCACGAGGCGCAGGTTGCGTGAATGCCAACCGAGATACTCGCCATTGAGCCGCGAATCATAGATAGTGACATTTTCCACTTCCCAGAAAGCATCTTTCGTAGTGATATCGGCATTGTGTATTTCCACGTTCTTCACATACTGGAAGACATATTTACTGTCACTTTCAAGCCCATCGACATAAATGTCATGGCTCAGCATGAACGGATAAGTGCCGCCATGCAGTTTAAGGTTTTTCACCCGGATGTTGCTGCATTTCCAGAATACTTCGTCCGCATCGTTCATCACCACGTTTTCAATGTCCAGCACATCCATTTCACGGAACATTTTAGGAGCGTCGATAACAGTATCCTTCATCTTGAGATTGTCACAGTACCACAGAGCAGAACGGCCTCCTACGGCAAAATAACAGTTTTCCACAGTAAAGCCGTGGACATGCCAGAAAGGATAATTCCCTTCAAAACGGCAGTTGGTAGCCACTATGTTGCTGCATTCCTTGATTGCCGACTCCCCGGCCAGGATGGTCACATTGTCAATATGAAGGTCGTGAGACTCGAACAACGGACGTTCACCTCCGAATTGCTTGTCTTTTATCAGTTCCATATATCGCTGTCTTTTATTTTAACGATGCAAAAATACATCATTTGACGATATGTCCGGGAAATGAATCACTGCATGAAGTACCATAATTACAGAAATGCGAAAGGACGCCTGCTAAAATGTCGGTTAAAATATTGATTACGAAATCATACCGGACTTGAGCATATTCATATATACTGGGCCGAGTTTTGATTTTTCTGTCGCATACAAAGGAAAGGTAACCGTCGGAAACGAATCGGGGACGATCAGCATGTACAGTGAAGAAATGGAAAAGGAACTAGGTTTCAGTTACAACCGCTACAATATATTATGGGGTGCCGGAGGAGGAATCAGGTGGAAAGGCCTGCAACTCACTCTTGGCGGAGACTGGGGGCTTACCAATCTGGTCAAGGACTACAGCGGTACAAAACTCAACAAGCCGTTCAGCATCTCACTGCAATACCTGTTTTAACGGATTACGATTATCCGCAAAAATACCCCTTGAAGATAATCGGGTACGCCTTCTTTGGGCCACGCCCCGACTTAATTCAAAGATGTTGCAATATATTGATATATAGTAAATTGCTATTGTAATAATATTTTATAAGTGTGGATTATGAAGGGTTCAAAAGCCCTTAAAATCCACACTTGTTTTTCGGAATGTATGTTGTTTATTACTGATTTACAATAGGTTGCAAAAACGAAAGTTAAGCCGGGGCGTGGCCCGGGGTGTGCCTCATGCCGTTACGCGATGCAAGCCGCCCTGAGCATACTGCCGGACGGCATTTTACCGGGAAAGTGCCCGTCTGTACTCGGTGCACCATCTAATAAAAAAGGCCTGAAAGTGTTTCGTCTCGCTTTCAGGCCATTCAGTTCTCTGGCTGAGAATCTATTTCTGTGTACGCTCTTTTTTGAGCCTTTCTGTAAGCAGGGGAACTATCTTGTTCAAGTCGCCTACTATTCCAAGATCAGCAACCTTGAAAATAGGCGCCGACTTGTCCTTGTTCACGGCTATGATGAGATCGGACTCTTCCATTCCGGCAAGGTGCTGGATTGCACCCGAAATGCCGAGAGCGAAATACACATCCGGACGCACGGTCTTTCCAGTCTGCCCCACCTGACGGTCATGGTCCATGATACCCGCATCGACCATAGACCTTGAAGAAGAAACTTCTGCATCAAGGGTATCTGCAAGGGCACGGAGTTTTTCAAAACCCTCCTTGCAGCCTACGCCGCGTCCTCCTGATACGAGGATTTTTGCTTCGGAAATATCCACTGCGCCTTTATTTATCTTCACATTCTCAAGCAGCCGCACTTTGAACTTTGTAGGTCGAATACTGGCCTGAAACGTTCTACGACACCCTGACGGCCCGGTTGGGAAGCGGTTTTCTGCATCACGCCCGGCCTCACGGTTGACATCTGAGGACGGGTCTCCGGGGACATGATGGTAGCCATGAGGTTTCCCCCGAAAGCAGGACGGGTCATCATCAAATCCTTCGTCTCTTCTGAAATCTCGAGTTTCGTACAATCCGCCGTCAGACCCGTACAGAGCCTTGCTGCCAGTTTAGGTGCAAGGTCGCGGCCGATAGTTGTCGCACCGAAAAGGACGATATTCGGATTGTTGGCATTGATTACCTGTGAAAGAGCCTGGGAATACTGCTCAGTAAGGTATTCTTTCAGTTCAGGTTCATCGACGACGATTACCTTGTCGGCTCCGGCCTCTATGAGAGACTGCGCCTTGGATTCGATACCGCTGCCGACGAGTATGGCAACGACCTTTTCATTCAGGGCTGATGCAAGGTCTTGTGCCTTGCCGAGGAGTTCCAACGCCACAGGCTGTATCACACCTTCCCTCTGCTCAGCGAAAACATATACGTCTTTATATAAAGTCTTATCCATTTTCTTACTGTTTTTCAATCGTTAAAGAATATATTTCTCTTTCAGTTTGGACACAATCAAATCTACAGCTTCTTCCGGAGTGACTTCATATACTTCGCCGGCTTGTTTAAGCCCTTTTGCAAAAGCCTTGAATACCTTTGTCGGAGAGCCTTTGAGTCCAAGTTTGGATTCATCGACATCTATTTTGTCAGCCGTCCATATTTCTACTTCGCGGTCGTATGCCTCCACTATTCCGTGCACTGACATGTAGCGAGGCTTGTATGCAGAAGCAAGGACTGTCAAAAGTATCGGCATTCCGGCTTCAAGCAGCATATAGCCTTCTTCGGTCTCTTTCTTGACACGAAGAGTCTTGTCGCCGTCATATTCCAGGCCGGCAACATACGAAATGTGAGGAAGGCCGAGATGTTCGGACATTTCAGGTCCCACCTGTGCCGTATCGCCGTCGATAGCCTGACGGCCTGTGATGATGATGTCATAATCAAGCATCCTTAATGCACCTGCAAGAGCATTCGAGGTGGCGAGAGTGTCCGCTCCCGCAAAACGCCTGTCAGTAAGCAGGATGGCCCTGTCCGCACCCATTGCAAGTGCTTCACGGAGCATGTCGTCAGCCTGAGGAGGCCCCATGGTTATTACCGTCACATGCGCTCCGAAACTGTCTTTAAGACGGAGAGCGAGTTCAAGCCCTCCCTTGTCGTCAGGGTTCATGATACTCGGAACGCCGTCGCGTATGAGCGTACCCGTTACCGGATTGATTTTGATTTCAGTCGTATCGGGAACCTGTTTTATGCAAACTACTATATTCATGTTTTCAATCTTCTCTTATTGGGTTAGACATACATTATTTGAAGAGCTTGCCTGCAATGACCATCCTCTGGACTTCCGAAGTTCCTTCGTAAATCTCGGTAATCTTGGCATCACGCATCATGCGCTCGACAGGGTATTCCCTCGTATAACCATAACCGCCATGGAACTGTACGGCCTTGGTCGTCACCTCCATTGCAGTCTCAGCTGCAAAAAGTTTCGCCATTGCGGCGTCTGCCGAATACGGCACTTTTGCATCCTTTTTGTATGCGGCGCTGCGCACAAGAAGCCGTGCTGCCTGCACCTTAGTCTCGAGATCGGCCATCTGGAACTGGGTGTTCTGGAAAGCCGAGATGGATTTGCCGAACTGCTTGCGTTCCTTTGTATATTTGACAGTCTCGTCCATCGCGCCCTGTGCTATGCCGAGAGCCTGGGCAGCGATACCTATACGGCCTCCGTCAAGAGTTTTCATTGCAATGCCGAAACCTCCGCCGAGTTTTCCGAGAAGATTGGACTTTGGAATACGACAGTTTTCAAAAATTAGTTCGCAGGTTGCTGAACCGCGGATACCAAGTTTCTTTTCCTTTTTACCGAAAGAAAAACCGGGAGTGCCCTTTTCTACGATGAAGGCTGAAATGCCTTTGGTACCCAGTGACTTGTCAGTCATTGCGAAAATCACATATACATGAGCATAACCGGCATTTGTAATGAAAATCTTGTTTCCGTTCAGCACCCACTCTTCGCCGTCAAGAACGGCCGTGGTCTGCTGGGCGGAAGCATCCGTGCCGGCATTTGGTTCGGTAAGTCCGAACGCACCGAGCCATTCGCCGCTGCAAAGTTTTGGAAGATACTTCATCTTCTGCTCTTCTGTACCTTGCTCATATATCGGAGCGACACAAAGGGATGTGTGCGCTGAAAGCATTACACCCGTGGTCGCGCAATTGCGGGAAAGTTCCTCCACGGCCATGGAGTACATAAGGTTCGTCCCACCAGCACCGCCGTACTGCACCGGAATCGGAATACCGAAAAGACCTATGCCTTTCATCTTCTCGACTGTTTCAAGAGGGAACCTTTCCTGTTCATCTATTTCTGCAGCGAGAGGAGCGACTTCCTTGTCCGAGAATTCGCGTATCATCTGGAGGAAGAGCGCTTCTGTCTTTGTCAAGTCAAAATTCATATTGAAAGTATTTTTATGGTTAACAATAAAAATCCAGACAACTTCTTATACCGTCATGCCGCCATCGACACTCAATGTAGCGCCGTTTACGTATGAAGCCTCGTCTGAAGCAAGGTAAAGATATGCGTATGCAATGTCCTCGGGATCACCCAGACGGCCTACAGGCACTTTTGCCTTCATGCCTGCCAATACTTCCTCAGGCATTGCAGCCACCATGTCCGTTGCTATGAAGCCCGGAGCCACAGCATTCACGGTAATGCCTTTGCGGCCGAATTCACGGGCGAGAGTCTTGGTCATTCCTATGATGCCTGCCTTGGTAGCCACGTAATTGGTCTGGCCGAAGTTTCCATAAAGGCCGACAACGGATGAAGCGTTGACTATCCTGCCGTATCCTGCTGCAAGCATGTATTCCGAAACAGCCTTGGTGCAGTAGAACACACCTGTAAGATTGACATTGATTACTTCCTGCCACTGCTCCACTGTCATCTTCTTCATGGTGCTGTCACGTGTGATGCCGGCATTGTTGATAAGAATGTCTATTTTTCCGAAACGGTCGTAAACTTTCTTCATTCCGGCTTTCACGCCCTCGAAATCGCTGGTATCGACCTTGTCATAAGATATATCGAGTCCCTGTTCGGCGGCAGAGCGTACAAATTCCTCACCGCGTTTTTCACTGCGTCCCCAGACTGTAACTTTTGCGCCTTCCTTAGCAAAAAGGATAGCCGTTGCGGCGCCTATGCCGGCCGTACCTCCGGTAATCACGGCCACTCTATTTTCCAACCTGTTCATAACAAATATTTTTAAGTTTTTGAATTATCGTTAAACAAACTGTTCATCATGCTTCAACATGGCGGAGCCGCTTATGCACTCCTTCCCTGTCTCGGCATCTGCGAGCGAACAACTTATGATGCCTATGTGCTTCTCCGTCTTGACTTCGGTCACTTCGAAACGTGCCACGTAGTCCCTGTCAACATATACGGGAGCCAGGAATTTCATCTGCTGGGACATGTATATCGTCCCCGGGCCGGGAAAATCCATCCCGAACACTTTCGAGAAAACAGCCGCCGACAGGAAACCATGCACAATCGGCTTTTTGAACATAGTCTTTGCCGCATATTCGGCATCCAGGTGAATCGGGTTGCAATCTCCGCTGACTTTGGAAAAGCCTATCACGTCTTCCTGGCTATAACGTACTTTCTGTTCGTACTTGTCCCCTACCTTTATCATATCAGCACATGGGTTTTAAATCAGGTGATACTATCAGTGTCGGCTCTGTTGCGGCCTGAACCTGCTCTACGGTGAATTCCGGATTGATTTCCGTCAGTTCGATTCCTTCCGGCGTAATCTTCATCACGCCCATTTCAGTGATAATCATGTCCACCTGTCCCGCAGCGGTAAGAGGCAGGTTACACTCCTTGAGTATCTTGAGTTTCCCTTTGTTCGTATGTTCCATGGTAACGATTACCCTTTTGGCACCTACGACAAGATCCATCGCACCGCCCATTCCGGGAGTAAGTTTGCCCGGGATGATCCAGTTGGCAAGATTCCCTTTCTCGTCCACCTGCATTGCGCCCAGGAAGGTAGCATCGACGTGGCCTCCGCGGATTATGGCGAAAGATTCGGCAGAGTCGAAAGTGGAAGCACCGGGATTGAAGGTTATGTAGCCTCCTCCGGCATTTATCCTTTCAGGGTTTTCCTCTCCCTGGGCGGGGGCAGGCCCCATTCCCATCACTCCGTTTTCCGACTGGAGGACGACAGAAACGCCTTCCGGAAGGAAATCCGGTATCATGGTAGGCAGTCCGATGCCGAGATTGACGACATCGCCGTCATGCAATTCGAGGGCAGCCCTCCTGGCTATCACCTCCCTTATCTGATTTTTATCCATAATATTAAACTTTTAATTGTTATTTCATTCCTCTTTTTACAAATTCCTGAACTATGAATGAGGCCACATCGTCGGCATAGGTGTTCATGCCGAAGCCGGCATCGTAACCGAGTTCCTTGGCCAGTTCGTGGGTTATGCGCGGGCCTCCGCAACAGAGCAGCATCCGGTTCCTAAGTCCTTCAGCCTCCATAAGTTCAACGAGTTCGGTCAGATTCTTGATATGGATGTCTTTCTGTGTCACCGTCTGCGAAACAAGAAGGGCGTCGGCCTTGAGTTCGATGGCCTTGGCCAGGAACTCGTCGTTCGGCACCTGGCTGCCGAGATTGTACGCCTCTATCATTTCGTACCTTTCAAGTCCGTAATGTCCTGCATACCCTTTCATGTTCATGATGGCATCGATGCCGACCGTATGGGCGTCGGTACCGGTACTTGCTCCGACGACTATGAGTTTTCGCCCGATATTTTCCCTGATATACCTGTCCGCCTCTTCCATGTCCATTATGGACGATTCAACTTTAGGCACATAAATGGACGAATAATCCACCGTATGCGTACAACTTCCGTAGCAATTGAAAAATGTAAACCCTTCGGTAAGTTCACGGTAGAAAACCACCTGCGGATTGTCCAGCCCCATCTTGCGCAGCAACTGCTTTGCCGCTTCTACAGCCTCTGCCCCGGCAGGTACCGGA
>JADIMA010000009.1 GCA_017694945.1 Candidatus Merdivivens pullicola | reverse complement strand
GTTCCGCAGTGCATTCTGGGAGGGGTAGCCGTGCTTTTTACGGTCAGAAAGCACGCCTGTGCGCCCGAGGGCAAGTCGGGGCGTGCCAAAAGAAGGCGTACCCTGTTATTCTTCAAGGGGGTATTTTTGCGGATAATCGTAAAAAATTTTAAACAGCTTCTGAAAATCAACTGATTTTGGAATAGTCTGTCGGGACTTCCCTGTATGACGCAAGGCTTCTGAGCAGCAGCGAATTGCTCTCCATCTCCAGATGCGGATCGGTGGAGAGTACTTCTCTTGCCGTCTTGCGGGCGAATTCCAGCAGCGAACCGTCCCTCCCGAGCGAGGCAATCTTCAGATCCACCGGCATTCCGCTCTGCATTGTGCCTTCAATGTCCCCCGGCCCGCGCATTTTCATGTCTTCTTCGGCAAGTATGAAACCGTCTTCCGTGCTGCACATGAGATCGATGCGTTTTTTTGATTCCCGGCTTATCTTGAAGTCCGTCATTAGTATGCAGTAGGAATTCTGGGAACCGCGCCCTACACGGCCGCGCAACTGGTGCAACTGGCTGAGACCGAATCGTTCCGCGCTTTCTATCACCATGACCGTGGCGTTGGGGACATCTACTCCGACTTCAATGACGGATGTGGCCACGAGGATGTCGGCGCGGCCGTCGGCGAAGGCTTTCATGTTGCTGCTTTTCTCTTCGTTGCTTTGTTTGCCGTGAACTATGGCAGTCCTGTATTTGGGAAAGGGGAATGCTTCGGTGACTGCCTCATAGCCCTTTTCCAGGTTGGCATAGTCCATTTTCTCCGACTCGAATATTAGAGGATAGACTATGAATACCTGCCTTCCCAAGGCAATCTGTTCCCGTATGAAGTTGTACATTGCCGCACGTTTGGTCTCTGTGGCATGAATGGTCTTTACCGGCTTGCGCCCCGGGGGCAGTTCGTCTATGACGGAAACCTCAAGGTCTCCGTACAAAGTCATCGCAAGGGTGCGGGGAATTGGAGTGGCTGTCATTACAAGTATGTGCGGAGGCGTGCCGCCGCCTGTCTTGTTCCACAGCCTTGAGCGCTGGTCTACTCCGAAACGGTGCTGTTCGTCTATGACGGCAAGTCCGAGCGAACGGAAAACCACATTGTCTTCAATCAGTGCATGCGTTCCGACAATCAGTTTTATCATGCCGTCGCGTAACCCCCTGTCTATCATCCTGCGCTGTTTTGCCTTGCTGCTGCCGGTGAGCAGGGCTATTCCGAAACCGCCATCGGCTTCGGTTTCCGTCCAGTCAACCGGAGAAAGAGGTGCGAGATATTTTTTCAGATTGTTGAAATGCTGCTGGGCGAGCACTTCCGTAGGCGCCATGATGCATGCCTGGAAGCCGTTTCCGATGGCTATGAGGGCGGACATCAGTGCGACAAGGGTTTTCCCGCTTCCGACATCGCCCTGGAGCAGCCTGTTCATCTGCCGTCCGCTTTTCATGTCGTCGCGTATCTCCCGGATTACACGTTTCTGAGCCCCGGTGAGATCAAAAGGCAGGGCTTTGTAGCATCTGTTAAAATCGGCTCCTACGGCGGGCATCCTTATCCCTTCGCCTTCGTGCATTCTGACATACCTCTGTTTCAGGAGTGAAAGTTGCAGGAAGAAAAGTTCTTCAAACTTGAGACGGCGCGAAGCCTTTTCCAGAGCGGCCTGCCCTGATGGGAAGTGGATGGATTTCAATGCTTCCTTTCTCGGAATCAGCCCGCACCTGCTGATAAGGTAGTCCGGAATGTTTTCCTGTATCCTGTTCCCCGCGATGCTCAGGAGCGAAGCCATGAGTTTAGTGAATACTTTGTTTGTTATCCCGGCTTTTTTCAGTTTTTCGGTGCTTGGATATACCCCGATAAGCGAACTTCCGTAAGGGAGGGCCTTTCCCGAGGGGGATTCGAGTTCCGGGTGTACCATGTTGATGATGCCGTTGAAGGCGGAAGGTTTTCCGAATATGATGTACTCGTCTCCGATGCGGATTTTGTCATTCATCCATTTTATGGCCTGGAAAAATACGAGTTCCATTGAACCCGTATTGTCGCGGACAGTGACGACGAGCCTGCTTTTCCGGTGTTCGCCGACGATGTTTTTCGCCGTGACTGTCCCTTTTATCTGGACATAGGCCATCGTAGGGACTATCTCGGCGATGTTCTGGATATTGGTGCGGTCAACATATCTGAACGGGAAAGTGTGGAGCATGTCGTTGTAAGTGATGATGCCCAGCTCTTTGGCGAGCAGTGCAGCCCTTTTGGGCCCGACCCCGGGAAGAAACTGTATTTCTGTGTTCAGAATGTCCATTGCTGACAAAGATACTCTTTTCATCAGAAAAATTCGTAAATTGCGCCGAATTTTGTGAAAAACCGTAAATAGCACAGTTATGATTAATGGAAAGATAGTAGTTGGAATTACCCAGGGAGACGGGAACGGGATAGGATACGAGGTCATTATCAAGGCTCTTGCCGATACCAGGATGTCGGACATGTTCATTCCGGTCATTTACGGGTCTTCCAAATTGTTCGGTTTTTATAAGAAGCAGTTGCATGATATAGAACAGTTGAACACTAATCTTGTCGCTTCCGCCAAAGACGCCTATCCGAAACGGATCAATATAGTGAATTGCCTTCCCGACAATGTGTTCGTCGAGCCGGGCAAGGCTACCCCGGAATCGGCGAAGTCGGCCATGAAGTCTCTTGAAACCGCTGTTGACGAACTCAAGGCGGGTTTTATCGACTGCCTTGTCACCGCTCCTATAAATAAAAGGGCGATGGTCAATGAAGGTTTCGGTTATACGGGACATACCGAGTATCTTGTAAAGGAGTTCAACGCTGAAAATGCGATAATGATCATGTGCAGCGACCGTCTCAAGGTAGGGGTCGTTACCGGGCATATTCCTTTGTCGGAAGTGCCGGGTGCCATAACGGAGGACGGGATAGTCGAGAAACTCCATGCGATGAACAGTTCTCTCGAAAGGGATTTCGGGATACTTTCCCCGAAAATTGCCGTTCTGGGGCTGAATCCTCATTGCGGGGACGGAGGGCTTCTCGGCCATGAAGAGCAGAACATCATCCTTCCGGCTGTGCTCCGGGCTCAGAAAGAGGGTATAAATGCGTACGGGCCGTATTCGCCCGACGGGTTTTTCAGTCTCGGAAACTACAGCCGTTTCGATGCGACGCTTGCAATGTACCACGACCAGGGGCTTATTCCGTTCAAGGCCCTGTCTTTCGAGGTGGGCGTGAACTTTACCGCCGGACTTCCGGTTGTAAGGACTTCCCCGGATCACGGGACCGCTTATGAAATGGCAGGCAAGGACATGGCCGACCCTCAGTCCATGAAGTCCGCGATTTACATGGCCATTGATATTTTCAACAACAGGATTTCATATGACAGGCTGATGGAGAACCGTCTTGTCGAAGAGAAAAAAGAAGAAGACGAAAGGCCGTCCAACAAACCTCAGATAGCATAGTGGAAAAGTCCAAAGGGCCGATTTTACTTTATACGGACGGGGCTTGCAGCGGAAATCCCGGGCCGGGAGGTTATGCTGCAATACTCCGTTACGGGGAATATGAAAAAGAGTTTTCCGGAGGTTTCAGGCTTACGACCAACAACAGAATGGAACTTCTTGCCGTGATAACAGGGCTTGAGGCGATAAGGTGGAGGCGCGCGAAAGTCGAGATATACAGCGATTCGGCATACGTGGTGAACGCCGTTACAAAAGGCTGGCTGGAAAAATGGGTGCGGTCGGGCTTTGCCAAGAAGAAAAACGAGGATCTGTGGAGGAGATATATGGCGGCTGTTTCGGCGCATGATGTGACTTTCCACTGGATAAAGGGCCATGCCGGCCATCCTGAAAATGAAAGATGCGACGCTTTGGCCGTAGAAGCGGCCTCCCGTGAAGCGCTTCCTGAAGACAAAGGTTATATTCAATGAAGACAAAGACAGTATCATTGCCGTTCATGCTGCTGGGCATAGTATTCTGCGTATGCCTTGTGGCCGCCAATTTTTTAGAGGCGAAAGTGATTGCTTTGGGCCCTTTTGCCGTTACGGCTGGCATGCTTGTTTTTCCTCTTTCCTATATCATAAATGACTGTATAGCGGAGGTCTGGGGATTCAAGAAGGCCCGTCTTATCATTTGGATGGGCTTCCTTATGAATTTCATGGTAGTCGCCCTCGGGCAGATTGCCGTCATGATACCTGCCGCCCCGTTCTGGGAAGGCGAGGAGAGTTTCAATTTCGTATTCGGGCTTGCGCCGAGGATAGCGGCGGCGAGCCTTGTGGCTTTCCTCGTCGGCTCTTTTCTGAACGCATACGTGATGAGCAGGATGAAGTTGCTTTCCAAGGGCAGGCATTTTTCGCTTCGTGCAGTGGTATCGACATTGGCAGGAGAGAGTGCGGACTCTGTCATATTTTTCCCCATAGCCTTCGCCGGACTGATGCCGGCCGGCGAACTCTTGAAAATGATGGCGGTTCAGGCTGTCCTTAAGACGGTTTATGAAATACTTGTATTGCCCGTGACAGTAAGGGTGGTAAAGTATATGAAACGTGTTACCGGCAATGATGCATTCGATAGTGATATTTCTTATAATATATTGAAAATAAATGAACTATAATCCAACAATGAACAATTCCGAGGCTCTTGTCGTCTTTAGCGGCGGACAGGATTCGACGACCTGCCTTTATTGGGCCAAGGCGCATTTCAATGAAGTGCGCGCCCTGACATTTATATACGGGCAGAAGCATGTGAAAGAAGTCGAATGCGCACGTTCCATAGCGGATAAGGCGGGAGTGCGGCTGGATGTGATGGAGGTGCCGCTAATAGGAAGCCTGGCCCGTAATTCGCTTACCGACAGTACGCTTCCGATGGACAGGCAGCAGCATGGAACGGATGTTCCGAATACCTTTGTCCCAGGAAGGAATCTGTTTTTCCTGAGCATAGCGGCGGTAAGGGCAAGGGAGTTGGGAATCAATCATATAGTTGCCGGTGTGTCTCAGACGGATTTCAGCGGTTATCCGGATTGCCGCGACGCATTCATAAAATCCCTCAATGTCACATTGGATCTGGCTATGGACAGCCAGTTTGTGCTGCATACTCCGCTCATGTGGCTCGACAAGGCCGAAACCTGGAGGCTTGCGGACACCTTGGGAGTCATGGACATAGTACGTAACGAAACGTTGACATGCTACAACGGCATCATTGGCGACGGGTGCGGAGACTGTCCTGCCTGCCGTCTGCGCCGGGAAGGGCTTGAAAAATATCTGGAGGAAAAATATGGAAAGGAAAGATGAATTGAAGGCTCTCGGCAGAAAAACCGAGTACAAGGACGATTATGCCCCTCAGGTGCTGGAGGCGTTTGAAAACAGGCATCCCGGGAACGATTACTGGGTTAGGTTCAATTGTCCCGAATTCACCAGCCTCTGCCCGATAACGGGGCAGCCTGATTTTGCAGAGATCAGGATTTCGTACATTCCCGACAGGCTCATGGTAGAAAGCAAGAGCCTCAAACTGTATCTGTTCAGTTTCCGCAATCATGGCGATTTCCATGAAGATTGCGTGAACACTATCATGAAGGATCTTATAAAACTGATGGATCCGAAATACATAGAGGTCACGGGATACTTCACTCCGCGCGGAGGTATTTCCATTTACCCGTACTGCAATTACGGGCGTCCGGGCACTAAATATGAAGAACTGGCTGTCTGGCGTTTGAACAATTACGACAGGTAACTGTAAGAAACAGTCGGACATTTTACCGCAGTGCGGCTATCTTCATCGCGCATCTGATTCCGTCCATTGCAGACGATACTATCCCTCCTGAATATCCGGCTCCTTCTCCAGCAGGATAAATGCCTTGCAGGGATATGTGCTGGAGAGTGTCGGGGTCTCGCGGAATCCTTACCGGAGAAGATGTCCTGGACTCGACCCCGAGCAGCAGGGCGTCATTGGTATAGTATCCCCTCATCCTGTAGTTTATCTGCGGGAATGCGTATTTGAGCCTCATCGATATGAAAGGCGGCAGCATTTCATGGAGAGGGGCGTTGACTGTCCCTGAGAAGTATGAAGATGCCGGGAGATCGGCGGAAGGCTTTCTTCTGCAGAAATCCATCATCCTTTGCGCAGGGGCTTTCAGTGATGATGAGTATTCGAACATGCTTTTTTCAATGTCCTGCTGGAATCTCATCAGGGCGAGAGGGCCTTCCTTCGCGTATTGGGGGAATTCGTTGATTATGTCTGACGGCTCGATTGATACTACGACTCCGGCATTTGCCCATTTCGAGTTCCTTTCCGAGTTGGACATCCCGTTCAGGACTGTTTCACCGGGAGCGGTGGCAGAAGGTATCAGCAGCCCTCCCGGGCACATGCAGAAAGAGAATACGCCTCTGCTGCATCCTCCTATTTCAACCTGCTCTACGAATGAATATTCGGCGGCGGGAAGATACGGCTGGTATTTTCCGTGGTACTGTATCCTGTTTATGAGTGACTGGGGGTGCTCGGCCCTGACGCCCAATGCGAACCCCTTGCATTCTATTTCCCAGCCTTTTGAAAAAAACATTTCGTATATGTCCCTTGCGGAATGCCCCGTGGCGAGGATGACATTGCGCGCGCCGAAGGTTTTTCCTCCCCGGCATGTGGCCACCCAGATGCCGTCAGTCCGCGAAAGGTCTGTCACCCTGCATCCGAAATGGTATTCTCCTCCGTGGTCAGTGATGCAATTGCGGATGTTTTCCATGATTGACGGAAGTTTGTCGCTTCCTATGTGCGGATGGGCGTCCAGAAGTATGTCGGGCGAGGCTCCGAAGCGCACCAGTTGGGCAAGGACTTCCCTTATGTCGCCTTTCTTTGTCGAGCGGGTGAAAAGTTTTCCGTCGGAAAAAGTGCCGGCGCCTCCTTCTCCGAAACAGTAATTCGAATCCGGATCCACTATGCCCTCGCGGCTCAGTACGGCGTTGTCGGCTTTTCGTGCATGGACGTCTTTTCCGCGCTCAAGTATTACGGGACGGTATCCCTCCATGATCAGTCTGAGCGAGGCGAAAATGCCGGCAGGGCCAGAGCCTATGACAAGCACCGGTTCTGCGTCGCGGACATCCTTGTATTCGGGAACTGCAAAGTCTTCGTGCGGTTTCTCGTCCTTGAGATATGCGGCGCATCTGTATCTGTAAACTATTTCCTTGCGTGCATCCAGAGAACGTCGGAGAAACTTGATCTCCCCGATGTTCCTTGTTACCGTACCCATTGTCCTGGCTGCGGCCTCCCTTATGGCTTCCATGTCCGGGCTTTTGCCGGCTGGAAATGCTATGTCGAACTCTTTCATGTTGTTATATTCCAAAATC
>JADIMA010000008.1 GCA_017694945.1 Candidatus Merdivivens pullicola | reverse complement strand
TTTCCTTGCTTTCCTGTCCTTCCAATGAACTTGTCCAAGCGTCACGGGAACCGGCCGAACGGCCCCTCCCGAAACGGGACTGCAAAGATACGCCCTTTTTTCACTCCACCAAAACTTTTTTCAACTTTTTTCAAAAAAATTTTAAATTTTGATTGATTATCCCCCAAAACACCCCTTGGAGAATAACCGGACACGCCTTCTTTGGGCCACGCCCCGACTTAATCCATAAATATCGTAATGTATTAATATATAGCGAATTACCATTGTAACAATATTTTACAAGTGTGGATTCTGAGGGTTTAGGAAGCCCTTGAAATCCACACTTGTTTTTTAGCATACACACCGTTTATCCCTTATTTACAGCGAATTGCAAAAACAAAAGTTAAGTCGGGGCGTGGCCTTGGGCGCACATCAGTTTTTGGTACACCTTCCCTGGAAATATTGATTCTATTGCCATTGCCCGGGCGCTTCCCTGAACTCTCGGGGTATTTTACTTTCCCCAGACAGTTACATCCAGATACAACATCCCCTGTAAATCAATATATTATCATAAATTAAAGAGAAGTTTTAAAAAAATATGCCTTTCAGGGCTTTTCAAAAGAAAAATCGTTAACTTTGGCAAAATTTAATAAAACCATGCTGGATAAAGTCATCATCATACCTACCTACAACGAAAAAGAAAACATCGAGAAGATGATCAGGAAGGTATTCTCACTTGAAGAAACATACCATATATTAATAATAGACGACGGTTCTCCGGATGGCACCGCCGAAATAGTCAAAAGACTACAGAAAGAGTTTGCCGGATCACTGTTCATGATAGAAAGGACTGGAAAACTGGGGTTGGGAACTGCATACATTACGGGGTTCAGATGGGCGATGGAACACGGATACGAATACATATTCGAAATGGACGCCGATTTCTCCCACAATCCTGACGACCTTGGAAGACTTTATCAGGCATGCAAAGAACAGGGAGCTGACCTTGCCATAGGTTCAAGGTACTGTAACGGAATTAGTGTAATCAACTGGCCCATAGGCAGAGTGATCATGTCTTACTATGCATCTGCGTACGTACGCACGGTACTTGGAATGAAAATATACGACACGACTGCCGGATTCAAATGCTACAGGCGCAAAGTACTCGAAACCATTGATCTGGACAACATACACATGAAAGGGTACGGTTTCCAGATAGAAATGAAATACAACGCATACAGACTTGGCTTCAAACTCCAGGAGGTCCCCATAATCTTTGTTGACAGAACAGAAGGCACCTCCAAGATGAGCAGCGGCATATTCGGCGAAGCATTCTGGGGAGTCATGGCAATGCGATTCAGAAAAATCAAACCAAAAAAATAATGTTATTGATAAGCAATGTCAACATACTTTCTCCGGAGGGCATTCATCCGGGGAACGTATTTGTTGACGGACAAGGCAATATCCATGATATTGTATATTCACGTGAAACTGCCGGTCTGAAGGCAGACACGGTTTTTGACGGAAAGGGCCTGCTGCTAATGCCTGGAGTTATTGACACCCATGTCCATTTCAGGGATCCCGGAATGACACACAAAGGCGATATCGAAAGCGAAAGCAGGGCGGCGGCCGCCGGAGGAGTGACCACGGTATTCGACATGCCGAACAACATCCCTCCCACTGTCAATGAAAACGCGCTGAAAGAAAAAATAAAGACAGCCAAGGAAAAATCATGCATACGCTGTGGTTTTTTCATCGGGGCTACAGAAGAAAATGCGGAAAAAGCCGGAAATTTTGAAGACGCCTGCGGCATCAAACTTTTCCTCGGCTCTACTACGGGAAACCTGGTGCTGACAAAAAGCGAATCCATCGAAAAGATATTCCGACAAAGGCGGCATGTGGTAGTCGTGCACTGCGAAGATGACGGGATAATCGCGGATAACATGAAAAATGCCATAGAAAAATACGGAGACGACATCCCTTTCAGGATGCATCCGCTCATACGGAGTCGCGAAGCCTGCATAAAGGCGACCGGATACGCCCTGGATCTTGCTGTAAAATACGGGACGAGACTCCATGTCGCACATGTAAGCACAGCCGAAGAAGTCAAGATGATTGCCCGGGCAAAAAAACGCAATCCGGATATCACGGCGGAGACAAGCGTCAATTATCTTTGGTTCGACGACTCCCCGTCAAATCCGGAGAACGGCAACATCTACGACATTAAAAAGGCATTCGTGAAATGCAACCCTTCTATCAAAACGGCAAAAGACAGAAAAGCCCTTCTTAAAGCGATTATTGACGGAACTATAGACACCATAGCCACCGACCATGCCCCTCATCTTAAAGAAGAAAAAGAACATCCTTATGCAAAAGCCCCTTCCGGAATGCCATCGATCCAGCATTCCCTGCAAATGATGCTCACCATTTCTGAAAACCATCCTGAACTCACTCTTGAAAAGATTGCCAGGCTGATGTGCAGCAGACCGGCTGAAATTTTTTCAATAAACGACAGAGGCCGCATAGCCAGAGGATTGAAAGCGGATTTCGTACTGATAAATCCTGAAAAATATGTCAGAGTGGTAAAGGAAATGCCCGAAGTGCCTGAAAACGACCTCGGTTATTCGGTAATAACTTACAAATGCGGATGGTCGCCGATAGAAAACGAAATCATGCGCGGAGAAATTGCAGCGACATTCGTCGGAGGCAAATCGGCCTATCTGAACATGTCATATTTTAATTGAGATATTAACGATGAAAAAAATTCTATATCTGTGTACCGTCCTATTCCTGGCGGCAGCCTGCAATGAAAACACCGATAAAGGCCGCATCGGCGTCATTCCTGCAAAACCTGACTACGGGAAGGACAGTTCATGGTTCACAGCGGCGGCGTACGGGGCCACGAAAGCAGCGGCCGACGTGTTTTACATAGCGCCGACATGCATATGGGACTGGCAGGACAGTAACGGAGAACTTTGCCATTTCATGGATATCTCAAATGAAACACAACGGAAACTTGTTACCGACAATTCGTTATTCCTGGCTTCAATGCTGCTCGGGAAAGACTGTGATTTCTACGCCCCCTATTACCGCCAGATTACAATGGATTCATGGATGGAGGACGAAAGTACGATATCGGCAAGATTTGCATACGCAATGAATGACATTTATGAAGCATTCGAATATTTCATAAGCAACATAAGCAAAGGACGGCCATTCATCATAGCAGGGCACAGCCAAGGAGCAAAATGCGTAATAGAACTCTTGAAAAACAGTTTTGACGAAGAAAGGCACGGGGATTTGGTCGCCGCATACATATTCGGATACCCTGTTTATAATGCCGACCTTGAAAACAGCCCGTACCTGAGACCTGCCCGGGGTTCCTCCGACACAGGCGTGGCTATTGCCTTCAACTCCATATCCAGACCCGAAGCCGCCTCAGGGATGTTTGAAGGAAATACAGTTTGCATCAATCCTTTAAATTGGGTAACCGACACCACATACGCACCGGCTACGATGAATAAAGGAAGCGTTTTCTTCAATTCCGACAGGACTTCGGACACACTGTACCGCCAAGTAGGAGCCAGAATAGATGAAAACTTGAAATCATTGATAATAGACGGACTTGATGACGACGACTATTTCATTGAAAGCGTATCTTCCATATTTCCCAAAGGGAATTACCACATCCAGGAATTGAACCTGTACTTCCTTAACATCCAGGACAATCTTAGAGAAAGAGTTGCAAGAATGTCCGACTGACCTTATATGGGAAACCACACGAAAACGGCCACGTCCCATAGAGCATGTGAAATGATTATGGCCGAGAAACGTTCCGGCCACATCCTGTAAAGCAGCCCCCACACCCCACCGGCCACAAGTGCGGCCATGACAAGCATGAAATTGAACGAACCTGCATGTACCAGAGCATACAGCAGCGTAGCCGCAACATAACCTGCATTTTTCCCGAAACGGGCAGAAAATGTTTTCTGGACATAACCGCGCCAATATATCTCTTCAGCAGGGCCTATCAGAAACAGCATCAGGACTGTGAGCAGCCACGGAGATTCGCCGCTCTTCATTCCATATATTTCATCGACCTGGCCCCGTGCAAAATCAAAGAGCCACGAAGAAACCTTGTCGCCGGCCCAGAATATTCCCCACAACATGACAGCCACGCCTATCCCCAGGCACACATTCCCGGCAGTCCACTTAATCTGCTTCCACCATCCCGGATTGAACAATGCAGTCAAAACTCCCAACATCAGGGCAGAGCCTGCCATCACCCACCAGAACGGGACATGAGGGGCCGTCCACGGCGAGAACATCAATGTCCACAGACAGGCAGCAAGCACAAGTGTAAAGACAAGTCTTTTCATACGTTAGAACAAAATCGCCGTTCCCACAAAACCAATTATAAGAAAGACACTGAACTGCAACTGAAGTTTTGAAGTATATTCGTCCAATCTTGAAATGGAGTCCAGCCCGTTTCTGGAAACGCCGATCATCATTCTTGCATTTTTCAACGCTGTCACGACCGCACTCCATGCGACAAGGCACAGACCGGGAAGAATCCCCGCAACTACACATCCTGTAATCCATAAGAAAGGGAAAAGTATTTCAAAACAATACACCCATACAGACGCCCTGGTTCCTATCCCCATCGCGAAAGTGCGTATCCGGCACGACTGTCCGTGGATATGTCCCTGAGATTATTACAATGCAGGATTGCCACGGTTATCAGCCCTACCGGCACCGCAAGGTACAGCACATGCCAGTCAACATGCAAAGTGGCCGCATAAACAGTCCCCACCGTAGGCAGAAGACCATAAGCGACGAATATCACCAGATCGCCCATGGAGCGGTATTTCAGGAAAGGATACAGCACGGAGCAGGCAAGCCCTCCAAGCCCGATATATAAAAGAGGCATTCCGGTACGCAGCCACAACCCTATCCCTGCAAGAGATGCCACGGCAAGCAATCCCAATGACAGCAAAAATATTTCTTTGGCCCTGAACATCCCGGAAGTGATTGTCTTGGCTCCGAAAGTATCATCGCCATCAACTTTGCGCCTGTAATCAAAATAGTCGCTCCATGTATTTCCCGATGCATGGAAAATCACTATATTCAACAATGCCCAGATCCCATTGAGCCAATTCACCTGCTGATGGCCCGCAAAAAGGTATCCGAGAGTCACGGCCACCGGCATTGCCGAAGCAGGAAAAGACCACGGGCGCACCGCAATCATCCACTCTTTGAAAGAATGCCTTCTCATTTATATTTCTTTAAATGTTCTCAGCCGGCAAAAATAAGAAAAATTTTTTCCTTTAGAATCTGAAAGACACCGATGCGATAATATTGAACGGCCTTATGGCATACTGGCATGAAAACGAAGTAAGCGCATCAAACACCGAATAGGCAAACAAACGGTTGTCAAGGATATTTCTCGCCATAAGACCGACTTGCACTCCGCCCTTGAAGGTATATGAGACAGAAGCATCTGCAAGTACCGTATGCTTTGCCGTACCTCCATCCAATGTCGTATAATAATGTTCTGCAGACAATTCCATATCCAAACCCGCAACCGGGGTGAAATTCAGGCCGAGCGACTGATGAAGGTCATGCCTGTCATCGGAAGTTGCGGTACCGGGAAGAGAAAAAACATTGTACGAAAATGCAAGGCGATACGAAAGTCTCATCCACGACGCCAGTCTGCCGCTGAAGTCCGGTGCAAAAGAGACCGTCTGCGAAAGATAAGGAGTCCTCACCCCGTCCTGCAGCATTGAATCGGAAGAATAATTGGAATATGAAAGAGAAAAACCGACCCTTCCGTTAATACCATAAACGCCCATGCTTCCGCTCAATGAAGCATTCCATCCCTTTCCCGACGCCTTGGAAAAATCCGTGGCGGAAACTATGTAGTCGCCCATAAAATCACGGTTCGAGGACACGTGGTAAACATTCCACGAACGCGACACTCCGCCGGACAGATATAACATGTTCACAGGATCCTTGAAATTGACATTCAATGAAGCGGCGTAAATCTCATTCTGCAAAGTATTCATGGCGCCTTTTGATATATTACGGTAATTGCTCATGATATAGCCGTCATAGAAACTAAAAATACTAAGGGGCGTGTTAGCCGCATTGCCGCCGAGCGTAACGCTCCATTTAGGCCCGATTTTGTATTTTGCCGACGCCATGGCACTATATATGAACCTCCCTGCTCCGACATACCAGTAATACGCCCAACTCAAGGGCAGGGACACATTCAGTTCCCAATGCTTGGAATCGTAATTGAAATAAGGCGACACATACGGCCTCACATATCCTGTTACAAGGTCATTGTCCAGTTTTCCATCGACAAGGCCGGATGCATTGCCGGACAGCCTCAGCACACTTTCCAACGAACGTACTGAGGCATCAAGCCCTCCTTTCACGCCTATTGAAAACCCAGGGACAGGATTGAAATTTGCGGATGCCCATGTATCGGTATTGAAATCCCTTACCATCACTCTCTGCTCTTGCCGGCCTTCGTCGCGCAAGACCTCCAGCCTCTGGTCATTCAGGGAAAAACTGTTCTGCGAAGTCACCGAAACCGACAATTCCCCGAACCTTCTGACAAGCGAAAGGTCGTCATCCACCTCGAAAAACGGCAAAAAAGCCTGCTGCGTATTGGGAAAATCGCCTCTTACTTGCTGCACGGCGTCTTTATACTCAGCCATTGCCGAAAGCACATTCCTGAAATAATACTCTTTCTTATTGGCCTGCACCTCGACTCTTCCGTGCAGAAAATGCGCCCTGGTCATCGTCGACTCACTTTCTCTGACAGTATCCGCCTTGTTTTCAAAAAAATATACCGTCGATGAAGAGTTATCCGACTCTAAACGGTCGAAGGAATATGACAAAGAAGCGTTCAGAATCCAGTCGTCATCGAGTTTCCAAGTATTGGAAGTATTGCCCATTGCCGATGTATTGAACCTTACTCTCGCGCTTTCAAGCGGAGCGTCAGACGTACCCACGGAAATAAATCCTCCTCCGCCTGGCGAATAAGACCTGTCGTAAACACTCCTGCCCAGAAGTTCCTGCCTTATGTCCCCTCCTGTATTATCGGTCTTGATATTATTGACACTGTTCCACTTGCGGCCAATCCTCATCAGAAAGGCATTCCCGTTCCACAGGGCAGAGGTATCGGAAGAATATCCTCCTGCAAGTGCAGCCGAACCGATCCACTTCCCTTTGGAAGACTCCCGCAGCCTCAGATTTATCGCCGGTTTCTTCCCCGGCATTATTCCGCTCAAGGCCTTAACCGGCTGATGCCGCTCTATTACCTGCACGGATTTGACATCTTCAGGGGAAATGTTTTTGGTCAGAAGCGTATAACGGCCTCCCAGCACGTCCATGTCCTCTATATACAGGTTCCCTATCTGTTCCCCGTTGTAATATATGTCACCGCTGTCGTCCACCTTGATTCCCGGCATCCTTTTCAGCACATCCTCGATATTCTTGTCCTGCTGCTCGGCGAACCCCTGCACATTGAATTCAACAGTATCCCCGAACAGTTCCACTTTCGGGGCTGATACGACTACCTGTTTGATATTCATCGGTTTAATCTCCAGAGTAATTTCAATGAATCCGGAAACATCTGCAGAAATTATCTTTGTCTCATATCCGAGTATAGATACACGGAGCGAATCCTTGCTGCCGGGAGGTTCAGGCAAACGCAGTTCAAAAGCACCGTCAGGCCCGCTTATACAATAATATTTCCCATCTTTCCCGTCTTGCAAAAACATAATCACGGCTCCGGCAATCGGCCGCGCTCCATCCTCCCCTGTCACTTTCCCTTCGATGCTATGATTTTGAGCATGAAGACTGATACATGACAGAAGCAACAAGACAGCGGCAAACGCAAACTTATATGATTTCCGGAAAATCATACATTATCTTGAACTCGCCCGAAGGGCCGTCCGACTTTGACACTACTACCTGCTGGATCATTCCCATGTCTATATCAAAGAGGAATTGCATGGGATTTTCATTGTAACGGCGGAGAACCCGCAGGTATTTTTCCAAATCCGTTTTCAGATAATTAAGATCAAGCATATAAACCGTGGCATCTTTCAGCACAATGCCTTTCAGTTCATATCGGTACTGATTTGCAGCATCCCGGACCTCCATAATAAGCCCGGGAAGTCCGGAAAACTTCCATGGCCCCTCTGTCAGTGGCAGTTCCGGGGCGAACCAGGCCACGTAGTCCCTTCCACGGAACGTGCAGGTCGCCTTACAAGCCCTGTAGCCGGCAATCTCCTTCCACTCGTCACAGACAACCCAGCCAAAATCGGGAATGTCCTCTACCACCATGTAATTGTCGGCCCCTACGGCATCCGTAAGCGTCATCTTTCCGGCTTCCGGAAAATTCTTATATACCGTAAAAGTATTTTTCACCTTCGACAGTTTGTCGATTCCCTTGTATTTATTGATGTCGGAAAAATACAACGAGTCTATGTAGAATTTGTCATAACTATAAAACTTTGAAACGCCTCCCCCGCATTGGAGAATAATCATCCCGCGCACCACATCCGTACTGTCTCCAGAAACCAGTTCTCCTGTTTCCGACATCCTTGCCGTAGTATCCTTGAGCCACGAATATTCATAACGGCACTCAATCGCAGCCGTTCCAATGCTGTCCGCCCCGCTTGCCGAAGGCGCCAGGACGACTTCTACCGACTGGCCGGAAGTGTTTGAATATATGAATATGGAAATAAGAAAAATGACTGATTTTAACGTTTTCATAATGCTTCCGTTTATATCAGTCAAAAATAATGTTTTTTATGATTATCCGCAAATGTAAATCAAGAATAAACAATATGTCCAAGTCAAGTCATGGCGTGGCTCGAAAAAGGCGTTACTGGTTATCTGCAGAGCCGCCTCCATTATGTTTGAGAACTTTCGCGTCTATGAAGAAAACTATTTCTTCTGCAATATTGGTGAGATGGTCTCCTGTACGCTCCAGTTTGCGGAAAATACTTCCAAGCCCCATATACACAGGTATCCCGTCAACATTCTTTTTTGCATTTTCAACAAGTATCCCGTCAGAAGCAGCTTTGAGCCTGTCCAGTTCATCATCCATTGAAATCACTGCAACCGCATTAGCCGGATCCATATCTTCCAACGCCTGCTTAAGCCCATGCATCATTTCAAGTACTGTTTCAAACATCCGCTCTAGCCCGAGACTTTCAACCAATGAAGGCTCAAGCCGCACGGCCTCCGTCTCTTTTACGAATCTTGCTATGCTATAGGCATAATCGCCGATTCGTTCAAGATCGTTGTTTATCTTCAACATCGCAAGCGCGAAACGCAGATCTATCGCCACCGGAGTATAAAGGGCTATGAAATCCTCAATCTCACTGTCAATCTTGAGTTCGAAGGCATCAACAAGCCTTTCGCGGACTGTAATCTGCCGGGCTATGTTTTTATCCAGCCCCAGAACGGCCAGCCTTGACTGGTCTATCTGATTATATACCAGAGTCCACATGCGTATTACCTCAGCACGTATAGATTTTAATTCGTCATCTACAAATTTTACCATAACTGAAAATATTAACCGAAACGCCCGGTGATGTAATTCTGGGTCGCTTCTTTATGAGGGTTTGTAAAAATAGTTTTCGTATCATCGTACTCGATCATCTCGCCCATGTAAAAAAACGCTGTCTTGTCGCTGACTCTTGCGGCCTGTTGCATATTATGGGTGACAATCACCACCGTGACTTCTTTACGCAGTTCGCATATCAGTTCTTCCACCTTTGCTGTTGAAATCGGATCCAAAGCAGATGCCGGTTCATCCATCAAAAGCACCGATGGAGATACTGCCATTGCCCTGGCAATACAGAGACGCTGCTGCTGCCCTCCCGACAAAGCATATGCGGAAGCATTCAATTTATCCTTTACTTCATCCCAAAGCGCGGCACCGCGCAACGATTCTTCAACCCTTTCCCTGATAAATTTCTTATCCTTTACTCCGTTCACCTTCAGGCCATACGCTATGTTGTCAAAAATGCTTTTCGGAAACGGATTAGGGCGTTGAAAAACCATCCCTACATTCTTGCGAAGTTCATCGACATCCACTCCCGGCGCATAAATGTCCTTGCCGTCAATCCTGATGTCGCCTTCCAGCCTTGAGCCCGGCACAAGATCGTTCATGCGGTTGAAAAGTCTGAGGAATGTTGATTTTCCACAGCCCGAAGGGCCTATAAAGGCAACTACTTTATTACGTGGCACATCAAGCGATATCCCTTTCAGCGCGTGAAAGTCTCCATAGTAAAAATTGACATCTCTGGCTTCGATTTTTTCCATTATCTCGTATTACTTTATCTTCAATCTTTTTTCAAAATGTTTTCTCAATCCTCCGGCCATCAGATTTATCACCAGTACTATCACTATGAGCACCAGTGCAGTACCATAGGCTATCGGCTGCTGCGCCTCTATGTCAGTACCGCTTGTAGAGATTACATACAGGTGGTATGGAAGAGCCATGCACTGGTCGAAAACCGACGCGGGCAACTGGGGGAAAAAATATGCAGCGCATGTAAACAGTATCGGCGCTGTTTCTCCAGAAACACGGCCCAGGGAAAGTATCAGACCCGTTATTATCCTGGGCATGCCCATCGGCAGTATGACCTTCCATATAGTCTGGAGTTTCGTCGCCCCAAGGGCAAGACTTCCTTCGCGTATGCCGTCCGGAATGTCTTTCAAAGCCTCTTCCGTAGTACGTATGACCAAGGGAAGCGAAAGAAGCCCGAGCGTAAACGAACCGGCCAGTATGCTGTCCCCGAATCCCAGATACTTTACGAACAAAGCCATGCCGAAAAGGCCGAAAACTATTGAAGGCACACCGCTGAGATTGTTCGTCATAAGTCGGATGAACTTGACGGCCCAGCCCGTTTTCGAAGCATATTCACTCATATATATCCCGCTCATTATGCCTATGGGAAAAGCGACTACGGCACTTCCGAGCATAAGCAGCAATGTACCGACTATTGCCGGAAAAATCCCTCCGGAAGTCATCCCGTCAGAAGGGGCCTTTGTAAGAAAATCCCAGTTTATAACACCGGCCCCTTTGTATATTATGAAGCCCAGTATTGAGAACAGGACAAGCACTATCATCAGGCTCAGTGTCCTGAAAATACCGAACGCCATTTTCTGAGAAAGTCTTTTATTCATGGATATCAATTGCTTTTTGCCTTATTGCGCGATGAAATGAATTCAACACAAAGGTTGATGAAAAATGTTATGAAGAACAGGATTACGCCCAACAGGAACAACGACTGGTAATGCGCTCCTCCGGCCGGTGCTTCTCCAAGTTCCGCCGCTATTGTAGCAGGTATCGTACGCAGGGGTTCGAGTATCGATGCCGGCACTACGGCGGCATTGCCTGTTACCATCAGAACAGCCATCGTCTCACCGACCGCCCGTCCTATGCCCAGGACTACGCCCGAGGCAATACCTGACATTGAAGAAGGTATCACGACCCGGTAAATCGTCTGCCAGCGTGTGGCCCCCAATGCCAGACTTGCCTCTCTGAGCGAACGGGGGCAATTACGCATGGCATCCTCGGCAACAGTGACTATCGTAGGAAGCGCCATGATTGCCAGTACGATGCTGCCCGCCAGCCCGCTTTCTCCCACGGGAAGGCCGAACACCTGCTGGAGTATGGGGACGATGATTATAAGTCCGAAAAAACCATATACCACAGAGGGGATGCCGTTCAGAAGTTCTATCACGGGTTTCAGGAAATTCCGCACACGGGGCGAAGCCACTTCCGCCATATACACTGCTATGCTTATGCCGAAAGGCAAAGCGAAAAGTATAGCAAACAGACTGACCCACAGAGTACCGGCAAGAAGAGGCCACATTCCGAAAAGCGGCGCCGGCGTGGCTGTAGGGAACCACTCGTTTCCCAGGAACACTTCTTTCGGAGATATCGTCTTGTCCTTGATAAAATTCAATTCCGTGCCTTCAACGGCCATCGTCTCCGGAATAAACGCCACCATGCCGGGATTGGAAGCAACAAGACCGGAAATAAGACCTCCGGCATTCTCATAGTGTTCGCCCAATTGCTCTTCTGAAAAATATTTTTCCGCATCTTCCAGGCGGAAAGTCTCTATCGCCATATCAGAACCGCCAAGTTCTTTCCAATTGACAATATCCTCATCGAAAACAGCCTTGATTTCGGCGGCGGTCATCTCCTTCACCGGGTTGTCCTTATTGAGCGCAAGCACATAACCTTCCTCTATTATACGTTCGCGGAAAAGCCCCGCCCCTTCTGTAAACAGAAAACCTATAATCAGCAATATCACAAGGCTGGTAACGAAACCGCTGCCGGTAAGCAGCCACTTCACGATTTTCTCAAGAAACCTCCTCATATCATTGCCCATTATTTACCGGTATGAACCCCTGGCCGGACACCGACTCCTGTCCTTCGGGAGAAAGGACATATGAAATAAACGGCGACACCGCCGGTTCGTCTTCCGCATCATAATAATAATATAATGGTCTTACTATCGGATAGGAGCCATCTGCAGCAGTTTCAACGGAAGGTGCGGCATAATGTTTCCCTTCATCATACGAGACAGCGAGAGGCTTTACATATTGATTGAGGTATGCCAGCCCTATGTAGCCTATTGCTCCCTTTGTCTGCCTTACAGACTGGATTATCGCCCCGGTCGCGGGCATGGAGAGCACACTTGCCTTGTAATTTTTGTTTTCCAGTACGCTTTCTTTGAAAAACTCATAAGTTCCGGAAGATGTTTCGCGCGAATACACGATAATCTTCATGTCCTCGCCTCCGACGTCTTTCCAGTTTGTGATTTTTCCACGGAAAATGGCTTCCAACTGCTCTCTTGTCAGACTGTCAACAGGATTGGAAGGATTTACCACTACCGCAAGGGCGTCGTAGGCCACGACCACCTCACGGTAGTCAAGTCCCTCCTCGGCAAATCTCATCTTTTCACCGAACTTGATTCGGCGTGAAGCCATGGCTATGTCAGTAGTGTTTTCCATAAGGGACGCCACGCCTACACCTGTTCCGCCTCCGGTGACTATCACCTCCTCTGAAGGATGCGCGCCTACATATTCTTCGGCAAGTTCTTGCGTCAGTGGCAAAAGAGTATCGCTCCCCTTTATGCGCTGGGCTTCCGCCCGACCATAAATACAAAGTGCGATGAATACGGAAAAGAAAATCTTTTTCTTGCTCATTTATACCTTCCGCGCAGGGGATTGGCCTGCACGGGCGCAAAGATATGCAAGGCAATGACAGTCGGCAATAGCGCAGAAAAGGTTTAACAAATTTTTAATATAAACAGGAAGCATTTTCGTATCTTTGCATCATGACCAGGCCAATCCACATAATCACGACCGACAGCGGAGAAAGATCCCTGTCCCATTTCTGGGGCTCCCCCCTGCTTCCTCCCGGATATCCATATCCGGAATATACTGACAGCAAGGGCGATATCCGCCCATATAATTTCATCTGCCAGATTGCACTTGAAAACATTGCGGATTTTGATCCTGAAAACATGCTCCCTCACGAAGGCCTTATGCTTTTTTTCTCCAAAATTGACCATTACCTGGGTGATTTTGAACCCTTTGACGCCGTGGGAGGCTATATAAGCGATGCAGAGGATGTGAAGGTACTTTATTTTCCGGATATTACCGGATTTGAAGAAATCCGGATTGTTGACGAAGAGGGGATTCCATTATCACCACAGGAACTTGCCATTTCATTCTCAGACAAGCCTGCAGGAAGATACTCCGACGAACACATGCTTTTAGCCCCTCCTTCGCACAGAGAATGGGAAAACTGGGATCACCCTTTTGAGGACTGGCTGATCCTGTTGCAGATCGATTCGTTCGACGGAAAAGACTTTAATCTCAACTTCATGGATTCGGGGGTACTGGATTTCCTTATATCCGAAAAAGACCTGGCTGAACGCAGATTCGACAACATCAGAGCGATTGTCCTGTCAACATAGCAGGCATGGTTTTTGATTTCGGACAAAACTGCAAAAATCGCAAACAAACAACTGTATCATGAAAAAATACATCATAACACTGGCGGCCCTGTGCATTTTTTCAGCAGCCGCATTTTCGGATGCCGCAAAAGCGCAAGTCCCTCCTCCTCCCAAACCCCATCATGAATTCACAATAAAGGAACGCGCAAAAGCCGATGCCGAACGAATCGCCCGCGATTACGGAATGAACGAAAGACAATACAAAAAAGTCTATCGCCTGCTTCTAAAACTTGAAATGGTGAAAGAGGACGCGCTTTTGGACAACCCTCAGATGTTCAAAGGCCCGAAAAAACCGGACAGGCATCCCGCTCCGGTTCCTCACCATCATGACATGAAACGCCATAAATACAAACATCCGAATGATTAAAAATCTAGTATTCGATTTCGGAGGCGTAATAGCCGACCTTGACATGCAGAATGCCGTATCCGCCTTCAAGGCCCTTGGCATCAAAGATGTAGAAACATATCTCGATCCATATCTGCAAAGCGGCCCTTTCCTTGATGTCGAAAACGGGAGAACGGATGCGGAGGGATTCACGGCAAAAATGCGGGAAATATCCGGAAAGGCTCTTACCGAAAGGCAGGTGCAGGAAGCATGGCTCGCTTTCATTACGGACATCCGCCAAGAAAAACTCGACTACATTCTTGCGGCAAGGAAGCGCTACCGGACATTCATGCTCAGCAACACCAATCCATTCATCATGGGGTGGGCCTGCTCCGGACAGTTTCCTGGAGGGAAACCCCTGGACAACTATTTTGACAGAATGTATTTTTCCTATAAAATAGGATATACAAAACCGTCTTGCGAAATCTTCAGATACATGATTCATGACAGCGGGATGTCTCCCGATGAAACTCTATTCGTGGAAGACGGAGCAGCAAATATTGCAACGGCTGAAAACATGGGGTTCAGGACCTACCGTCCGGAAAACGGTGAAGACTGGAGGAAGGCCATAGATAAAATCCTGGACGAATAGGACAGGAAGACGAACAGGAAACAGTTGCAAAAGAGGCCGGCTCGGATTATTTGAGCCGGCCTCACTGGCATCTTTCAGCACATCCGGAAAGAATCACAGTGCTTTTTTCGCAACCAAAACACCGTCCATGCCGTTTGCGCCGCCCATATACGCATTGTAATATTCGTCAAAAAGCCCGTAATCATGCGAGGTGCCCTCCTCGGCAAGATTCACTACCGTAAGGGACATCTCTCCGTTATAGCCGTCCGCGTCTTTTGCTATCACGCAGATGGTGCATGGATCATTATAGGACATATAGACCAGGCGTGCGGGATCGTCTCTGCCGACCGGGGTACCTTGCACCAAAGCCGACCGGTAAAGTTCGTCCATGTCAACATCGCTCAAGTCGCCCACATATACCACACAGACCGCACTCACCGCAGAATCGTTGAATTCAATGTCAAGGGCTCCGAAAAGATCCTCGCTGCCAATCAGTCCCTCATAAGACGGATTGTACTCGACAAGATCTTCTATGAGCCAGTAATTGTCCATGCTTCCTTCCGCATAGGCATCACTCACTATGGCCTGTACGGTCTGGAACTCTTGCTTGAACAATTCCGTATTGTAGTAACCGTTTTCCGCATCCACACCGAACGCAATCGCATAATAGTATGTCGTCGGAATCATTCCGGTACTCTCTTCACCTATAAGGTCTCCCCTGTACAGGTAGTGTATCAGATCGTCTCCGTAACTCCTCAGCAAATCATTCATTATGTATTCATCGCTGAATCCTGCCCCGAAATAGGAACTGTCTATAATTGTCGCATAGTAATATGCTTCTTTGTCTGAAGGATATACATCCATCGTCACACTGGTTTCCCTTACATCCAACTTGAACTCAAAAGCGAGATCGGACTTAGGCAGTTCGGCTGTGGAAAAAGAATCTCCGAAATAAAATCCGGTGGTAAATCCAGCATTGAAATCCATTCCTATGGAAAAGGGGATATATTCGGTTTCAAGCATAAGATTCTCCATCACTTCGTCATATTCGTAATCTCCTGCAAAAAGATATTCGGGAAGAAAATCTCTCAACGAAGTATATCCATACGACAATGCGACATCAAGAAGGTAATTGGTAAAATAGGACTGCATCTCGTATTCATTTCCGGCAATGTAAAAGTCATAATCGTTTTTTCCTATTACATCGACAGTCCAGTACAATTCCGGATATTTGCAACTTGCAGCGATTCGGGCTGATGTAGCAGTAATTTCGCTTACCTCCACTGTAAATGCGTCCGAATAGTCCGGATTCGGATCTGGCTTCTGGCCAGCCTGCCCCGCTTCTTGCAACATTATTAGGTTTTATTAAATCATCTGCAATTTATGAAATTCCGCCGTACATTCAAAGGATTTCCCCATATTTGTGCAACAAAATTGTTTCGGCGGCAGAATGCACGCTACGCAAGCACATGAGAAACCCTGGGAATGGAAAAACCTTCTCCGTAAAATATATTTCAGAACACGACCGGTTCCAAAACAGGCGATGTTCCACCCGTCCACAGCGGATTGGATGCCGCACGGACGGATTTTACCGCTACTGCAGCCCTTGTCTTCATATAATCCCTGGCCCCTATATTGAAAGACGGAAGGAACCTTCTGAGTGAAGCGGGATTGAACTTATAATACAATAACGAATCGACGAGCATGTCAGCCTCGTATTTTTCCTCGCGGAGTTCGGAGTTGTACCGCACAAGTTCAAAAAAATCCCTTGATTCCTGAAATTCCGCTTCGGTCGGAGGGGTTGAAAAAACGGCACCGTAATCGCTCATTAAACTTGCAGAGACAGTGGTGTCAAAAGGATATTCGATCGTGGACGGATCAATCGCGGCGAAAGGAAGATATACGCTTGTAGTAAGATGCCTCGGCACAGCCTCGAACGTGCATTTCACCCCGAGGTTCAGGCACCACGAGACAAAGGCTATTCCCAACTCCGCGCAATAGCCGTTATGGTTTTCAAAAATCTCGTCTATCGTACGGAGATATTGCACAGCATTCCCGGCACTGCGGGTGGCATAATGAATATTGTATTTCTGCATAAGGTAATTGTATGCATCTACGTTTTGCAACAATTCTTCTTCACTATAACCGGCCATGCCGGTAAGTTTGTCAACATAACCGTCCTCGATCACCTCGCCCTTCAAACGCTCGATCAATGGAGAAGTCTCATCTATAAGCCCGGCCAGCAAAGCGGACAGGTGCATATTCATGGTTTTATCGTTTTCAGTGACCGGAAAACTCCCGACCACCTCGGGATTGTGAAGCATTTCAACGATTACGGCATTTTCAGGAAGGTTCTTTTCTATCATCAGAGAACCGATGAAACTCCTGAGCGTACGGCATATAAACTGTTTTGTAAAAGTCTGGACATGCTGCCCGTCTATCGCAACCTCCCATGACAGTTTCACATTACGGTCAAAATCCCATTCCAGCAATGTATTGTAATCCCAGTCAACGGGAACCTGCAGAACCAGCACCTGCGCAGTATCACCGGCGGCCACTTCGTATGAACACTCGATTTCATTGCAAATATCGCTGCCATGCATTTTCAATGATATCTCCGCCCCTTCTCCCGGATTCACAATGTCCATCAGAAGGTCTTCTGTAAAGTTGGCCTGGACAAACGGGCTGTCGGCGTAAAGACGCTTTACACCTTCCGTCTGAAGGATGACCCCGGGGAACAATTCATCGGGATAGATGCTGAAATAAGCCGTACTTCTGGCATCTTTCACCCATTGCCCCTGCTCATAAATGATTTCGGGCCCGTTTTTTTCTTCACAGGAAAAAATCAGGAAAACGGAAAATGCAAGGAAAACGGAAAATGCAATATGTCTTTTCATATCATATAACAAGGATTTGCTTTGCAAATATAACGAAAATATCAGATACGATTAGCACGTTTTTTGCGCAATTTACTGCCGGATAAAATTTTACGAAATGAGAAAAACTGCATATAGCATATTGATTCTTTCCTTATTCTGCTTTCTGCCTGCAACGGCACAGGAAAAAGCGGGCACACTGGAACCCATCCCTTTCGGCGACTTCGAACAATGGACGCAAAGGCGCATCAAAGAGTCGGCCATTGTCGGCAAGGACAGCGTCACCGTCTATGAAATAGACAAGGAACAGACAATACACGGAAACATACCTTATATTAATATTGATTCTCCCTGGGCGACATCCAACGCATTCGCAAAGGTCATGGGCATTGTAAAGACAAATGTGAATGTCAGGCCGGCCGCACACGGCAACGGCAGATGCGCTGAAATGAGGACTGAAATCATGAACTTCAAAGTTTTCGGCATGGCAAAGGTAAACGTCCTTACCGCCGGGGCCGTATATCTCGGAAGGCTTCGCGAACCTATAAGCAGCATGGACAATGCCATAGAAAGCGTAAACATCGGGATACCTTTTACAAAACGCCCGAAATACCTGGTATTCGACTACAAGGCCGTGATACTCAACACCGGAACCATCAGCATAAGCACAGGAATGAAGCGCAAGGACATGCCCGGAAAGGATAGAGCCATAGTAACCGTACAATTACAGAGAAGAAGCGAAAGAGACGGAAAAATCTATGCCGAACGCGTGGCCACAGGAGAAATGCTCATAGACAGCAGTTGCGACTGGAAACACGGCGTCAGGCTGAAACTGGAATACGGGCGTCCAGAAAACGAAGCAGGACTGTCCGAATTTTCAAGACTCAATTCGTTTTTCTATGCAGAAAATTCATCCGGGAAATCCGTACCGATACAAGAAACCGGCTGGGCCGAACCCGGCACCGTCCCGACACATCTGATTATATATTTTGCTTCCGGCTCTCTCGGGCCTTTCACCGGGGAAATAGGAAACAGCCTGAGCATCGACAATGTAATGTTGGAATATTAAAAATTACGATTATCCGCAAAAATACCCCCTTTTTTGAAGAATAACCGGGTACGCCTTCTTTGGGCCATGCCCCGACTCAATTTAAAAATATTGCAATATATTGATATATAGTTAATTGCTATTGTAACAATATTTTATAAGTGTGGATTCTGAGGAGTCCGGAAGCCCTTGAAATCCACACGTGTTTTTCGTAATGCATGTTGTTTGCCGCTAATTTACAATGGGTTATATAAACAGAAGTTAAGTCGGGACGTGGCCCGGGGTGTGTCTCATGCCGCTACTCAATGCAGGCCGCCATGCCCGGCGCGTACTGCCGGAAGACACTCCCTCCCCCATACATATAAGGGGGTATTTTTGCGGATAATCATTTTAAAAATCTTCCTAGAAATTCAAAACAGTTTCCTATATTTGTATTTTTAATTTTTTAATTAAAACTGCAATTATATGTACAAAAGAAATTTCTTATTCATTTTTGCCGTTTGTCTGGCACTGTCATCCTGTGTTAAGGAGAAACTGGACGGCCCTGACACTACGCAAATCGCCTTTGATTCACGGTCGATGGTACCTGGAGTAATGAGAATCAAAGTATCGGAACAACTTGCCGCACAACTCGAACAACAAGCCGACACGAAAGGTGTAATTCATAACATCGGTGTCAAATCATCCGATGACGCCCTCGCTGGTTTCGGCTTCGAAAGCATGAAAAGGACTTTCCCGTATTCCGGAAAATTTGAAGAGCGTACAAGGAAAGCCGGCCTGCACAGATGGTACACGGTCAAGTTCAGCGACGACACTCCTCTCACCAAGGCCGGGAACGATCTCAACTCAATAGAAGGAATCGAATTCGTAGAACCTGTACCTACCATAATCAGGCCGCAGTTCACAAAAGCATATAACGGCCCTTATGACGGATTGGCCCCTCAGACCGCCGCAAGCGACATCTTCAACGATCCTTACCTGAATGAACAGTGGCACTATTACAATGACGGGACATATAAAGGAGATGAAGGATGCGACATAAATGTCGTTCCCGTATGGGAAATGGGATATGTAGGAAGTCCCGAAATTGTCGTAGCCGTAATTGACGGAGGAATCGATTACGAACATGAAGACATTAAAGACAACATGTGGGTGAACGAGGCCGAACTTAACGGCGTCGAAGGAGTGGACGACGACGGGAACGGATATGTCGATGACATATACGGCCATGATTTCGTATATAACATGTACATCGTTCCCGACGATCACGGAACGCACGTAGCCGGAACCATTGCAGCCGTAAACAACAACGGAATCGGCGTATGCGGAGTTGCCGGAGGCGACAAGGCGAAAGGAATCAAAGGAGCAAGAGTCATGAGCTGCCAGATTTTCTGGGGAGAAGACGGCGCATGGGATGTAGCGCCTGCTTTCAAATATGCAGCCGACAACGGAGCCATCATAAGCCAGAACAGTTGGGGTTACGGCTCTCCTGAAATCTCCGAAGCGGACAAAGAAGCAATAGATTATTTCATAGAATACGCCGGAATCGATGAAAACGGCAACCAGACCGGGCCGATGAAAGGCGGTATCGTAATATTCGCAGGAGGCAATGACAACACCCCTTACAGTTCTCCGGGAGGTTACGAACGCGTAATCGGCGTCTCTTCAGTCGCAGCCGATTTTGAAAGGGCATGGTATTCAAACTACGGCTCATGGGCCGACATTGCCGCTCCGGGAGGAGATTCCAAAAAAAGGCAATTGGTTTACAGTTCCATAACCAACAACCGTTATGACGGATATGAAGGTACATCCATGGCCTGCCCTCATGTATCGGGAGCCGCAGCCCTGCTCCTCTCAATATACGGAGGCCCGGGATTCACCAACCAGCAACTCTGGGACATGCTGCTTACCACTACCAACCCTGTGATTTATGAAGACCACAACAGCCGCTATCAGAACCAACTTGGAAGCGGGCTTCTCGACGTAGGCGCGGCAATCTCAATGTACAGTCTCATTGCCCCGGATCCTATCGACGACTTTACGATAAAGCATGCAGGCAGCAACAGCATCAACCTGTCATGGACGGTACCTGCCGATAAAGACAACGGCAAACCAGTGACATTCAACATTTATTACAGCGAATCAGAATTTGATGCATCGATTGACAGGGAAAACCTTCCTGCAGGAATCGAATGCATTACATTGAACAACCCTCTTGAGGCAGGAGACCTTATCGAATACACGCTCAGCGGCCTTAAAGCGGAAACCACATATTATCTGGCCATTGACAGCAAGGACAACTACAGTATATCCGAACTGTCACCTGTCCTGAAATGCACTACCGAAAAAAATTATCCGCCTGAAATAGTCAAGGATTTTTACGACATGACCATGGCCGGGCCAGGATATGTCAACACCATCAATCTTTATGATTTCATCAGCGACAGGAACGGCGACAAACTGACATTCACATGCAATATTTTGTCAGGAGACTGCATAGCCGCAGAAATCAACGATGGAATGCTCACCCTGACGGCGCTTGCAGCAGGAGAAGCAAGGCTGTCCGTATATGCTGCTGAAAACTCAGGGGAAAACGTATCGGCCGAATTCAATGTCACAGTCCTCAACGACGGGCCTGAATACCTCTGCTACCCTAACCCTGTAATAGACATGATGTATATCAAGACGGCTTCATCCAATGACAAACTTGTCAATGTTTCAATAGAAACTCCTTCAGGAAAACGGATAATGGACATAGCAAACTATAAGATATCCGCGGCTTCCCCTGAGGCAATAGACCTGAGCGGAATCAACACAGGAGATTATATCGTAACCATTACAGATGAAACCGGAAAAACATATACACAAAACATAATGAAACTCTAAAACGATGAATAATATAAAATACATATTTTTGTCAGTCGCACTTTGCGCCTTTACGGCCACCGCGATGACAGCGCAGGATCTGGAATCATTGAACCGCCCTGCAAACGCCCGCTCCCTCTCGATGGGAGGAACCGACATGGCATCAGGCGCATACGGCTCCAACATAATGACAAACCCGGCATCAATGGCCCTTGCCGATGAAACATTTTCCATACAAGGGAATTATATGGGAATCCCTTCAACAAATTTGCTCAACCACTTCAATCTGGCCGCATACTATTCATTGTCCGAGCGTTATGCAATATCTGTCTATGGGCAGGGCTCATTCGGCAACAAACGCATGGAAGCAGACCTGTACGGCAACGCCCTTGGAATGTTCCAGCCTTATGAATATACCGTGGGCGCAGGTTTCGCCGCTGAAATCATTGACGGATTCGCCATCGGACTCAACGCAAAAATGGTCAATTCGACAAGGATGTCCGATAAATGGCTCGCGACACTCCCCGGCTACAAGAACGCATATGCTTTCGCTGCCGACCTTTCATTGATGTACACCATCCAGGGATTCAGGGTTGCCGCAGGAGTAAACAATATCGGAACAAAAATCAAATACAGTTCCAATGAGAACTATAAAGGTTCAGACCTGCCTACAGCAGTAAGGCTCGGTTTCGGTTATGGCAAAGAATGGGAAAAACATTCACTGGATGCAACCCTCCAGGCTGACTATCTGATATTCCATTCCGAATTTTACGCAGGCGTAGGTGCCGAATACGGCTTCAACGACATGCTTTTCGTAAGGGGAGGATACCATTTCAGCCAGAATGCGGTCAATTGCCTGCCTCAATATGCATCCGCCGGACTGGGCGTGAAATTTTTCGGCATCAACTTAGACCTGGCCTACATGATACCGTTCGGAACCGGAAATTCCGACAATTTCAACAACACTTTCATGATTTCTCTGGGCTGGTCTTTCTAAGACAGATGATAAGATAAATACGCGCCGTCTTCAATCAGCAGAATCCCTGCATAAAGGAAGACGGCGTTTTTTAAAAGATTTCAAACGGGATACAAAACGATGAAACACCGTACCGGAACATTTACGGCAATTGCCGCCACCGTAATTTGCGCAATCATTATCGCATACTTCTGCCTTCCATATTATGCACGGCAGGCACTGATACACTTGTATCCTAAAATAGACGACTGTGAACTCTTCTTCCGCGATACGGTATCCGCTCCAGAAACACCTTACTTGTGGGCAAAATCACATGATTACAACCGTATTGGATTCACCGCGGAAGAAACTGCATACTTGGACAGCATGGAGACCGTATCATTCCTGATTGTCCGCAAAGACAGCATACTTGTCGAAGATTATCGCAACGGATGGAGCGACAGCATGACATCCAACATATATTCCTGCACTAAAAGCATAGTCAGTCTGCTTGCAGGGGCCGCATACGACGAAGGCTGCATCGCCAGCCTTGACGACCCGGTATCTGAATACATTCCGTCATATACAAAAGGACTGCAGGCGGAAGTCACCGTAAAAGACCTACTGACAATGAGCGGAGGAATGGCATGGGACGAGGCATATTCCTCATTGTTTTCCCTTACGACACACGGATATTACGGAAACGACCTGTTCGACCTGGTGACAAAACTCGAAGTTTCTGAAAAACCAGGCCTGCAATACGATTACCGCAGCGGAGAGACGCAACTGCTGGCATTCGTAGTAGAAGCCGCCACGGGGACGACACTGAGTGCCTATGCGGAAGAAAAACTGTGGAAACCCCTCGGAGCGGAACATGACGCCTATTGGCTTCTCGACAAAGAAAACGGAGATGAAAAAGCATTCTGCTGCTTCCACACCACGGCACGCGATGCCGCAAGGTTCGGAGCATTGATGCTCGATTACGGAAAATGGGAAGGACAGCAGATAATATCGCGCGACTACATGCAACAGGCGCTGTCTCCTGCCGTCCACCTTAAAAACGAATGGGGAGAGGACAGTCTCGATTATTACGGATACCAGTTCTGGATACAAAAATACAAAGGGCGCGAATACAGGCTTATGCGCGGCATGCTCGGCCAATACATAGTCGCGATTCCCGAATACGATGCCGTAATGGTGAGACTGGGCAAGAAACGCTCTGATGAATATGTGCGCGAAAGCACCGTTGACCTGTTTGAATATATGGACATGGCATTGAGGATACTTGAAGAAGATGCACGAAATTGAGTCACATCCGTTTACTCCTTTCCTTCCAGTCAACGCCAGAATACTGGTGCTCGGAAGTTTCCCACCAAAAAAAGAACGGTGGTCGATGGATTTTTACTACCCGAACTTCAACAATGACATGTGGCGCATATTCGGACTTGTATTTTTCAGGGATAAAGACCATTTCATATCTCCGGACAGAAAACGGTTCGACAAAGACAGCATAATGTCTTTCTGCCACGAAGCCGGAATAGCCCTGTACGATGCGGCATACAGGGTGATTAGGATGAAAGACAATGCATCGGACAAGTTTCTGGAAGTCATTGAGCCGTCTCCGATTCCGGATATCCTTTCAACCCTGCCCCGCTGCAATGCGATTGCCGCAACCGGACAGAAGGCCGCCGAAACGGTTTCAGCAATATATGGATGCACCGTACCCGCCGTCGGAAATTCCACTGCCATATCTTTCGGGGACAGGCAGTTCATGCTGCACAGGCTGCCGTCAAGTTCCAGGGCATATCCCATGAAACTTGAAGAGAAGGCCGTCGTCTATTCAAAATTTCTGGAAGAAATCCTCTAACGGGATTGCCTGGAAAGTCATATTCGCAACGCTGCTTTCGTACAATATCCCTACCGTTGACTCATCCACCATCGTAAGGCAGGAATATCCCCATCCGTATCCTTCGTCAAGAAGCACCTGATGCTCCCGAGGCCACGTATGGCCGCCGTCAAGACTTATTTTGACGGTAATGTCCTTTCGGTCGGTCGAAGAATCCGGGTTCGAAAATATCAGCAGATCCCTTCCTGTCACATTGTCAACGCCTTTGACGGCAATCAGACTTGCCATGCACACAGGCTCCCGGAGTGCGCTCCTTGACGAAGGATGCTCATTCCATGTCCGCCCCATATCATGCGAAACACAGACGGCACGGCTTCCACCGCGGTCGTCTCTCATATTCAGCATCAACGTACCACGCGGATACTCCACTACCTGGGATTCGGTAGTCTCCGGCCTTGCAGGACTGCCGATATGCCATGTCTCGCCGGCATCCATGCTGTATATTACAGTGGCATTCGGCGTCCTGGACGAATCGATGTATTGGGCCGGAAAAACAAGAGTGCCGTCTTCCATGACCATGCCGCGCCCTGGCCCCTGCAACAGCAGATACCATGATTCATCTTTCACCATAGGCGTTATATTTACCGGCTCCGACCATGTAAGCCCGTCATCATCGCTTGAAACCAGCACCAACTGGCCTGTTTCTTCAACAGACATGCCCTGTCCCGAGGCCGTCCACGCGCGTTTCCCCGGCATGCCATGACACCACAATGCCGCTATCCACAACCTTTCGTTGAATCCGTCATAAAGGACACATGGATCTCCAGCCCCGTTCTGCCCGGCTGGAAGTCCTCCATACCCTTCGAAATCGACAGCCACGGTCATGGGATCCCACGTTATGCCGCCGTCTTCGCTCCGGCTCACTCCTATCTTGATTTTTCCCTGAAGATCGGCACTGCTTTCATATCTGATATCATAAACAGCGACCAGAGTCCCTTTTGACGTCGTAACCAGACCGGGTATCCTGAAAGCCGACACGCCGTCATCTCCGGAATTCCTGACCGATACAGCCTTGCGGCGTTCATAAGTCTTCCCGGCAATTGAAAAACGGATCGGCTCCGCAAGGGATGCGCCATCCTTTATTCCGATTGTTGCATAATATCCCCGTCCCTCTCCGGGCATTCCTCGCCCCGCATCCAGAAACAGAGAATCCGGCAAAGGACTGTGAACAACGGACAAAGGCACCGAATCATTGCCGCATTCGTATAAAGCAAGCGATGTTATTTCCGACATGTCCGTTCCTTCGGCAAACTCCAGCAGGACACCATCGAACACTGCATTCCCGGCTTCGATACTGCAAAGCATATTCATCTCATGACCGTTCAGCAAAGGTATGCACGGAACATCGACCGACAATGAATCCGATGCAAAGGAAGGCCGCACCGTCAACACCAGAAATACAAGCGGCAATAAAAACGATTTACACATGTTTCCAATCTTTTTAAACCGCTAATTTATTAAAATATGCATAACTTTGCCAATAAAAAACGCTGATGACTTTTTATAAATACCAGGGAGCAGGGAATGATTTCCTTATAGCGGACAACCGGGATGGCGGCATCATTCTTTCGGAAAATGACATAAGGACATTGTGCGACCGCAGGTACGGCTTCGGGGCCGACGGACTGATGTTGCTGGAAAACAGCAGAAGCCATGATTTCAAAATGGTTTTTTTCAATCCCGACGGAAGTTGCGGGATGATGTGCGGAAACGGAGGAAGATGCATCACCGCTTTCGCGGCCAGAATCTTTGCAGAACGGGAAAGCAATAACGTAAAACGGCTGTTCGCATTCGAAGCAGCAGACGGATTGCACCATGCTGAAATCACTGAATGGAATGAGACACTGACACGCATGACAATACGGTTAGGCATGTCGGATGTAAACGGCATTTCATATATTCCTGAAGAAAACGGTTATTTCCTCGATACGGGAGCAAGGCATTTCGTAAGATTCATGGAAGCCGGACTTGAAGACGCAGAGATACTTTACGAAGGAAAGCGGCTGAGACACAGCAGCCTGTTTGCGCCCCAAGGGGCAAATGCGGACTTCGTACAGCCCGCACAGGACATACTCATGGTACGCACATACGAAAAAGGAGTCGAAGATGAGACTTATGCATGCGGGACCGGCATAGCGGCATCAGCCGTCGCCGCATGGAAGGCCGGTTATTTAAAACAGGGCGAAGACGGGAAAGTCCGTACGGCAATAAAGGCCAAACGCGACATGCTTTCCGTAGAATTCATTCCCGGGAACGACGGCGATTCTGCACACGGCATCATACTGACCGGCCCTGCAGTGATGATAGGCACGGTCAACGTAAGCGAAATGCCTCTACAGTGACAGGACGAAAATAATTTTTCATTATGGCGATAAAATACGATTTTGATGAAATAATCCCAAGAAAAGGGACTAATTCCTATAAATGGGACAGTTCGGATAATCAGGGCATGCTTCCATTATGGGTGGCAGACATGGATTTCCGGACGGCCCCTGCAATCATCGAAGCATTGCAGAAGAGAGTCGCACACGGTATTTTCGGCTACACCCGTGTCCCGCAGGCATATTACGATGCAGTGACAGGGTGGTTTTCGCGCCGGCACGGCTGGGACATAGACAAAGACTGGATCATTTATACTTCAGGGGTCGTCCCGGCAATGTCCGCCATAATCAAAGCCCTGACGGTTCCCGGGGACAAAGTCCTGCTCCAGGGCCCCGTATATAACTGCTTCTACTCATCGATTCGCAACAACGGATGCAAGACGGTGAGCAACTCCCTGATACGTACTGGCGACACATACGGAATCGATTTTGACGACCTTGAATGCAAGGCAGCGGATCCGGATGTCAAAGTCATGATTCTCTGCAACCCCCACAATCCTGTCGGAAGGGTATGGACAAGGGAAGAACTCACACGCATCGGCGATATATGCCTAAGGAACGGAGTCGTAATAATATCTGACGAAATCCATTGCGAGTTGGTCTATCCGGGCCATGAATACATACCTTTTGCATCAATATCGGAAGAATTCCAGAGGAACTCCATTACCTGCATATCTCCTAGCAAGTCTTTCAATATAGCCGGACTTCAGATAGCAAACATAGTATGTCAGGACGGACAAATGCGCCAAAAGATAGACAAGGCAATAAATATCAATGAAGTATGTGATGTCAATCCTTTCGGAGTGACAGCAACGGTAGCAGCTTACAATGAAAGCGAGGAATGGCTGTCCCAACTCATTTCCTACCTGAAAGGCAATTATGAATTCATGGCCGGTTTCTGCCGGAAGCGTCTCAAAGAGTTTCCCTTGGCCAGACTGGAGGGGACTTACCTTGTATGGATGGACTGCCGCTCCCTGGACATGAAATCCGATGAACTTGAAGAAAGACTCAAAGACGAATCAGGACTATGGCTCAATGCCGGCAGCATGTACGGAACGGAAGGCGAAGGCTTCATGCGTTGGAATATAGCCTGTCCGCAAAGCATTCTGGCACAAGGCCTGGAAAGATTCTGCGGTTTCATTGAGAATCACAGCAAAGAGGCAAGAATCCTGACGCCTTCTTCAATCCCGTCCATGTCCATAAACGAATAGTTGAGCCTCATGGTATTCCTTCCGCTGCCGTCCGTATGGAAAAACGCACCGGAAACATAGGCGACACCGGCAGACAGGGCGCGGTCGTACATTTCTACCGTATCCACCCCGTCAGGGAACGTAAGGAAAACGAACAACCCTCCCTCAGGCAGTGTCCATGTAACACCGGAAGGCATGTAATGTCCGAGCATCTTCAGCATGAAATCACGTTTGCCGTGATAAAGAGCCACTGTATTACGGAGATTGTCATGCAGCAATCCCGTTTCCAGGAGATATGCCGCGATATGCTGGTCAAGCATCGGAGGACAGAGATCGACCGACTGCTTGCAGGCCGTCAGTTGGTCAAGCACCTGCTCCGGGCCGAAAACCCATCCGAGCCTGAAACCGGGAGCGAGTATTTTTGAAAACGAACCGAGATGCAGGACACAGTCCGGAGCCATAGAGTACATGGACGGCACATCCTTTCCTGAAAACCGGAGTTCCTTGTAGGGACTGTCTTCTATGATAACCAGAGACTCTTTGCGCGCCACATCTATTATTGCCCGGCGCTGTTCCAATGTCAGAGTCTCCCCCGTAGGATTGTTGAAATCGGGAATGAGGTATATGAATTTGGGCACGAGACCTTTCCGGCTCGCATCCGCAACCGCTTCCGAATATGCACGGGAGAAATCTCCGGGAGAAGCGCCGCCGCATCTTACTCCCACTATCTCCGCGCGATAGGAACGGAAAGACTGTATTGCCCCGAGAAAAGTAGGCTGATTCACGAAAACGGCATCCGACGGATTAATGAATATCCTTGCACACAAATCTATGCCCTGTTGCGAAGATGTGGTTATGCGGATATTCTCCACTGGAACCCCGTATTTACGGGAAATCGCCTGTCGCAAAAGCATAAGACCTTCAGTAGCGCCGTATTGCAATATTCCAGGGCCGTATTTCCTGAAAGCCTCTCCCGCAGCCGACAATATGTCATCGATACGGAAAGTGTCTGCCGAAGGATAGCCTCCCGCGAAAGAAATGATTCTGGAAAAATCATAGTTTTTAAAGATAGCCCTTACCGGTGACGGCACGAAAGCCGCCACATCGTCAGAAAACAGTTTCCCGTAATCCATAATCAATCTCTCAGCAATGATTCAAGAACCACAGATGCATCCGTACCGGCATCCCTGTATTTGACAATCACCGGAGTATAGATATGTATGCCCTCGGCTGCGCCGGGCCCTTTCCTCACAGGTCGGCTGCCGGCCACTACTACTGCATTTTCAGGCACCTCCAGCCTGCCGTCCGAAGCGGCGCGTATGTACCTGCCGTTAACGGCATCGTACAATGCTGTAGAAGCATTCAATACTACTCCGGTCGCTATCACGGCATTCTCCCTGACAAGAGTCCCTTCATATATGCCGCAATTGCCGCCGATGAATACATTGTCTTCGATGATCACAGGCAGGGCCCCAACCGGCTCAAGCACTCCGCCAAGTTGTGAAGCCGCCGCAATATGCACATTTTTACCCACCTGGGCACAAGAACCCACGAGTGCGTGCGAATCCACCATGGAGCCCGAATCCACGTATGCCCCGATATTCACATAGGACGGAGGCATCATTATCACGGAAGGGGCAAGATACGCACCGCGCCTTACCGCACTGCCTCCGGGAACTATGCGCACTCCGTCACTTTCGGAGAAACTCCGCGGCGAGAGGGTATCCTTGTCATAAAAGGCGAAAACTCCTTCCGACATGTCTTTCAATTTACCGTAACGGAAACCTTGAAGTATGATTTCCTTTATCCAGGCATTCACAGTCCATCTCCCGGCCTTTTTCTCAGCCACCCTCAGTTCGCCGCGCTCCAAGGCATCGCAAACTTCATTGAAACGCCTTAATTGTTCCATATCCCCAAATCCTTAAGAGTCTGTCTCATTATGTCCAATGTATTTTCGGTAGCGGAAGTAAGAGGAAGCCTGAGATTGTTCCTTACAAGACCAAGCAGGGACATTCCGGCCTTTACTGGAATAGGATTGCTTTCCACAAAACAATTCTTGAAAAGAGGCATCAGTCTGTAATGAATCCTCCTGGCCGCCGTCATGTCATCATATGCCAGAGCCCTTGTCAACTGTGTCATAAGACCGGGAACTATATTTGAAGCTACGCTTATCACACCGTCCGCCCCTGTTGCCATCAATGAAAGGGTTTCATCATCATTTCCGCTAAGCACCGAAAAACCTTGAGGAGCATCTTTGATTACCGAAGAAATCTGAGCATAGTTCCCTGAAGCCTCTTTGACCGCCACTATTCCCGGCAACTGAGCCAGACGCAAAACAGTCTCGGCCGTCATGTTCGCCCCGGTCCTTCCCGGGACATTGTATATGACCAGCGGTTTTCCCGTGGCTTCAAGTATTGCCTTGAAATGCTCATACATGCCCTGCTGGGTAGGCTTGTTGTAATACGGCACTACTACCAGGAACGCATCCGCCCCGTATGGGGCAAGCATCCGGATGTTCCTGATGGTTCCGGCCGTAGAATTGCTTCCCGCGCCGCAAAGGACTGGTTTGCCACCGCAATTGGCCTTTGTAATCTTGAGAAGATTTATTTTTTCTTCATCGGAAAGGTTCGGGGTCTCCGCCGTAGTCCCGAGAGGCACAAGGAAATCCACATCGGCCTCTACCTGCCTGCGAAGCAAAGATTCATAAACTTCATAATCCACATTTCCTTCGTCGTCAAAAGGAGTAATCAGTGCAGTCCCGCATCCTGACCATATATTGTTCTTTCCCATATCTTTAAAATTACAATTTCAACAAATCCTTGAATTCATATATGCCGGCAGGCAGATTGTCGCATAAAAGAGCAGCCTGGACCGCCCCTCTGGCAAAACCTTCTCTTGAAAACGCCTCGTGCCTCAGGACGATGCGGTCGGCAGGCCCTTCGAATCCAAGTTCATGTATGCCTGCTATCTCCCCGCAACGCACTGATTCCACCGGCACATCCGCACCAATGCCCTGCCCGACTATAGCCGCCAATGTCTTTGCAGTACCGCTCGGGGCATCGAGTTTGTGCTTGTGATGCATCTCAATGATATAAGGCTCATAGTCTCCCGAATCGCCGAGGACATGAGACAGAAGTTCCGCCGCCTTGAACATTACGTTCACGCCTATGGAAAAATTGGAAGCATATACAAGCGGCTTGCCCGCTTCCCTGAATGCCCCGAACACCTCCGCACTTATGTCCATCCAGCCCGTAGTGCCGACTACGGCTCCTTTGAAACGTTCCGCTATTGCGCGGAAATTGTTCCTGAAAGCCTGGGGGGTGGTAAAATCTATGCAAATGGCAGAAGAAGCCGCATCCGCATCGAAAGATGCTATGTCCTCGCTCTTGCCTGCACATGCAATGCCTTTTTCGGCAAGTATCATTTCAACCGCACGGCCCATCTTGCCGTATCCGCTAATCACCGCTTTCATCCGCAAACAATACTTTATGTAAATCCCTTATTATACAGTTCAATTCATTTTTATCTACGACAAGGCTCAGACTGCCTCCAGCCGCCCCCATAGACATCAAATATATCCTGTGCCCTTCCAGCACGCCGAAAATCCGTCCTAAGACATCCTTTTCGGCCGCCATGTCCTTCCCGACGATTGCTATCTGCGATTTTCCGGTTTCGATGAAGACAGTTGCAAATCCTGAAAGTTCTTCCATCATCTCCTGGATGTCATCATCTTCGCCTATCGTAACGGACACGCTGCCTTCGGAAACGGTTATCAGGTCGAAAGAAAAATGGTGCTTCCCGAAAATCGAAAAGACCCTGCTGAGAAATCCGGACGAATTATATACTCTGGAAGAAAAAATATTCAGCATTCTGACATTTTCCTTGCAGGAAACGGACTTGACTCCGGAACGGATATCGCTTTCCTGCTTGATTACGGTGCCTTTGGCAGAAGGATTCATGGAATTGAGCACCTTGATCGGTATATTCTTGCCAACCGCCGGTTCCATAGTCGAAGGATGCAGCACCTTCGCTCCCGAATGCGCCATGTCGGCGGCTTCCCTGAAGGAAATAGCCTCAAGGCTTTTCGTCTCCTCAACCCTCCTCGGATCCGCCGTATGCACCCCATCGACATCCGTCCATATCTCTATCTCCTCGGCATTCATCGCCATTCCTATCAATGATGCAGAATAGTCCGAACCTCCCCTGCCGAGCACGGTAGGCACGCCATTTTCAGTCGCCGACACGAACCCCTGGGTAATAACGGCCGAAACGGGAGTCCCGTCCAAAGCCTTGTAGGCGCGGCCTATGATTTCAGGCACCTTCAACGAAATCCGGTGGAGATCCGGCTCTCCTTTGAGATAGTTTTCATCGGTTATTATGAGTTTTCGCGCATCCAGAAAATTCGTCGAAATCCCGGAAGCATTAAGGGCGCAGCATATTATTCCGGAAGAAAGGTATTCTCCAGTGGAAATGATTCGCGCGCGGCTTCTCTCGGAAAGCTCCCCGAGGTCGCAAATTACGTCAACGAGTTTTTTCAGATTATCGCAAAGAGAGTCGGTATGCCCCCTTGCTTCGGAAGAATATTTTTCATCCTCGATTAATTCGTCTATCAGTTTGAGATGCCGGTCACGGATGTTCTCGACAAGCATCTCCGCCTCTATCAGGTCTCCGTTTTCTGCAAAATCACAGATTTTATACAGGGAATCCGTAACTTTCGAAAGCGCGGACACCACTATGACGGGAGCCTTGTCCAGCCTGCCTCCTACAATGGACATGACCCGCTTGATTGCCTGGGCGTCCGCAACGGAAGTACCCCCGAACTTCATCACTATCATAACAGCACTTTATTTCTTCAAAAAACCTTGTTTGACAATCAGTTCCGCATTCAGCACTGCTGCCCCGGCCGCTCCGCGCACCGTATTGTGCCCGAAAGCCGTCATCTTCCAGTCCAGTATGCCGCAAGGACGCAGCCTGCCGGCGGTTACTGTCATGCCTTTGCCCGCATTGACATCCATCAGCGGCTGGGGACGGTCTTCGGAAGGATTGTACTCCAACACCTTTTCCGGAGAAGAATAGAGCCCGAGAGCCGGATAGCAGTGTTCAATCGCATCAAGCAGTTCCTCCCTGCCTGCCTTCTTTCTGGTTGAGAAGGAAACACATACAGTATGTCCGTCCCTTACAGGCACACGGTTGCACGCGGCGGAAACGATGAAGTCGCCCGGCGTTATTCCGTCTTCCCCGACAGTTCCGAAAATCTTTGCCAGTTCCCGTTCTATCTTCTCCTCTTCTCCTCCGATATAAGGAATGACATTGCCCAGAATATCCATGGAAGGCACTCCTGGATATCCGCCGCCCGAAATGGCCTGCATCGTGACCGCCATCACTTTATCCAGCCCGAAACGCGCAAATGCCGGATAAACCGCGAGGGCCAGCACTATTGTCGAACAGTTGGGATTGGTCACGATAAAGCCTCCGTTCTTCACGTATGATTCCTGTTTCTTCACGATGGCCAGATGCGAGGCATTGATTTCTGGAATGATGAGCGGGACGAAAGCATCCATCCTGTGATTCCGCGAATTGCTCACCACTATATGCCCTTTTTCAGCATAAGCGCTTTCGGCCTCTCCGGCGACTGAAGCGTCCAGCCCTGAAAACAGGATTCTGGATTCAAGTGGATCGGAAACTGTCTTTATTACTATGTCTTTCACATTTTCAGGCACGGGAAGCGGCTCTTTCCAATTGACTCTCCCGGAATACGTTTTTCCGGCAGAACGGTCAGAAGCGACAAGTTCCCGGATATTGAACTGAGGATGTTTTCCCAAAAGGGACACGAGTTTCTGCCCGACAGCACCCGTACAGCCGAGAACCGCAACATCTATCTTATCATTTTCTTTCATTGTCTTTCACTTTAAAGGCATTTTTTTCCTACAAGTTTCTTGTATATCGACACATAATTATCTTTGGCGCGGCACATGTCGCTGAGCAGGATATGCTCTCTGTCAGTATGAGCCACCAATATGGAACCCGGGCCGCACAGCATCTTGTGACGGAAACTATTGATATGCGGCGCATCGTTCCCGAATGCCACGGTCGTGGTCTCAAAACCGGGCAATACCATGTATTCCGATGGAGTATCGCCCCCGAAAGCCGTCACTTCAATGTTTTCATCCGAAAAAGACTCCATTACGCGGCATACTTCATCGTCGCTTGCAAAAGTAGTGCGGAAATATATCCTGAAAACCAGCCTGTCGCTCAGAATATTCTGCGAATTCGGGCTTTCAAGTTCGCCTATATTGTATGTTGTTTTTCCCAATACCTGGTCAACGGGAAAATCCACTTTTTCAAGCCTGTTCACGAAATCGACGAACCTCATGACAGCGCTGTCTCCATATTCGGGATAACCGGAATGGGAACTTACACCCTTTATAACCACCCTGAATGACTTTGTGCCTTTTCCCGCCGTAACCATCTTCGAATCCGTCGGTTCGCCAACGACAAGGTATTCTCCTCCGGCTACCTGCCCGTCAACGGTCTTGGCGCCCTTTGAGCCTGTTTCCTCTCCGGAAACAAGCAGAAGCCCGAAATCCGTATAGCCTTCGTTTTCCAATTCCAGACAGGCATTGTACATCGAGAATATCTGGCCTTTCGCATCACAACTGCCCCTGCCGGAAATCCTGACATCTCCGTCCGGGAGGGTTTCCACCCTTGGAGGGATGTACGGAGGCACTGTATCAAGATGAGTGCAGAATACTATTTCAGGGTTGCCCCATTTGATATATACATTAAGCGTCCCGTCACCTACCTCATATATTTCAGACACGGATTTGCCAGTCGCGAATCCGTATGCGCAGTATTCGGCAAGCCGACGCTCCTTTCCGGAAGAAGAATCAATCTTCAATATATTGAGAAAATTGTCTAAATTCATGGCCGTCTTTTTTAACCCGTAAAAATAATGCTTTTTCCTCAAAAAGGCAAAAGGAGGCTGGCACATTAATTGAAACTGCCGCAACCATGCGCAGAATCGCCACATATATTTTTCTCACAACGGTTTTCGCCGCCATTTCAGCAGCCGAAGCCGATGGGCAGGACACCATCACAGACAGGCCTGCCGTACTTGCCGCAGACATACGCGACCTCGCGCAAAAAGCCTATCTGTACGGCCTCATCGATAAGGACGGAAGGGATTCGCTGGCGACTGAAGCAGAACGGGAATCCGTCCTCAAGGCCATTCCCGAACTTGAAGCCATCCGCGCACAATGGGAAGACAGCCTGTCATTTATGGAAAAACTGGATTATGATGGAATCATTGAAGAACTTGCTTCCGATATGACAGACAGGAAAACACTTGCCGAAAGAATGCTTCCGGTATTGTTGGCAATACCGGAAATGAAAGAACGGTTCGGGCCTCTCACGGTCGAAGAAGCCCTTGCCCGCATAGACGAACTGCTTGGGCGCGACCTTGCATACGAGAAAAAAATGGCCTCAATGTCCAAAGCCGAACGCGCCGCATGGACAATTGCCAGAATGCTGTTCGGCGGAAGCGCCGCCTACAAACCGGATGCAATTCCCATGATGAACGGACTTTGGTACATGCCTATTCCGCCGGGGAAACCGGAATCTTTTGATGAAACAATATTCCGGGACAAAAATTTCGACCCCAATGTCTATAAGACATCTATTCCGGAGCCTGTGTATAATCCCGAAGATATGCTTCGACGGCACTGATGCAGACAGGGCCTCGGGATTCCCTGAAAACCACCCTTACGGCCTCCGTCTCTATCGGCCGGAAACGTACAATCCTCTTATAGCCTATCGTGGTGGTCTGCTCCCCGCAATCCACCGGCATCCACATGCCATCTCTTGAAAGGTATTCGACATCGAAATCCACGACCCTCTGCCCCAACGGAATATATTCCTGAAGCACTATCTTGTCCAATTTTTCAGGTTTCACAAAACTGAACCGTACAGACGGAGCGCTGCAACTGTCCGGCACCGACCAGAACGTATCATAATCACCGTCAACAAGATTTTCAGCCCTGAACGGACGGCCTCTTTCGGACGACGCTTCCACGGCGGCATCTTTCAGCACATTGTATCCGAACTCTCGGGAAAGCAGATTATTGAAAGCATAAAGACTTGCCGAATCGGCCTTTGAAATCAGCCCGTCTCTGTTCACAGGCACATTAAGCAGAAGATTGGCGTTCCTTCCCACACTTTTGAAATACAGATCCAGCAATTGCTCAGGGGACTTCACCAGAGAATCCTCGTCGGCATGCCAGAACCATCCGGGACGTATCGATACATCGCATTCTGCAGGAATCCACGTATCTCCGTCCTCATGGCCGGACGGGAGTTCCCCTGCGGCATGATATCCGGGATAGACCTCGCCCCCTCTCAGGAACGACCAGTTCGTTTCTCCTGCGACACCGCGTTCATTCCCCACCCACCGGCATCCGGGGCCGCCGTCGGAAAAAATAATGGCATCCGGCTGCAGTGAAAGTATCAATGAATCGATAGAAGGAAAATCATAATAAACCCTGCGGTCTATCGTCCTCGTTTCATCAGCGCCCCCATACCAGCCGTCGCCTCCGTTCGCTCCGTCAAGCCACACTTCGAATATTTCACCATAATCCCCGGACAGAAGGCTCTCCAACTGAGAACGATAATATCCGACATACTCCTCCCTGCCATAATCGCTTCTGTTTCGATCCCATGGCGACACATACACCCCGAATTTCAGGCCGTATTCGCGGCAGGCTTCCGAAAGTTCCCTGACAATATCCCCCTTCCCGTCTCTGTACGGAGAAGAGGCTATATCATAATCGGTTCCCTCGCAAGGCCACAAACAAAACCCGTCATGATGCTTGGCCGTGATGATTATGCCTTTCATTCCGGCACCGGCAAGCACCCTGGCCCACTGGCGGCAGTCGAGTTTTCCCGGCGCGAGCAGTTCCGGAGACACGTTTCCGTAACCCCATTCCGCATCGGCATAGGTATTCAGTCCATAGTGAATGAAAGCGTATCTTTCCATCTGCTGCCACCTGACCTGCTGAGGAGCAGGAACCGGCAAAACAGGATCCGGAGCGATTACGGCATCCGAGCATGACACCGACAATGAAAGAGCAAAGAAAAAAGAGGCTGCAAACAAACAATAATTCTTCTTCATAATATTCATGGTTCCAGTTCAGGATTGTAAAACTGATAATCTTCCGGCGCGTATTCTTTATACGGTATTACACGTATCAGTTCCCCGTCAGTATCGTAAAGTCCGAGCGAAAGAGGCTCTCCCGCCGAACTGAAACGGGTGGAAATACGTGCGCAACGGTATTTCGCATGCAATGCAGGCTCTCCGTCCGGGCCATAATAGAACACGTGTTTAACTATACCGGATTTTCCGGAATATGTTACGACCATGTCGGAAAACCCCATATAGCACACAACCGGGTCGTCGTCGTCATAGCCTCTGAACGACACCTGGTAAACATCATTGCCGTCCCTTTCCCTCTTTGTTGACCAATAAAGACCGAAACGGCCCATGGACAGGAAATCGGCAAGAGGCACATACTTGGTGTCGCTTCCGTAAGCGGCGACATACACGGAAGAATCCGAAGCCATTGTCGCATAACCGCTCAGACCATTGGAATTAGCAGCCGGACGCCCCTTGGAATCGCTCAGTTTTATGGAATAATTTTCATATCCGTCGTCATCAATCCAGGCCAATTCCCCGACAGAAGAAAAACGGCAGCCTAAAAACTCCACATCCACTGCATTCCAGCCGATGTTTTCAAAACGCACCGTATTGGCAAGCGAATCTCCCTCCTTGACATATTCGAACCTGACCATGGACACTCCGGAACGAGACTCGGCGGGACTGCCGTCCGGAGCCATGAACTGGATGAAGTTCACCAAAGGATTTATCCCCGGCAGAAAGTCGAATGGCGTATTGAAATCATTATTAAACGGATTGGTTCTGAACGGGGCCCTGGCTTCAGAGCGGAAGCCCAGGTCGAACGCGGCCTTGCAGAATCCGTTCAGAAGCATGGCGTTTTTTCCGCTTCTTCCTGTAATTTCCACTGAAACAGGTCTTTGGGTAAGATAATCGCAACTTATTGAAACGGCGTCTCCCGCCTCGATGTAAAGTGAATCTATCTCCAATATTCCGGCCATTACGGGAAAATATCCCGAAACATCCGTGCGCGTGTCAAAAACATAGTTTTTTGTTTGAGGCAATATGCTTTCCGGAAAATACTCCCAGGTTTCATGGTAGGGATTCCGCGCATCCTTGAATTCGACGATTCTAAGCGAAGAATCATAATCGCACGACAAGTCAAGACTCCCGTTCTCACCATGCGTGCCGGAAACCTTGACTTCTACGGATTTTTTTCCGGCTGCAAGCAGGGCATCAAAAGACACCCTCCCGTCATCGTACCGCATATTAGCGACATGCCGCTTCTTCACTTTCTGCGGAGCACTAACAGACAGGCAGGAAGTGTCTATCACTATCCCTGCATGTTGCAGCGTGTTTTTTAAAATCGCCGCGCATTCGTCCCTGTCCCAATCCTGCGAATCGGCCGTGAAAGGACAGAATGTCATTACCAGAAGCAGCAGGAGCAATCTCTGCATGTCAAGCGGTTTCATAACTTATCGGACTATTTATCATCATTTGAGAATCTGTGAAGCGTGCGCCTTCGTATCCACCTTCGTCACGATATCGGTGATGAATCCGTTTTCGTCAATCACATAGGTCTTGCGTAGCGTCCCGACCGTCACCTTGCCGTAATTTTTCTTTTCTCCCCAGGCTTCATACGCCTGGAGGATTTCAGTCGAAGGATCGGAAATCAGGGGGAAAGGCAGCGAATGCTTCTCGATGAACCTCTTGTGCGAGGCTTCACTGTCCCTGCTCACTCCCACTATGGCATAGCCTTCGGAAATAAAACGTTCATAATTGTCTCTGAGATCGCACGCTTCGGCAGTACATCCGGGCGTATTGTCCTTCGGGTAAAAATAAAGCACCAATTTCTTTCCTGCAAAATCTTCCAGCCTGATTGCATTGCCATCCTGGTCTTTTCCCGTAAAATCGGGAGCCTTGTCTCCAATCTTCAACATGATGAAAAATATTTGACTGTAAAGTTATGAAAAAAAGACCGCGCCTCCAAACAAAGGAAGCACGGCCCTAAATCAAAAAGGTTTTATTATTTACGTGCAATCACGCGCGCCATTTCAAGAACCTTGTTGGAATAACCCCATTCGTTGTCATACCACGAAATGACTTTTGCAAAATGGTCGTCAAGCGATATGCCCGCCGTTGCATCGAATATCGAAGTGCATGGTTCGCCACGGAAATCCGTCGATACCACAGCATCTTCCGTATATGCGAGGATGCCTTTCAGGTAAGTTTCGGAAGCCTCTTTCATGGCAGCGCAGATGTCTTCTTTGGTAGCCGGCTTTTCAAGAACGACAGTGAGATCCACTACGGAAACATCGGATGTAGGTACGCGGAACGACATTCCCGTAAGTTTGCCGTTAAGTTCAGGAAGCACTTTTCCGACAGCCTTGGCAGCACCTGTCGATGAAGGTATGATGTTTTCAAGGATGCCGCGTCCGCCTCTCCAGTCCTTCTTTGAAGGGCCATCGACGGTCTTCTGCGTAGCGGTTGCGGCATGCACCGTAGTCATGAGTCCTTTTACCACGCCGAACTTGTCATTGAGCACCTTCGTTATAGGAGCGAGGCAGTTTGTCGTACATGATGCGTTGGAGATGATATCCTGTCCTGCATATTTCTCATGGTTCACGCCATAAACGAACATTGGCGTCGAATCCTTTGAAGGAGCCGACATTATGACTTTTTTTGCACCGGCCTCGATATGTTTGCGCGCCTTGGCGTCCTCGAGGAAAAGTCCGGTGGACTCTACTACTATTTCAGCGCCGACTTCGTTCCATTTGAGATTGGCAGGATCCATTTCCGATGTGAGACGGATTTCATGCCCGTCAACGACGAGTTTGCCGTCAACTACAGAGACATCGCCTTTAAACCGTCCGTGTACGGAGTCATATTTCAGCATATAAGCCAGATATTCAGGATCGAGCAGGTCATTGATGCCCACGATTTCTATGTCATTTGAAAAGTTCTCGAATGCTGCACGGAACACCATTCTTCCGATACGGCCGAAACCGTTGATACCGACTTTGATTTTTTCCATCTCGTAAAATTTATTTAGCGTTATACATAAAGTGCAAAATTAGCCAAAAACGGGAAAATTTACCTATATTTGTCCGTGTTTTTTTAATTATTTATGGGAAGATTTGAAATTCTGGTCACCAACGACGACGGGATAGAGTCCAAAGGATTGCACGTGCTTTGCGAAATACTCCGTAATTTCGGAAATATAACCATGATAGCGCCGGCATACCCCCAATCAGGCATGTCCGCCGCAGTATCACTGGGGCAGGAACTGTTCTACAAGGAGGTTCGCAGAGAAGAAGGCTTCATTGCAGGAAAACTCACAGGCACGCCCGCTACATGCATAAAATTCGGGCTGACGCAGTTTTTCCAGGGCAAATATCCGGATCTGATAGTATCGGGAATAAACCACGGCTCGAATGCCTCGGCATCAGTCATATATTCAGGCACGCTCGGAGCGGCAGCAGAAGGCGCGCTGCATGGAATAACATCAGTCGGAGTGTCCATTGAGAACCACAGCCAGGATGTTGATCTTACGGCAGTACGCAAGATACTGCCTCTGTTGATGAAACGCATCATCGAATACCCTCCGAAGCCGGGCATATACCTGAACATCAACTTCCCCGACATTCCTTTCGAGAACATAAAAGGCTGCACGATAGCCTCACAGGGAGCAGGAATATGGATAAAGGAATTCATCCGCCTCGCACCGGAAGAATGCGTCACGACGGCCCCGGAAGACGGGATGGAAGTATTTAAAATGCTCGGCGACTATGAAGACTCGGCAGAGAACCTTCCTACCGCAGACAACCGCCTTATGGCCAAAGGATATGTCACCATCGTCCCGCATTCGATAGACTATACCGACTACAACGAGATGAAAAGGCTCGCCGAAACGTGGAATCTTTGAATTTGCCCAGCGATGAAATACTATCTTATTGCCGGAGAGGCATCAGGAGACCTTCACGGCTCCAATCTGATTAAGGGGCTTAAGGCGAAAGACCCGGAATGTTCTCTAAGATTCTGGGGAGGGGATCTGATGGCTTCTGCCGCCGGCATGCCTCCTGTCGTACATTACAGGGAAGGCGCCGTAATGGGATTCACGGAGGTACTGAAACATGCCGGGAAACTGCTTGGAAACATCAAACGCTGCAAGCAGGACATAGAGACCTGGAAACCGGATGCCGTCATACTCATAGACTACCCGGGGTTCAACTTCAAGATAGCGGAATTCGCCCATGGGCGCGGTTTCAAAGTGTTCTACTACATCGCACCTAAAGTATGGGCATCCAGAGAGGGAAGAATAAAGAAACTTAAAAAATACATAGACCGGCTGTTCATTGTATTTCCGTTTGAGATACCTTATTTCGCCTCAAAAGGCATTGACGCCGTTTATTGCGGCAATCCGCTCGTCGATGCCATCGAGGATTCTGTTGCGATGACTGAAAGCCGCAAAGATTTCTTGGCCCGCAACGGATTGGAGGATTTGCCATATATAGCCATGCTCGCAGGCTCGCGCAAAGGCGAAATAGACACGATGATGCCCGTCCTGACAGAGTTTGCAAGAAAAATGCACGACAATCCGAAATATTCCGGTTACCGTTTCATCATAGCCGGGGCACCTTCGCGCAGCATGAAAGACTACGCACCTTACCTCGGCAAGGAATCCTATATAAAAATACTGTTCGGACAGACACAATCAATAGTAAAGAATGCGGAAGCGGCCGTCATAAACTCCGGGACCGCATCACTTGAAGCCGTCCTGCTCGGCACTCCGCAAGTAGTCGGGTATATCCTGGGAAACCGTCTGACCTACTGGATAGGCAAGATGATTGTCAAATCCAGGTTTATCAGCCTCGGCAACCTCATAGCCGACAGGCTCGTTTTCAGGGAACTCATACAGGACGAATGCAATGCGGATGCACTCGCCGAAGAAATCAGACGGCTCATGGAAGACAGGGAATACCGGAACGAAATGCTTGCCGGATATGCCTCCATCAGGCAACTGCTCGGAGGAGGAGGTGCGTCAGCAGCGGTAGCCGAAGCGATGGTACGTGAACTTGGAAGGCAGTAGTCATCAGGGAAAAACCGTACCGCCCGAAACTCACAGCAGACCGTAGTCCTTGCCGAGCGAACTGTAAACTACCGTGAACCACAATGCCACAAAAAAGACGCTTGCTATAAAATAGAACAAATATATAATGGCGGTCTTCAGAAAAGACTTAATCCACCCGTTTCCGTAAACCCAATGCAAGGCCACCGTCGTATAAAGCAGATTCGCGGCAAGGAACAGATAAAAAGGCAGGCCGTCAAATTTCCACAACCACCCTGTTATGCAGAACAGGGCCATCGCTATATAAAAAAAGCAGCCCCAATGAAACGAAAACGCAAGATGCGACATGTATTTCATGTGGTTCCTCCGATAAAGAAGTTTCAGCAGGAATGCCATTATAGGCACGAAAAGCAAGGAGATTATCGGGGAATAACTGCTTAAATCCCCGAGAAACTTATCAATGAATTCCTGTTCGGGAGCAATGGGGCCATTGTCGCCGTACAGTTCTATTTCCTCATTAATGCCGGAATTGTCGTCAAAAACAGTCTCCGCCTTTTGCCCAAAACCATGAAGAAAAAGATAAAGAACACCAACGTAATACACATGAACAGGCGCATCGGATGAACATATGACGCAATCTTCCCTGCATTGAATTCCGTTGTCAGGAAGCCGGGCCTTCTGAAAAGCAGCCACAACGTACTCCCTATTTTCGTATCGAACTGATATACATTTTCAAAATACTGAAGAAAATATTTCCAGAACGGCTGCTTGGAATCCATCGCATACTGACCACATTCATGGCAGTACATTCCTTTCAACTCTGCTCCGCAATTCTTGCAATATCTGTAAGGGGGAATATTATTCTTACGCCTTATCCTTTTCAGGCGGCGCAGTTCCAGTTCCCTTTGCAATTTTGTTTTCCTGGCCTTTACGCGCACCTTTGCCTTAAGCCTCAACTGCCTTGCCCGGGCAATAAGTTCTTTCATAGGGTATTTTAGATTCTTATTATAGTTTAGCCTGCCGTTCTCCGAAAATGAGAGTGCCTATCCTCACTATGTTTGCTCCCATGCGGACTGCAATCCTGTAATCATGGGTCATGCCGAAAGACTTGAGGTTGAAATCTTCCGTTAACTTTGGAGACTCCCCCGTCCTTGCAGAAAGTTCATCAAAGAGGGCAATTATCTTTCCAAAATCTTCCTCAATGACCTTTTCATCGGAAGTAAGCGTGGCCATGCCCATCAGCCCTCTGAAACGTATATTTGCGAAAGGCTCGGGAGAAAAGAGTATGTCACGGATTTCATCCGCGCCGAACCCCTGCTTTGTCTCCTCTGCCGCCACATGATACTCCAGCAGCACATCCGTTACTTTTGAATTGTCACCACCCCAACGGTCTATCGCTTCCAGCAGATGCAGTGAATCGACAGACTCAACAATAGCCGCATAGGGAAGAACCATTTTCAATTTGTTTGTCTGCAAATGACCGATGAAATGCCACTCTATGTCGCCGGGAAGTTCTTTCGCCTTGGCCGCCATCTCCTGCGGGCGGTTTTCACCGAACACCCTCTGTCCGGCATTGTATGCTTCCATTACGGCCGATGCCGGGTGGAATTTGGAAACCGCCACCAACTTTACAGTTGATGGCAGTTCACTATGCAATTTTGTTATTTCCGCTGCAATATCCATTATCGTCTCATCTTTTTGCTCTGCTCCTTCACCTGCTGGCGCATTGCCTGCTCCTGAGCCTTTTGCGCCGCCTCAAGACGCTGCATGAACTTGGATTTCTTCACCGGTTCGGCCGCCTTTGCCGCAAGCCTTGCATGAATCTTGTCCTCGTCTATGAAGAACCTCTTGATGACCCATGTCTGCAATATGGTTATGATATTCGACAACATGTAATAATAACTCAAACCGCTGGAGAGATTGTTACAGAAGAAGAACATCATTATAGGCATGAGCCACAGCGTCATGAACTTCATGCCCTTCATGCTCGGGTCGCTCGACATCTGCGCCGAATTGATTTTGGAATACAGGAACATCGACACGGCCATAAGCAATGAAAGCAACGACAGGTGGTCTCCAAGCAAAGGCACTCTGAAACCGAAGTTCCATATCGAATCATACGTACTGAGGTCATCCACCCAAAGGAAGCCCTGCTGGCGCAACTCGAATGATGTCGGGAAGAAACGGAACATCGCATACAGGATAGGCAACTGCAACAACATCGGAAGACAGCCGCCCATAGGACTTATTCCCGCCCTCTTGTACAGTTCCATCATCGCCTGCTGCTTCTTCATCGCATCTTCGGGCTTAGGATATTTCTGGTTCAACTTGTCGATTTCCGGCTTTATTACACCCATCTTCGCCGAAGATGAATATGACTTGAATGTCAGAGGCGAAAGCACCAGTTTGATGCAGATGGTCATCAACAGGATAATAATTCCGAAATTGGCTATGTATTCGTGCAGCCAGTTGAAGAACGGAATGATGACCCACTTGTTTATCTTGCTGGCAAGCCATCCGCCCAACTGCACTATGTTCTCAAACCCGTCGCCGCTTGCTTTCAGTGTCTGATAATGATTCGGGCCTATATAGAAATCAAAAGGATAATCAACACGCTGTCCCGGTTCGTAATCGACCGACACATTGGCCACGCAGGTCATCAATGTACTGTCAGGGTCGTTTTCTTCCCTGAAAATCATGGAGAACTCCCCGCCGGAAAATTCTTTCTCCGAAACCATGAAAGCCGAGAAGAAATGCTGCTGGAACGCAAACCACGAGATCTTGGTGCCGACACGTTCGTCAACCACATCCCTGCCGTTCTTGCCTAATTTCTCAATCTTTTTCTCCCCGGGGTATTTGTAATCCATCCTGGAATACTGCCTTTCGGTCTTGTAAGCCTTTTCGATACGCGGAACTTCAAGACCCCAGTCCATATCTATCGATGTCATGTTCCTCGGAATGATATCGTCCATTCCGACGAGTGCAAGATTGTTTTTAAGGGTAAAACTTTCAGGTTCAAGCCAATAACGCTGTTCGACATATCCGCCGTTCTGGAAGTTCAGCCGCATGGTGACGGATGTATCCGTTCCTTCCACTATGTCAAAGACGAGATCTTCGGTCGAAATGCTCTGATCAGTAAAAAACTCTATGTTGTATGCACTCGAACCGGGACGGACGAAATACAAAGCCGTGCTGTCATATTTGTAGTACGGTTTTATCAGGGCACTGTATATCTGTGCGCCCTTGGTAGTAAAACCGACCTTGAGTTTGTCGTTTTCAATCGTATAGGTTTCGGCTTCCTTTCTGAAGGCCTTCTCCATGAGGGAATCCTTATAAACCGCTGCCTGTCCGCCGGAAATCTCGGGCTCATCTGTTGAAGACATGGCAGAAGCGAGGCTGTCGGCCATGTCCGCATAAGCCTCCTGCTCCGCACGCATCTGTTCTGCAAGTTCGGCTGCTGCTATCGAATCAGCGACAAATGCCTCCCTTTGCTTTTTATTGTATTGTACTGAATTGTACCAACTGAATCCTAGCAGGATAATACCGATAAGGGCGAATCCGGCTATAGAGCTCTTATTCATCTGCTACTCCTCCGAATTCTCCTTCTGCTCCAACTCCCTGATCTGTCCTTCCAGTTTGGCAAGTTCAGCCTTCAGTGTCTCGATCTGATCCTGAAGCTGTTTGATCAAGCCGCCGGAAGACTGTGAAAGGAAGCCGATATTGTTTTCATAAGTTGCCAGTTCCGCTTCTTTCTTGTTGTACAACTGGATGAGTCTTTCTTTTTCACTTACAGGCGCAACCTGCTTGCGTGCCTGAGGCCTGTTACGCCTGAATTCCTTCTCAGCCGAAGGGAACTTTTCGGCAAGGGCCGCCTTGAACGCATTGTTTATCTTTTCCTTATCTCTCATAGGGACATAGCCGATCGCATTCCATCTTTCAATGAAATCTTTCATGGCCGCAGCATCGTCTTCCTGATTGCCTGAAAGCACATATTCCTTCACTTCCTTCACCAAAGCCTTTTTGGACTTGAGGTTCTGGTAAAGCGTTATGGACGGATCGTCGGATTTCGCATTCCTGTTATCGAAGAAGGTATCGCATGCGCTGCGGAAACGTTTCCACAACTGCTCGGCGCGTTTCCTGGAAACAGGCCCGATTTCCTTCCATTGTTTCTGCAGATTGACGAAAAACTCCGTAGTGGCCTTCCAGTCTTCGCTGTTCATCATGGATTCAGCCTGCTCGCATATTGCCAGTTTTTTCTGGTAATTTTCCTGCATTTCATCCCTGAACTTGCTGTAATATTCCTTACGGCTGTCGAAAAACCTGTTGCATGCGGCACGGAAACGGTCATAAATCTTCTGGCTGTCCTTCTTAGCCACAGGCCCGATCTTCTTCCACTCCTGCTGGAGGTTTTCCATGGCATCGCTGTACTTGCTCCAATCCTTTGCCGACTCTATTGCCGTATTCATTATTTCCTCGGCTTTTTCACACAGGGCTGTCTTGGCTTCAAGATTAGCCCTAAATTTGGCTTTCTGCTCCTCGAAATATGCCTGGTATTTCTTGTTTATAACCGATGTAGCGGCCTTGAACCTTTCCCAGATGGACTCGCGGTACTCCTTGGCCACCGGGCCGAACTCCTTCCATTCCTCGTGGAGTTTCTGCAACGCCCTGAATGCTTCAACCACATTTTTGTTGTCAGCAAGTTTTTCCGCCATTTCGCAGAATCTTGTCTTCACTTCAAGGTTTTTCTTGAAATCAAGATCCCTCAGTTCCCTGTCTATGCTCACAAGGTCATAGAACATTTCGACAGTATGCTGATATGTCTCATAAACTTCCTTGTACCTTGAATTGGGAATGGGACCCGCGTCGCGCCATTCCTGCTGAAGAGCCCTGAATTCAGTAAACGAAGTATGGCTTACATCACCCTTTTCAATGATGTTCTTTATCTTGTCTATGATATCCAGTTTCTTGGACAGATTTTCCTCCATTGCCTTTTCATTGCGCGCATTGTATTCGGCACGGTCGGCCTTGTAACGCGCATACATTTCCTTGAAACGGCGTTCCTCATCGATAAAAGGCACCGTCCTTGCCGTAACGGCATCCCCGTTCTCGGAATTGTCAGAAGAAAGATTTCCCTCACTGCCTTCAGACGCCATCGCGGCGGCCCTTTCTTTTTTCAGGTTCTTATAAAACGCCGCTTTGAGAGGTTCGGCGTTCTTGTACAAGTCATGATGATCCTCGGCCTCGAGCATCCCGGAAAAAATATCAAGAATCTCGGAAAGGGATTTTTCTGAATAGTCAACGTACTCCTTTTCTTTTTTTACGTCAGGCTGTACGTCGGTGATGGTAGTAATCTCTTCGTTCATATTATTAAAAATAAATTAAGCAAACAAAATGCAAATATACTCTAATTTTCATAACTTTGCCATTGTTTTTAAATAAAATATATGAGAATAGACGTTTTAAGCGTGGTTCCCGAACTTTTGGATAGCCCGTTAAGCCATTCGATTGTAGGAAGAGCACGCAAAAAAGGCATAGTTGAAATCCATGTCCACAATCTGAGAAAATACGGGAAAGGCAGATACAAACAGGTTGACGATTACAGTTTCGGCGGAGACGCCGGCATGGTAATGAAGATAGAACCGGTTTTCATGATGCTTGAAGAACTGACCGCCGAAAGAAAATACGATGAAGTCATTTACATGAGTCCCGACGGGGAAATCATGAGCCAGGCCATGTGCAACCAACTGTCCTGCAAGGAGAACATCATTATACTGTGCGGGCATTACAAAGGCATCGACCAGAGAATACGCGATTACCTGATCACCAAGGAGATTTCATGCGGCAATTATGTAGTAAGCGGAGGCGAAATACCGGCCGCACTGCTCATCGACTCCATAGTGCGCCTCATCCCTGGAGCCATAGGAGACGAACAGTCGGCGCTCAGCGACTCGTTCCAGGACGGACTGCTGTCCCCGCCGATCTACACCCGCCCCGCCGAATTCAACGGATGGAAAGTACCGGAAATCCTGCTGTGCGGAGACCCCAAGAAAATCCAGGAATGGCAATATGAAAAGGCATTGGAGCGGACTCGCAAGTTCCGCCCCGAAATGCTGGATGAAGACTGACAATACGTTTCTAAACCGAAAGGAAAAGCCGGCTATCTCTTCTTTCTGGCGAGTTTCATGGCATTTCTCATGCCGCCGCCGACCATGTTCTTCATGACTTTCCTTGTATCTTCGAACTGTTTAAGCAAACGGTTCACTTCCGCTATGGAACGTCCGCTTCCGTCGGAAATCCTCCTGCGGCGGCTGCCGTTGATGATTTCAGGCTTGTCGCGTTCTTCTTGCGTCATGGACAGGATGATGGCTTCTATCCCCTTGAACGAATCATTGTCTATATCGACATTGCGCAACGCCTTGCCGACACCCGGGATCATGGATGCCAGATCCTTTATATTTCCCATTTTCTTGATCTGCTGGATCTGATCGTAGAAATCCGACAATGTATATTGGTCTTTCGCCAGTTTCTTGGTGAGTTTACGGGCCTGTTCCTCATCGAACTGCTCCTGCGCCTTCTCGACAAGGGTCACGACATCGCCCATGCCGAGTATCCTGTCGGCAATCCTCTTCGGATAAAACACATCCAGGGCATCCATTTTCTCACCCGAAGACACGAATTTGATAGGCTTCCCGACAACCGCCTTTATGGAAAGGGCTGCTCCACCCCTGGTGTCTCCGTCCATCTTCGTAAGCACGACTCCGTCGAAGTCGATTCTGTCATTGAATGCCTTTGCCGTCTCGACAGCATCCTGGCCAGTCATCGCATCGACTACGAAAAGCGTCTCCGAAGGATTCAGATTTTTCTTCAACGATGAAATCTCGTCCATCATTTCCTCATCGACAGAAAGACGGCCGGCCGTATCGACTATTACCAGGGGATATCCTTCTTTCCTGGCGAACTCCACTGCGCGCTTCGCAATCCCCACAGGATCTTTCACCCCGTCCTCGCTATAAACGGTTACACCTATCTGCTCGCCCAGCACCTTCAACTGGTCTATTGCGGCGGGCCTATATACGTCACCTGCCACGAGCAAGGGCCTCACTCCGCGCCTGGACTTGCAATTAAGTGCCAGTTTTCCGCAGAAAGTGGTCTTACCGGAACCCTGGAGGCCTGCAACCAGGACTATTCCCGGAGCCCCTTTTATGTTGATGTCCGAAGACTCGCTTCCCATGAGGGCTGCCAGTTCGTCGTGGACGATTTTCACCATCATCTGCTCCGGCTTCACCGCCGTAAGCACATTCATGCCAAGGGCCTTTTTCTTTACATCATCGCAGAAACCCTTTGCTATCTTATAACTAACATCGGCATCAAGCAGAGCCTTCCTGATATCTTTCAGAGTCTCCGCAACGTTTACTTCAGTAATCTTTCCTTCACCCTTCAATATCTTGAAGGAACGTTCAAGCCTGTCAACTAAATTTTCAAACATATTTCAAATCAAACTATTATCTTCCTCATTCGGACATCCTCCCCGAAATGTCGAGAAGAAAATCCATAACAATCGTTTTTGTACCGACAAAATTCCGCCCGTCACCGTCAACGAATCCGGAAGCGGAACTATGGTTGATATCTTTTGTCACCGTTGCATAAAACCCGTTTTCCATACCGTCTTCATCGCTTACAGTAACTCTGATCAGACGGTTTTCGGCATAGGCGGATGTGTAAAACTCGGACAGATAAGTCCCGTCCTTACCAGTATAAACCGTCCGTATTTCATCAGAACCGTAGTCTATAGTGACTTTCATACCCTCAAGCAAAACCTGCTGCCCGTCCAGGACATTGCCTACAACAGTCCCCGTAATCCTGAAACAGCCGTAACGCTCCTGCGAACCGACGTCAGTGGCATAGTCCAAAGTGCATGAACACATCATCGAAGCCAGCAGCAGGCATAAATACAAAGGCAGCGTCCTCTTCATAGTACGGAACATTATCCTAGATGTTCGAGCCTCAACAGGTCAAGCGCGACTTTCACCGGGTTGAAAGTTATCAGCGGAACCTCCACGAACAAGGTATTCCAATCGCTCATTGAACCGTTCCAGAGCCCGGGAAGTTCCAAAGCCTTCAATTCCCGGCCCTGATGGCTTTTCCTGCTTATGAATGCCGTATCGGCGTCAACATACTCGAGCAAATCGAATTTCGCACCCTTGTAGTCGCGTATGCAGCAGGCAAGGTCAACAGGATTGAAGTGGGTGCTTGCCGCAAGAGCGGCAGCGGAATCAGGATTACCTCGGTCTATCTGATCGTTTTCAAGAATCTGCAAAGATGTCGAACCGTCTTTCTCGCGGATGATGAACGGCCCTCCTCCCGGCTCGCCCTGATTGCGAACCATGCCGCATACCCTTATAGGGCGATTCAGTTTTTTCCGGAGGTATGCAGGAAGGTCGTCCCTGGATATTGCCTGCGGAATCTCGACACAGAGACAGTCCGAAAAGAAAGAGACTATCTCAGGCAGCAGCGCATCCAGATCCTCTCCCCTGTCCAAAGCTTTAAGATAACCGTATATCCTGTCACGCAACGACACGAGTTGTCCGAGCAGCACCTTCTTGTACAACGAGGTCTGTGGAAGGAAACGCTCTATTGCCACATTGTCTATATTCTTGATGGAAACGAATTCATCGTCTATCTTGTTCAGATTGTATATCAGCGCCCCGTGTCCCCCGGGCCTGAACAGCAGGCTCCCCTCATCGGTTCTGAAAGGCCTGTTGTCCATATCGACCGCTATGGTATCGGTGAATTTTTCCTGATACGTGAAATCGACATTGTAGCGGCAGCAGTATTTTTCCTCGTATTTGCCTTTTACGGAAGCAAGCAAATCCCTGAAAAGCCCTTCGTGCTCCGGAGAAATGGTCACGGTCAGATTTGCCGTTCCGTCATCGTTGCGCATGTAATCCTGAGCCTCTACAAGATGCTCCTCGAACGGGGTACGCGAACCGTCTGCATATCTGTGGAACTTCAACACGCCTTTCGGCTTGCTTCCATATCCAAGCCCCTTTCCGCCGCATGGCAATAAAACAGTTTCAAGGATACGGGACATATATGCGCCTTCAGTCTCGTCCGCCCGGCGCCCGGGGAACAGTTCGGAATCATAAAAGGCAAAACGTTCTATTTTCGACACGAATACGGCCGCCGGCGAATCTTCCGGAAGCGTTTCCCCGGCCCTGAGCCTGTCAAGTCCAGAAAACAGGTCTTTGAACATCCTTGAAGCGGCACCGGAAGCCGGAACGAATTTCCGCTTACCTGCCACAGACGCCCCGGCATAAGCCTCGAGGGACTTTTCGATTTCTTCCTCCGACAGCACCTTGATCCCTTTTGAAGGAGTCGCGGGAGCCACAATCTTCAGCCTCGGAAACCCTTTACGAAAGGCTTCCAACTGATTTTCTACCATCTCGGGCCTGATTCCTTTCGAGGCCATCAAATCTGTGTCTTTCTTATCAAACATAAAATTCCGTTCTATATCTGTACTCTGTCCGTAATCTTCCAAAATCTCCAGGTTCGGCTTTAAGTTTCATGCTCTCCCTGCCTATCGGAAAAATATCCACTAGTCTCCGGGCCAACTCTTCCTGACTGCCGCCTGTGTCAAGAAAACGGGAGACTTCCTCCCTTCCATGTCCAGAGTCCGGATAAAAATCCTTTAATTCCGGAATCCCGGCAAAATCCGCAAAAGCCCTCACGACAGCAGCCGTGGCATTGAGTTTTCCGGCAAGAGAATATCCTGCTATATGGGGTGTCGAGATATCGGCAGCCTCGATCACCTCCGGGGAAACATGCGGTTCATTGTGCCAGACATCCATTATCAGGGCGGAAAATCCGTCTCTTGCCCGCATCAAGGCATCTTCATCAACGACATCCCCCCTGGATGCATTCACAAAGATAGTATTTTTCCGCATTTTACTAAAAAAATTCACCCCTGCCATCTTATAAGTCCCGGAATATAACGGCACGTGAAGAGTCACTATATCCGACACGGACAACAAGTCTTCAAGTTTGCAAAAGCCTTCCGGGCCTTCTGCCGCTGCACGCGGAGGGTCGCACACCAACGGCACCAGGCCGAACTTTCCGGCCATGGCAGCCACCCTTCCACCTATGTTTCCGGCACCTATAATCCCGAGCCGCTTGCCGCGCAGACTGATTTTTTTCATCTCGGCAGCATAAAAAAGAGCCGTGAAAAGATATTGCACGACCCCCATGGCATTGCACCCGGGCGCATTGGCCGTAACCACTCCGTGCGCCGAACACCAACGGACATCGATATGATTCATGCCGGCAGTGGCCGTTGCCGCAAACCGCACCTTCGAGCGGGAAAGAAGCCTTTCATCGCACACTGTCCACGTCCTGACAAAGAGGGCATCCGCATCTTTTACTGTTTCAGGCGTTATCATGTCTGGGCGGAGATATTCCACATCCGCAAACGGCTCCAATACCCCCTTTATGTACGGTATCTCACTGTCTATGACTATTTTCATCTGAAATTGATTTCTTTAACTATATTTTCTCCCAAACGGAGATTCACTTTCTTCAATATTTCATCTTTTGACAAACCGGCGATTTCCCTCGCAAGCGAGGAATTCATATGACAGACAAGCACTCCGTCCTTAAAAGTCTTTTTCAACACCGATGACGAAATTCCGCTCACCTCGTCAAACGCCTCCGACACCTGCACGGCAAGCAGACCGTTTTCAAGGCCGGTACCTCTCAGGAACCGCCTGACAAGCACATCCAGTCTTTCAGGATCTTTTCTCAACATGGCATTATATATTTATAGGTGTGAAGACTCCGGACTTTACTTCGAAATAGGCTTTCTCCTCCGTCATCGAATCCACAATGGATTTCATTCTTTCCTTATTGCAATCGGTTATGAATATCTGGCCGAAACCCTTTCCCAAAACTATGCGGAGCAGGTTGGAGACCCTGGACAAATCCAGTTTGTCGAAAAGGTCGTCAAGCAGCATCAACGGAGGGAATCCATATACCTCCCTCATAATCGCATACTGCGCGAATTTCAATGCTACTGTAAAGGATTTCTGCTGGCCCTGCGAACCGCATTTCCTCAAAGGCAGCCCGCCAGTCATGAATTCCAGTTCATCCCTGTGTATGCCTTTCGTGGTATGGCCGGCCGCCGTATCCTGGCCATATGTTGAAAAAAGCAGGCTTTCCATGTCGCCGGCAGCCAAGTCCGAACGGTAAACGATATCTATCAGGGGATCATTGTCCGACACTTCCGAATAGTACCGCCTCACTTCCGGAAGCACTCTTTCCACAAAAGCCTTCCTTTTTTCATAGACATACGCGGCAGGGGCCGAAAGCCTGGAATCGAATACCGCCAGCAGGGATCTGTCTGCATTGCCCGCCTTGAGCAGCGAATTGCGTTGAAGCAGTATGCGGTTGTAACTCTGGAGGGCATGGAGGTATTCTCTGTCCAGTTGCGAAAGAAGCATATTCATGAACCGCCTCCGTTCCTCCGCCGATTCGTTCACTATGGATGTATCGTATGGAGATACCATGACAATCGGCAGCACCCCTATGTGCTCCGACAGTTTTTCATAGGCCTTTTCGTTCACCCTGAATGTCTTTTCACCTTTTTTCATAACAGCGGAATACCTGTTTTCGGTCCCGTTCTCAAAAAGGTACGAGCCGCTTATGGCGAACTCCCCGCAACCATTGATCGAATTGTATTTGTCAGACTGGCTGAACGCGCTTTTTGTCATCGACAGATAGTATATCGCATCCAACAGATTCGTTTTGCCTTCACCGTTGTTCCCTGTTATGCAATTGATGCCCCGAGACATCTCGAGTTCCTGAAAAACTATGTTTTTGTAACCGGATACTATGATTTTTTTCAGAACAGGCATGACACTATCTAAAAAACTGTGCAAAGATACCACTTTTGTAACAAAAAAGATTTGGAATTGGCCAAAATATAGTAAATTTGCACCCTGCTAAAAAAGACAGTGATATGACAAAAGAGACTAAAAAGACCAACAACGAAGAGGCGGAGGCTATAGTTACCGCTGTCTCTAAGACAGAAAGTTTCATAAGAAACAACAAAGGCCTGCTTTACGGAATACTGATTGCCATAGTAGTGATCGCAGCCATTTACGTAGGTTACGACAAACTCGTCAGTTCGCCTAAAAAGGCTGAGGCCATGCAGCAGATGTTCCCTGCCGAAGAGATATTCCGCTCCGGCGATTATGAAAAAGCCCTTAACGGCGACGGCAACATCCTCGGTTTCGCCCAGATTATAGACAATTACGGGGCAAAGGCAGGGGAATCCGTTTATCTTTATGCGGGAATCTGCGGACTTGAAACGGGCAATTACGATCAGGCTATATCATACCTCCACAAATACAACGGCAAAGACCCTATCATGAAAGCACGCGCCCTCGCATGCACCGGAGACGCTTATGTCGGACTCGGGGATTATGCACAGGCAGCCACATATTTTGAAAAGGCAGCCGGACACGCCGACAACATGTATGCCGCAAAATACCTTTTGAAAGCAGGTGTCACTTATGAAGAAATAGGCAATACGGCCAAGGCCCTTGAGTGCTACAAAGCCATAAAAGACAACTATCCTCAGTCACCTGAAGGTTACGATATTGACAAATACATATCCAGGATAGAAGTAAGGAAATAAGCATATGGGAAGAGCATTTGAGTTCAGAAAAGAAAGAAAGTTCAAACGCTGGGGCAACATGGCCCGCGTTTTCACCAGACTAGGAAAAGAAATAACCATAGCGGCCAAAGCCGGAGGCACTGACCCCAACGGCAACCCAAGGCTCCGCACCCTCATCCAGACGGCAAAGTCCGAAAACATGCCGAAGGAAAACATCGACAGGGCCATCAAACGCGCTGTCGAAAAAGATGCGGGAGATTACAAGGAAGTCGTATATGAAGGATATGGCCCTCACGGGATTGCAATCCTCGTTGAAACAGCCACCGACAATATAAACAGGACGGTAGCCAACGTACGCAGTTATTTCAATAAATTCGGAGGCTCACTGGGGACTTCTGGAAGCGTCGCCTTCATGTTCGACCACAAATGCGTGTTCAAGGTGAAAAGCGACAAGCCTATCGACCTCGATGAACTTGAACTTGACCTTATTGACTACGGCGGCGAGGAGATCTTCAAGGAGACCGACGAAGAATCAGGAGAAGAGACCATCGTGATATACGGCGACTACACTTCTTTCGGCTCAATCCAGAAATATATCGAAGAAAAAGGATTCCAACTCGTATCGGGAGGATTCGAGCGCATCCCTAACGGGGAGTTGAAAGAACTCAGCCCCGAAGAGAAGGAAGAAGTAGAAAAACTGATTGAAAAAATAGAAAACGACGACGACGTCCAGAATGTGTTCACAAACATGGCTTAAGCCCATGCTGGACGCCTTCGGGAACTAAAGGTGCGGCAAAGTTGAATAAACTTGCCGCACCTTGTTTTTATTATAAAATATTAGTACTTTTGCGCGCGTATCTTCTTAAAGTTGAAGAATGATTATTGACAATATTTAATTTTTTCAAACAATGGAACTCAGTCACATTGAACACATCGGCATAGCCGTAAAATCACTTGAAACGGCTATTCCTTATTACGAACAGGTTTTGGGCCTGAAATGCTACAACATTGAAGAGGTGGCAGACCAGAAGGTAAAAACCGCTTTCTTCAAAATAGGACAGACCAAACTCGAACTGCTCGAAAGTACGTCTCCTGAAGGCACCATTGCCAAATTCATAGAAAAACGTGGCGAAGGAGTACACCACATCGCATTTGCCACCAAGAATGTCCAGGCATGCCTTGACGACGCCTCGGCAAAAGGCGTGAAACTCATAGACAGCACTCCACGCAAAGGAGCCGAAGGCCTCAACATAGCATTCCTGCACCCTAAATCCACAATGGGCGTCCTTACGGAAATCTGTGAAAACCCGAATGAGAAATAACAATAATTATTTAAGCATACCATAATGAGCATACAACAAGAACAGATAAAAGCCCTCGTGGAGCGCAGAGCCCAGGCTCGTCTCGGAGGCGGACAGAAAAGGATCGACTCCCAGCATGCTAAAGGGAAACTCACTGCACGCGAGAGGATAAACCTTCTGCTTGATGAAGGCAGTTTTGAAGAATACGACATGTTCGTACGCCACCGCTGCTCGAACTTCGGAATGGAAAAGACCCAGTTCGACGGTGACGGTGTAGTAACAGGATGCGGAACCATCGACGGCCGCCTCGTGTATGTATTCGCACAGGATTTTACAGTAATCGGAGGCTCCTTGTCTGAAACAATGGCACAGAAAATCTGCAAAGTAATGGACATGGCCATGAAAGTCGGCGCTCCTGTGATAGGCATAAACGACTCAGGCGGAGCCCGCATCCAGGAAGGCGTAAACGCACTCGCCGGCTATTCGGAAATCTTCCAGAGAAACATCCTGGCATCAGGTGTCGTTCCTCAGATTTCAGGCATATTCGGGCCATGCGCCGGAGGCGCCGTTTATTCCCCGGCTCTTACCGACTTCAACATCATGGTTCGCGATGCAAGTTACATGTTCCTTACCGGCCCAGCCGTAGTAAAGAGCGTGACCGGCGAAACAGTCACACAGGAACAACTTGGAGGCGCAAGCGTCCACTCTACGAAAAGCGGCGTAGCGCACTTCGCTGTTGACAATGAACAGGAGGGCATCCAGTTAATCAAGGACATACTCAGTTTCATACCTCAGAACAATCTTGAGGAAGCCCCTGTAGTACCTACCAATGATCCGGTGAACAGGGTTGACGACTACCTTAACGAAATCATTCCGGACAATCCGAACAAGCCATACGACATGTACGAAGTGATTGCAAGGATAGTCGATGACGGCAAATTCCTTGAAGTTCACAAGAATTATGCGAAAAACATCATCATAGGTTTCGCCCACATGAACGGACGTTCGGTCGGAATCGTTGCAAACCAGCCGAAAATCCTTGCCGGAGTACTGGACATCAATGCATCGCGCAAGGCCGCACGTTTCGTAAGGTTCTGCGACGCATTCAACATTCCTCTCGTTACACTCGTGGACGTGCCGGGATTCCTGTGCGGCACACAGCAGGAATACGGCGGAATCATCGTACATGGAGCAAAACTGCTCTATGCTTACGGGGAAGCCACTGTTCCTAAGGTTACCGTAACACTGAGGAAATCATACGGAGGTTCGCACATAGTGATGAGCTGCAAGCAACTCCGAGGCGATATCAACTACGCATGGCCTTCGGCAAACATTGCCGTCATGGGAGCCGACGGAGCGGTTGCCGTATTGTACTCTAAAGAAATCAAGGCTATCGAAGACCCTGCCGAACAGGCCAAGGTTACCGAAGAAAAGAAGAAAGAGTACAACGATCTCTTCTGCAACCCTTACAAGGCTGCAAGTTACGGCTACATCGATGATGTCATCGAGCCACGCAACACGCGTTTCCGCGTAATCAGGGCTCTTGAACAACTTTCGACGAAGAGACAGACAAACCCGGCAAAGAAACACGACAATCTGCCTCTGTAGTATCCTAAGTTTCCAAGGAATGAATAAAATCAAGAGTTTGATAGTTTTGTGCGCGTTGGCAATCAGCGCATCCGCATCGGCTCAGAATCTGAACGAAATGCTGATCAACGAGGTTCTCGTGAATAACGAGACGAGCCTCGTTGACGGCTTCGGCAACCGGAACGGATGGATTGAATTGCTGAACAGTTCATACGGGACGGTTGACATCGGAGGATGCTACCTCACCAATGACACACAGAACATGAAAAAATATCTGATCCCATCCGGAGACGTCAATACGAAAATCGCCCCGAGGCAGGTGGTGGTTTTCCATGCTTCCGGGAAAGGCGACCAGGGGACTTTTTACACCAATTTCAAGATTGAACCCGGAGATACGCTGTACCTTGTCAGTAACGACGGCCGTACAATCATAGACCAGGTCGTGATTCCATCCGATCTGGGAACGGATGAATCATACGGCAGGGTGCATATCGACGGAACAATCGATGACACAAGGTTTGAAAAGATGTCCCCGTCCCCAAACTCCCAGAACGGAGACCCTGAAGCTGAAACAAAAAGCCAGATAATGGCACGGACAGACCCTTACGGATGGATCATTTCCCTGACATCAATGAGTGTCGTTTTCACTTCATTGATCGTACTTTTCCTCATTTTCAAACTCATAGGAAAATTATCTGTAAAATATATGCATAAAGGAGAAAACAAAAAAACCGCAAAAAAAGCCCCTGCCAAAGTAAAGGTTGCAAAAACAGGCAACGCTACTGAAGTGGCTGCGGCTATCGCCATGGCGATGGACAAAGAGTTCGGGGCGGAAACCGAAGCAGCAATCGCTTTGGCGCTCCATCTCCACTTTGATTCCTGCGTACACGACCAGGAAAGTTTTGTCATTACGATCAAACCTCACATGACATTCTGGAGCGACAAACGAGACATGATGCTCCATAAACCGACAAAATAACTTAAAAAATAATTCTTTTAAAACCGGAAAAATGAAAGAGTACAAATTCAAAATCAATGGTACTGATTACAATGTAGTAATCAACAGCGTAGAAGGCACGACCGCTAATGTGACCGTAAACGGATCAGCATATTCCGTAGAAATGGAAAAGGAAGCAGCACCAGCACCTGCTGCACAGGCCGCTCCCGCACCAGCACCTGCACCTGCTCCTGCTGCACCGCAGGCCGCACCAGCACCTGCCCCTAGCGGAAAAGGTGAAAACATCACTTCTCCACTTCCAGGAGTTATCTTGGACGTCAATGTCAAAGTCGGTGATACCGTAAAAATCGGCCAACAGGTAGCAATGCTTGAAGCGATGAAAATGGAAAACGCCATTGAATCCACTTGTGCCGGTACTGTAACCGCTGTTTGTGTATCCAAAGGCGATTCAGTACTTGAAGGTGCTACAATAGTTGTAATCGGCTAATGAATACAGTACTTGAAAATATAGGCGAATTTTTAAAATTTACAGGTTTTGCGAATGCGACCTGGGGGCATATCTTCATGATTGTCATCGGGCTCGCATTCATTTATATTGCCATTAAGAGGGAATGGGAGCCACTGCTCCTCGTCCCTATCGGCTTCGGTATCATAGTAGGAAACATTCCATTGTTCCCGGGATTGAATGTCGGGATATATGAAGACGGCTCCGTCTTGAATATCTTGTATCAGGGAGTACAAAAGGGATGGTATCCTCCTTTGATATTCCTGGGAATCGGAGCGATGACCGATTTCTCCGCCCTCATAGCAAATCCGAAACTCATGCTAATCGGCGCTGCAGCGCAATTGGGCATTTTCGGGGCATACGCCATCGCCCTTGCCATGGGATTCGCCCCGAACGAGGCAGGAGCCATCGGCATCATCGGCGGAGCGGACGGCCCTACCGCCATCTTCCTCTCCTCCAAACTCGCACCGGATCTCATGGGAGCGATCGCTGTTTCCGCGTATTCCTATATGGCATTGGTACCGGTGATCCAACCTCCTATAATGAGGTTATGCACCACCAAGAAAGAGAGGCTGATAAGGATGCCTGCACCGCGTATAGTATCACAAAGGGAAAAAATACTTTTCCCGATAGCCGGCTTCCTGCTCACCGCTTTTATTGTGCCTTCCGGACTTCCGTTGCTCGGAATGTTGTTCTTCGGAAATCTTCTAAAGGAGTCCGGAGTGACACGCAGGCTTGCCGAAACCGCAAGGGGACCGCTGATTGATGTTGTCACAATCCTTATCGGACTTACAGTCGGCTGCTCGACTCAGGCTGACAAATTCCTCCAGCCAAGTTCGATCATGATATTTGTGCTCGGCTTCCTCTCATTCGCGATAGCGACTTTCGGTGGAGTGATGTTCGTAAAATTCATGAACCTCTTCCTGAAACCTGGAAACAAAATCAATCCGCTGATAGGCAACGCCGGGGTATCCGCCGTACCGGATTCGGCACGTATCTCAAACCTTGAAGGACTCAAATACGACAAACGCAACTTCCTTCTGATGCATGCAATGGGGCCGAATGTCGCCGGAGTAATCGGAAGTGCAGTAGCCGCCGGTATCTTGTTGGGCTTCCTGGGTTAAAAGGATATCCTGCCGCTATAAAACAAAAAGGGTATGCGTCATGCGTACCCTTTATTTTTCTATTGCTATTTTCCTTATCAATCCGGCTATGTCTTTTGCACTGTCCGTCGTATCTTCTAAAGCCTCGACGATATTCTTGTATTTAACAAGTTCTATGGCATCCTTCTCGTTTTCAAACAGGAAAGTCATGTACTCCCCGAAGACATCATCGCTCGCATGCTCTATCTGAGTAATGCGTTCACATTTCTGAAGCACCTGCATGGGCCTGTCGGCAATGAACTTCAACTGGCCTATAAGCTGCTCCAGAACAACGGCATCTTCTTTTATATAGTCGGCAAGTTCTATTACCTGAGGGTCTATTCTTTTAGGCAAATATATGATGATCCTTTTTGCACTGTCGTTAATCATATCCAAGAAATCATCCAACATGGCAGCAAGGGCCTGTACATCCGCCCTGTCGAAAGGCGTGCTCTTGATTTCGACCATCTCTTCATAAAGAGTCGTAATCACGGCATCACCCTGCGTCTCGCACAATTTGATGTTCCTGTAATGATTTTTCCTCTCCGAAACCTCGGATGTCCTTACCAGATCGGAAAGATGTCCGGCGGCTGCGACAAAACTCGCCGCCTGTTTTTCAAAGTAAGGGAAAATTTTATCCCCGGAAGTCTTAAAAAAACTAAAAAAACTCATATAAAAAAAGTATTTCCGTATTGATTTGCAAGATAAGCAAAAGTTTTAATGATTATCTTTTTTTGAGTATTTTTCTTATTTATTCCATTTAGTTTTGTGCCGGAAACGAGGGGGAAAGACTATGAGATGCAGATTATTAATTATCGCGGCACTGATTTTAACAACCGCACCGGCACTGAAGGCACAGAGGGTTTCAATCGGGACCAATATTGCGGATTATGCCAACTTCGCCACATTTAATCTTGAAATCGGCTATGCGCTCGAGCAACACTGGAGCGTGTTCGTAAAAGGATCATACAATCCCTTTACATTCAATTATGGGACGCCCAAACAGATACAGCACAGGCTTTTCTCAATAGAAGGAGGAGGAAGATACTGGTTCTGGCATGCAAATTCAGGATGGTTTGCAGGCATGAAACTTCAATATTCAATATACAATTACGGGGGGCTGGTATCAAGACGCACCGAAGAAGGCATGGGATACGGAACCGGATTATTTGCGGGATATGCCATAATGCTTACACCGAACCTGAATTTGGAACTGGGGGCCGGAATGGTCGCCGGCATACGGGATTACAGGAAATATAAATGCCAGAAATGCGGAGAAATCATATCGCAGGGAATCGGGGGATACATATTTCCGGACAATCTGATTATACAACTTGTATATATGTTTTAATAAATTGAAGGGTAATGAGCAAGTCTTTCATAATAACAATGTTGATTGTTGCGGCAATGATTCCGGCATCCTGTTCCACAGCAGGACAACTAAGAAAGGTGAATGCCGGAGAACTGGGTGCTGGAGTCATCATGCAACACGGGGAACTGGCACGTATGGAAACTGCCGTAAAAAGAGATACGGCTGAAAACAGATCTGATGTAATGAATGCCGTTCCCGACGAAAACGGTGAAATGACACCAATAGATGTATTGGAAACCGCCTATGTGTTTGCAAAGCACAAGCAAGTCAGCGAAAGGCGCGGACAGGTCGAACTGGACTTTGAGATAGTAGTGCCCGGACTCATGTTCAATCCATCATGGCAAATCAGGATTACTCCCGTGCTTACAATTCTCGGAGAACAGGAACTGCTTGATTCGTTGCTTATAACGGGTGAAATGTATAAAGAGGCGCAACTTAGGGGATATGAAAAATATGAGCGGTACATAAAATCGCTTCTGCCTCTGGATGAAGAAGATCTGTTCCTGTACAAAAGGGATTTGAGGATCTTTCTTGAAAGATTTGCGCTTTCTCCTTTCGGAGTGAGCGAGGAAGAAGCTGTAAAACATTATACAAAACAATGGCTGAAAAGATTGAACCTCATACGGCACTCCAGAAAAGACAAGAAATACGAAAGATTCGTCAAATCCCCGTTCATTACGGGCGGTGTAAGGATAGATACCATCATGAACAAAGCCGAAAACAGCATTACGTACAGATACAGGCAGACAGTAAACACAATTCCGCGCATGAAAAGGATCGATCTGAATCTCAGGTCGGCCATAATGGCCGATGGGGAACGCATTTATTCAAGGACTGGCGATGATACGGTCAGATTTTACATCAGTTCCATCAGTAGCCTGGCAGACAACAGGGAAAAATACATAAAAATGATAAGCAAGCGTGATTCGATCATCAACGCCGAAGCCAACATACGTTTCGAACTGGACAAATCGTATTTCAAGGACAGCATAGCAGACAACAAACGTGAGTTCGGACGCATAACCGGGATACTTGAAGAGATATTTGAAAATGACGGACTGATATTGGACTCAATAATAATACTGGGAGCCGCATCACCGGAAGGAGACTGTGAATACAACCTGAAACTATCATCGGAAAGAGCGGCATACATCCTAAACAAAATCCGAAAGTTCATAAAAGAACATCGGGACAACGATAGGCATATCTTATTCACCTCATTCGCAGGTAACTCTTCTCTACCAGATACTACTGACACATATTCGCTCGTGCATACCGTTGTCCCGTTTGATTATGACAAATTACAGAAAAACATATCCGCCTGCGGAATAGGCGAAGACTGGGACGGGATGGAAAGGCTACTGGTTTCGACAACGGCGTTTACCGACATGCAGAAGCGCGAAATACTTGCCTGCATGTCCTTAAACGAAGCAGAAGAAAGAGAACGCCGCTTAAAAAGCCTTCCGTACTATGAGACCATATCAGACTCGCTGTTCAACAGAATGCGCAATGTGAAGTTTACGTTCCACCTGCATAAAAAAGACGCCATAAATGACACTATAACGACAGCAGTCATAGACACTACATATATGAACGGACTGCATTATCTCAGGGAGAGGGACTATAAAAAAGCCCTGGACTGTCTGAAATACTATGACGACTACAATACCGCCTTGACATACCTTTTGATGGATTACAACCGCTCGGCGCTCAACATCCTCAAGAAACTGAAAAAAGACGCGGAAAGAGACTATCTGCTTGCGATTTCCTACTCAAGGCTGGGAGACACGGAAAAGGCCAGAGAATTTCTGGGTTCTGCCATAAAACAGGACGAGAAGTTCAAATACAGGTATAAACTGGATCCCGAATGTTCCGGGCTGCTGGAATGACAGAATACACAGGCCGTATCGGGAATGATGTAGAACTCTTGCTGCTTAAGATTTGGAGGGGAGCAAAAGCAAGCAAGACAGTGCGGGAGGATTTGTGCATTCCTGATACGGCTTTTTTATTAACAATTTAAAAACTATTAAAATGAAAAAAATCTTATTGTACTCATGCGTGCTTGCAATCACATTGTCAGGATGCGAACAAATGGAGAAAAACGAAATCAAGGACAGAGGAAAACATACTGTAAAGTTCTCCCTGTCCGACGGAGCAGAAACAAAACTGACCGGAAATTCAGATGAAAACGCAGTAAACAATGCGGTTTTCATAATATTCGACGGTGAAGGAGGCTATGTCACATCAGCCATTCCTTCCGGCACCTTTTCTGAAATAGAACTATACGAAGGAGACTACGAAGTAGCGGCCGTAGTGAACACCGATGTCCCATCCGCCGCAAACTCATTGAATTCAATCAGGGCACTTACTGTTCCTCTGGAGGACAACTCCCCGGGAAATATCATAATGTACGGAGAAAAGCCATTCTCTATCGGAGCGGGGAGCAATGATGTGACAGTCGATGTAAAAAGAACCGTCGCCAAAATCTCCATCGGGAACATCATCAATGACATGAAAGACCCTGTTTTCCAAAAGATGGAATTTGAGATCAAACGTATTTTTGTCTCAAACGTATCGGGAATCAGTGATTTGCCGGGAAATTCCTCGCCCGTTGTATGGTATAATAAAAACGGAGAATGGGACAATGAATCCGCCGAAATAAAATCCCTTCTTGAAGATACGGGAATCGACAGAGTGATACCGCACAAAGGAAATTATGAAAAAGAATTCTATTATTACGTATATCCGAACGATACCGCCGACGATTCCTATGAAGCGATATGGAGTCCGAGATACACCAGACTGGTCATCGAAGCCTCAATCGGAGGGGATATCTGCTACTACCCTATTCCGTTCGGCAATATTGAAGCCAACCACACATATACTATCAACAACCTTACGGTCACGAAACCCGGGACAGAATACCCGTGGGAAAAGATAGACGGAGAATTCTGTAACTTCACAATCAACGTTAGCGATTGGGAAGAAGGCCTCAGCATGGACAAAACAATCTGACAGTACAAACACTACCACTATGCATAAACGTATATATCATTACAGAGTAATATTGCTGCTCATGTCTTTTGTCATAATTGCCTCCTGCAACATACTGGAAGACAGAGATGAATGCCCATGCCGGCTTTTATTGCAGGCCGTTGATCTCCCCGAAGGACAGTATGAGCCTGTCGTCTATATATATGAAGGCGGTGTCATGAAAGAACGTATAGAGGTTCCGGTCGGACTGCTCAAAGAAGGATATGTACACGAAATCGCCAGAGACCGTGATGTCGTAATATATGTATGGTGTGATTCTACAGGAAGGCTCGATTTCCCTGTATTTGACCTGAACGGGACAACAGTCAGCGGCGAATACGGGGAAGCACTTCCTGCTTTATTCAGAGACGAGGTTTCAATCGACACGCATGCTGAAAGCATGACGGTAGAAATCGATTTCAACAAAAGGTTCGCGAACCTTGACATACAAATCCTTGAAACGGAAAAAATACATGGAGTCTCCATAAGCGGGAACAACAACGGTTACACTATCGGCGGAGAGCCTCTCATGGATGAATTTTTCCATGAACCCGACATCGCAAGGCAGAATGGCTATGTAAGACTGTCGTCTCGGATACCAAGACAGACCGATGACGGACTTGTAATAAACATAAAATACGAAGACGGGGCAGACAGCAGGATATTGCTGGGGAAAATTCTGGAAAACAAAGGATACAACTGGGATGCAGACGATCTGATAGACATCAGTATCAGAATCGAAGGAGGGACAACAGGCATCACCTTGAAAAGTGCGGAATGGAATACCGGATACGATAAAGACTTAACCATATAAAATCAATGATGCTATGACGGATATTGACAAATACTTTAAATATTTCGCCTTTATTTCAACTATTATAATGGGGCTTTCCGGTTGCATCCGGGAAATCAATGTAAAAACGCCGGAAGACACAAAAAAATTCAGTTTCTCAGTCGAAGAAGACCTTAGAGATTTTGATTTACGCGAAACGAAAGGTGTCATTTCCGACATATACTGCACAGATGAGAACGGGATGTCCGATGTAACCCTTCTGGCATACAATCTACGTACCGGCAAATACCAGGCATCCTATCATACAGATAATTACACAGGCGAGAACGAATGCACGCTGGAACTTCGCGAAAACACGGCTTACCGTATTTTCGCTATTGTAAACATGGGTGATATCGGAATACCTCCGGACAGTATAAACGGAATCGAAAAGTACATCTACAAAATCGGTTCATGGAAAGAAATGACTGACCCGCACGGCTTCCTTCCTATGGCTGGGAGCGTTACGATTGACACGGGAGCAGGAAATGACTTTCCAATATACGTAAAACGACTCGTAGCCGAAATCAATATCGACTACAACGCACCGGAAGGACTGAAAGTCGTGCCTGACTCCATTAAAGTGTCCAATTCACCTATGGAGATTTCTCCTTTCACAGGCAATTTGCCTGAAAGATTCGGAGATGGAGACAGGGGATCCGAATACGACATGTCCGGATTCGGGGAAGGAAAAGGAATACGCATGTTCATGCTTGAAAACATGTCTTACGGAAAAGAAACTTCCGGGACATTGACAGTTCAGGATCCGTCCGCGCCGGCACCGGAAAACACTTCATGGATAGAATTGTACGGTTCCATAATAAACAGTGCAGGCATAAAAAGCGGAAATATCAGATACAGGATTCTGCTGGATTTCGACATTGAAAGGAATAAAAAATACAATATCAATTTCAGCATAACTCCAGAAGGGATTTATGAAGATTCCTGGAGAGTGGTAGTGAGCGATGCAATCCTTGAAATGGGGGACGAAATATACATGTTACCTAACAGCACTATGAAATTCGGCATCCGCGCAGACGAATATACTGACATAAAATACACCAGCAGTAACAACAGCATAGTCATATATTCCGGAGGATATCTGAGATCCTACAACCCCGGCAGGACTACACTGACAGCCACCTCGGAGCATCCATCCGCATACGGCACAGTATCAGTGACCGTGCTTAACAACAGCGACGACAGAATGATAATCAATGATGCGGACATGCTGCTTGGAGAAAAGAAAACAATCGAGTTCATTGCATCCCATCCTGACAGAATATGCGTGGCCACCCAATACGGAGAACTTGAACTGGATTTAAAGACACAATTGGTTACAGGCATAAGGACGGTTGAAAACGAAGCGGTAAAACTTCAATTCGACACAAGAAAAAACAGAATGTTCACTGTTATAGTGAAAGAACTCCCTTATGGGCAGGAAGGCGAATATGAATGCTATCTTGCCAATACATCCGGGAAAAAACAAACATTTTCAATCAAGGCGTCGATACCTCGTTTAAATATCGAATTTTCTGACAGAGACATATCCGAATGCGGAAATGCGGAACAGTATTCGCTTTATCTGTCTCATAACGGGAAACGTCTTGAAAAGGAAAATTTCGACCAGGAACTATATGAAAGATATTATTCATCAGTTACAAATACCACGGAGAGCAGCACACTCGAACATATCGGATTTTCAGACTCGTCCACAGGATATAAAGGAGAAATATACGGCATCGCCGCCAAAGGACATGACATCTATCAAGGGACTGTAAGTTTCAGATTTACAGACGGGATAGGCAATTCTGACAAAGGGAAGGCATCAGCGATAATAAATGTCATACCGGCATTCCGTTCCAGCGGAGGAAGACTGGCCGACATCGACAACATGACATTGCTTGACAGAGAAATGGACAGCCACTCCATACCGGCAGACAGCCACGACATTGACGGAGCCGGAATAGAAATCAGACACCTTGGCTGGGACAGGATTTGGGAAAACGGGAAGTCTCCCGCGGACAAGGAATCCATAAATACGGAAACCGGGAAAGACGGACTGAAACTGCTGCTCGGGCCGGAAGCCTCCGGACCTTACGCATTACGCCTGAGCAAGACAAGCCCAATAACGGGAAAAACATTCACCTCCACATATTATTTTGACATTTATCTGAACATAGAGGTCGGAATACATATTCCGTGGAATGAAAGCGGCACCTACTCGTTGAATATCGAGATAATATATAATATCAACGACAGCGGCGGCCTTGTCCCTGTTCTTCAAGGAGAACGTTTGGAATTCCTCAGAGTATCAAAACGCTTCGGCGTATTCGAAAATTCTCTTTACTGCATAGGAGAGAAAATACCGTTATGGGGCAATATCAATTTCTTTTATACTGATCCGGCACATGCCTCTCTCCCACCTTGTGAAAATTTCAAGGACAGTGTAATAGACCAGTTCAACAAAGGAAATTTCATATACAAGCTCCATAATCCGTATCTGGACAGGGACGAATCCGGAGGAGAATTTATAACAGATGAAAACATTTCAAGTATGTTTTTCGGAAACAGGAACATATTGTTCCGCTTCAGGCTGGCAGACAGTTTCCTCTACACCATAACCCATAATGGCTGCCAATCCTCTACGGGATTCCAGACAGGGGAAATAGAAAGCAACAGGAACATGTAAATTCAATAAAAATAACTACATTTGCAAGCGACTATCCATATCCTTCATTAAAATGAAACTTTCAGACATAACTAAAAAAATATTTCTGCTTGCAAATGTAGTTGTCCTTTTCATTCTTCCATCATGCACAAAAGACGGAAACGGCTACGACATAAAGAAGACATGGACTGTCCAGAATGTATTGGCCTTGAATGGAGACAAATGGATTGGAGCGCCGCAAGAGATGTCAGACAAGTTCGGCACGACATGGACATTTTCCGATGAAATCATAACAATAGACAGGCAGATTGTCAAATACAAACTGGAAGACGACATCATAATCCTTGAAAACGGAGACTCGTTCAAAATAATATCACTTACCGAAAACGACATGCAGTTAGGCGCACCTGTCACAAAAGCCACTGTTTATATAATATTCAAATCTGAAAGCCGGGCCCGGCAATAAAAAAGAGGCTGAAAAGTCAAGAAAGCATCCGGTCAGAAAGCATGCTCCTGTCTCGGGCGGTTAAATAATTTGTTCTTACGAGACTTATTGTTATTTTTGCCGCTCAAATAAAAAACACGCAACACCTATTCATCAACACCACAGTAATGAACATCAAGGCAACTGTATTCACCATAATCCTGACCGCAGCAGCATGCATCAGTTCATCAGCAGCAGATACTCTCACTACCGGCACGAAAGACACAAAAGAGAACAAAGTTCTCCGTTTTCTTTCGGAAAAAGTAAGTGTCAGCGGTTACGCACAGACAGGATACCAGTATGATACATACGACATGGCACACGGAGGGGCCTTCAACAGATTCAATCTATACAGAGCCATGTTCATTGCCGACATCAAGCCCGTCAAACATCTTTACCTCTACTTCATGGCAGATGTGTCCAAATTCAAACTGCACGAACTGTATATCAGATATAGCCTGTCGGATGCGTTCTACATCAGGCTCGGACAATACAAGACACCTTTTACCATTGAAAGCAACATGTCGCCGTCAGTCCTGGAAATAATAAAAGGGGCACAGGCGGTCCAGTACCTTGCAGGCATTGACGGCTCGGACATATGCTTCGGAGGAGGAGCAGGCAGAGACCTTGGAATAGAAATTGGCGGCGCATTTCTGAAAACCGGGAAAGACAACCGCAATCTGTTTGAATACAGGGCCGGCGTTTTCAACGGAGAGCCTGTCAATACTGCCGAGACCAACAACAGGAAAGATGTTGTGGCGAGCCTTGCAATCAGACCGGCCAGCCCCCTCAAGTTACACGGCTCAATATATATCGGAGAAGGGACTGCAAAGAAAGACAGCCCCTACGGCAGCTTCAAGGAAGGAGACACATACAAAAGAAACAGGTGGAGCACAGGGCTGGAATTGAAAACCGGGCCTATATACCTCAGAAGCGAATATATGGAAGGACAGGATGCCACAGTAAAAAGCCGCGGCGCATATGCCACACTGACGGGATCTCCCGTAAAATTTCTGGACATAGTGGCATCGGTGGATTATCTGGACAGGAACATTGCCATGCATGACTGGCAATGCAACTATATCATAGGACTGCAGTGGAACATCTACCGCAAATGCCGGCTTCAGGCGCAGTACGTATATCAGCAACGCTCCCATGACAGCAAAGGCATCTACAACGGCATACCATCCTCGCACATGTTCATAACGCAGTTGCAGGTAGGCTTCTGATGCAGCGGCCGCGAGGCGTACTGTATCCCAAAGAAGGCGTATCCGGTTATTCTTCAAGGGGTATTATTTTTCGAATCGTTGTCCTCAGAAGACTGTTCCTGTATTCAGTAGGACAAACGCCCAGCCGTTTCTGGATATACCGGCTGAAATAAGACACTGAAGAAAAATTCATTCGTTCCGCGAGTTCCGTCAGCGAAAGTTCTTTCTGCCGGAGGAGGCGGGTTATTTCCTGCATAGTGAAGCGGTCAATCCAGTAAGAGGCAGGTTTCCCGCTTACCTTTTTACATATTTCCGACAGGTAATGAGGCGTAATGCAGAGGCGCGAAGCATAAAATCCAAGATCCCTGTTCCGGATATATTCACCGTCATATAGCAATTCTATGAAACTTCGTAGCAGGAAGGTAACGCGCTCCGACACTTGCAGGTCCTTGTGACTGCGTGCATGAATGTCGTACAGGTCAAGAATATGCGCGGTCAGCAGGCTGCCCAATAGTTCTTCGCGGAAAAGATGCATCTTATCTTCCATGCGCTCACGGAGGTACCGCAAGGCAGCATCGCATATTCGGAAGTCCCGTTCGGACAATTTCATGACAGGATTCCGTAAGAGCGACAGATGCCCTATGATGCCATAGTTGCTGCGGATGGCAATCGAAGTAACGAATGCTTCCGAAAGGTTCATCAGGATGCCTTGGAAATCATCTGACGCCGAAAAACCACATGCAAGTGCGGCATTGGGCAGAATGACATAATCCCCGTAAGAAATGTTATAATGGGTATCCTGAAAGGTAAAACCCATATTGCCTTTCCGGCAAAGGATATGGATAACCCTTCCGGCATACTGCAAAGAATTGAATTCCTGCCAGGTATCAATAAAAATAATACCGTCGGATTTCGTATCACCCATTATCTGACAATTCGAATCTGTTTGCCCGCAAAAATACCCAAAAACCACGAAAAGTGAAAATATTGCCCCAAATTATGTAATAATGAAACAACCGGCATGCCGTAATTTTGCATCAGAAATTAAAACTCATATAATTATGAAAGACGTAAGACTGAACAATGGCGTAATGATGCCGGCCATCGGTTTCGGCGTTTATCAGATTCCGGCGGATGAAACAGAACGCGCCGTAAGCAATGCAATCGAAGCGGGTTATCGGATGTTCGACACGGCAGCCTCTTATTTCAACGAGGAGCAAGTAGGCAATGCCATACGGCAGAGCGGTATCAGGCGCGAAGAATTTTTCATCACTACCAAACTGTGGGTGCAGGACTATGAATATGAGGATGCACTCCGCGCCTTTGACAAATCATTGAAACTGCTCGGACTTGATTACATCGACCTCTATCTGCTGCACAAGCCCTACGGCAACTATTATGCTGCGTGGAGAGCCTGCGA
>JADIMA010000087.1 GCA_017694945.1 Candidatus Merdivivens pullicola | reverse complement strand
TGGATTTGCCGGAACCGGAAGCCCCCATGATTGTTACAAACTCGCCTTTGTATATATTAAAGGACACTCCGCGCAATGCATGGACAGTCTCGTCGCCGACGATGAAATCCCTCCTGATATTATCTATTTTTATAACGCACTCGTTCATGATATTTTCATTTTACGGCCTAGGCCCCGGATGTCCCATGAAGCCGCGAGGGCCCTGCTTCTGTGCCGAAGGAATCGCCAGGGACACTCCGGTAACCACTTCCGTACCCTCCGATATTCCTTTTGTTATTTCAGTATATGTCCCGTCGGATATGCCTATTTCAACCGGATATGCGGTAAATACATTCCCCTCTTTCGTCCAGAGTTTGAAAAACGAATCGCAATCCTTTATCACATCCTTCTTGCCTGTAAGGGGTTCGCCCGGAGTAAAACGGAGGGCCTTGGAAGGAACGACAAGCACGTTTTGACGCTCCTGGGTATAAATCGTTATGTTCGCGGTCAGCCTCGGTTTGAGTTTGAGATCCGGATTGGCGGCGGAAATAACCACCTCGTAAGTAACGACACTTTCAGTGGTGGCTGAAGCCACGGAAGTTGACGAAGAATTGCTGCTTCCGAGCCTTATCTGCATTACACGGCCTTCAAACACATCGTTAGGATAAGCGTCAACCGTGAACGACACCCTCTGCCCTTCCTTCACACCGCCTATATCGGCTTCATCGACATCGGCTATGACCTGCATCTGGGTAAGGTCGGCAGCAATATTGAAAAGCGTAGGCGTTTCAAAACCAGCGGCAACTGTCTGTCCTTCCTCTACAGCCCTGTCTATCACCACTCCGTCAATCGGAGAAGTGATTGTGGCATAGGAAAGGTTCCTTTCTGCTTTGGCAAGCGTGGCCTCGTTTGTATGGAAAGTGCTTTCCGCCATGCGGTAATTGTAAAGGGCCTGCTCGTATTCGGTATCGCTTATGAGAGACTTTTCATGCAGCTTCTTGCTGCGTTCGTAGTTTTTGGACTGATACTCGTACTCGGCCTTGCTCCCTTCGTACTGGGCCTTTGCGGAAGCCAGTTCGCTTTCCAGAGTCACCTTGTCCATCTCCGCTATCAACTGTCCTTCCTTGACTATCGAATTGTAATCCACGTATATCTTGTCTATGATTCCCGACACCTGGGTACCTACTTCCACTTCCGTCACCGGCTCTATTGTACCAGTTGCCGTCACGGAATTGGAAACATTGCCGTATTCCACCGGGGCGGTTTCATAAACGATTCTGTTGTTTTCCTTGTTCTTTCCGAAAACGATCAGGAGTACGGCTGCAACTGCTACGGCCGCAATGACAGTGATCGAAATGATTCTTTTCCTTTTTTTCATGATTATAAAATTGTTATTTCTTTTCCACTATAAAAATTAAGCAATTGTATATTCATGACAGCCATGTATTTCGCCTGGAGCATCTGCATGTTGGCCATCAGAAAATTATTCTTCTCGGTAAGGAGTTCTACCGTATTTTTCATGCCAAGGTCGAACTGTTCGCTTACGAGTTCATAACTGACACGCGCGCTGTTCAGTTGTTCTTTGGCCGCCATGTACTGCTTCTGTGCAGAATTGGCATCCTGCCAGAAACCCTCTATGGTCTTATACAGGTCTTTCTGGCTCTCAATCAAGTCCAACTGTGCAGTCTGGGTCTGGATTTCGGCCTTTCTGAGGGCAGTCTTGTTCTGGAGGTTGCTGAAAATAGGGATGCTCAGGGTAAGGCCGATGGAATTGTTCCAGCCGCGCTGGATCTGATCCGTAAAAGACAGGTCGGAGCCGCTGGTATGGTTCGTGCCGATTCCGGCAGTAAGACTGAGCGACGGGTAAAACCCGGCTTTGGATATTTTCTCCCCTATCTCGGAGGATTCTATGTTAAGATTTCCGGACTCTATTTCCGGCCTTATGCCCAACGCCGCCTGATATAGATAGGATTTTTCGGGAAGCGGGACAAGCACTGATTCATCCGATATTTCGGGAAGGAAGAGTTTCATCTCATAATCTCCCTGTATTTCAAGAAGTTGCTTTAACTGCAACTTATAATCGGCCAGCGTTGCTTCGGAAGACACCAACTGATATCTGTCACTGCTTTGCTGAGCCTGCAACTGGGCATAATCGGCCTTGGAAATGCTGCCTGCCTCGAACAGTTCCTTTCCCCGTTCGCATTCCGCTATGCTCGTTTCGTATGTGAGCCTGGCCACATCCACCGCTTCCGAGGCATAAAGTATCTGTACATACACCTGGGCGACGCTTTCGAGTATGGAGTTCTGCGAGATGTCCACATTCAGTTCGGCAAGCCTGCCGCTGAGTTCGTTCTGCCTGACAGTATTGCGGAGACGGAGGCCGTCGAATATGCTCCACTGGGCATTCAGCCCGTATGAGCCCATATAACTGGTATTGCCTTCGGTCTGAAGGATTTCGCTGCCCGTTATTGTGCTGCTCGTTTCCTGATAAGGCCTGTTGGTCAGACCCTGTGTAGTGGAAAATGACACGCTCGGATACATGGCGGCCTTAGACTGTTTCAGTTCCAACTGCGAAGTCTCCACTTCGAGACGGCTCTTTTTCAATGAAATGTTTTCTTCAAGGGCATAATTGATGCAGTCCTCGAGAGTCCATACCTTGTCGGGCGGAAGGGACTGCTGGGAATACGCCGTTTCCGGAACTGCCGCCAAAATCAGGGCAGCAATTGCGGATGCAGCCATCGATGCAATCTTGTTACTTGGTATTTTCATATTATTTCCCGCTTTGTTTTTGCGCGGCAAAAATACAAGTAACGAGCCAACTCTGCAAAACGAATAGACAAAACCGACGATTTCATAGACAAATATCCCCCGAAAGCGGTATATTTGCAAAGTACGAACTATTGCTTATGACGGAATTCCGCTACAAATACCCCCACCCCGCCGTAACCGCCGACTGCGTGATTTTCGGTCGGGACGGAAATACTGTAAAAGTCCTTCTGATTGAAAGGGGCAGGGAGCCTTTCAAAGGGAAATGGGCATTTCCCGGAGGCTTCATGAATATCGATGAAACCGCTGAAGAATGCGCCCGGCGCGAACTGCTGGAAGAGACCGGCCTGGTTTGCCCGGAAATGACACAGTTCCATACTTTCACGGATGTACGCCGCGATCCGAGAGAAAGGGTCGTAAGCATAGCATTTTACGCTTTTACAGACATATCGGAAGTAACCGGAGGGGACGATGCGGCAAAAGCCAGGTGGTTTCCGCTTGATGAAATCCCTCCCCTGGCTTTTGATCACGAAAACATCCTGAAAACCGCTATCGAGAAACTGTTTTGAAATTCTTGGGGACACAGCACGACTTAATCCAAAAATATCGTAATATATTGATATATAGCAGATTATTATTGTAATAATATTTTACAGGTGTGGAATTCAAGGGGGTCGGAAGCCCTTGAAATCCACACTTGTTTTTTGGGGCTCATGCTATTTATTCTTGATTTACAATAAATTACAAAAACAAAAGTTAAGTCGGGGCGTGGCCTTGCTATTTTCCTTACCGCTTCTCAAGCATAAGGCCTTCAGGAAGATGCATCCCGGCTATTACAAGACCGTTTTCACGGGCATACTCCATAAGGCGCATCCTCGTCTCCACCGCCCCGGCCTTGTCCATGTCGTATGACGCACAATATTCAGGACAAGCGGCCTGCAATGCCATGCCATGCATAAAATCTCCTGCTATCAAATAGCCGCCCACCTGATAGGCTGTATGCCCGGGAGTATGTCCCGCCGCATCCAGGGCAATGACATTTCCCGGAAGCGCGTCTGCAGAATCAAACAGATTGATTCTGTCGGAATAGGCTGTCATGGTCTTCATTACCTGCGCTTTCTGTCCGGACGGCAATGCCATCCAGAAATCATACTCTGCTTGCGGGGCATAAACTTCCGCATTAGGGAAAGCGACCGAGTCCCCTTTCATCATGCCTCCTATATGATCCCCATGAAAATGTGTCAGATACACACAGTCTATGTCTTCCGGCCTTACCCCGGCCGCTTCAAGCCCTTCCTCAAGACGGCTGTCGGGCGCGCCAAGTCCGGTGTCGAACAGGATAATCTTGCCGTCCGACTTGACAAGGAAAGCGCTCATTGACGATGGAATGCCGTCTTCAATGGACAGGGCGGCGGCAAGACTGTCCGGCACATCCCCGAAAAGTTCCAGAGGCATCAGTTTGTCCCCGGCATTGTCCCTAATCCATGTAAGTTCTACATCAGCGTTCCCGCCATTGCAGGAAGACAATAAAGCGGCGGCCAGCACGGCCGCAGAAAGAAAATTTTTACAATTCATCGGCAGTCTTGTTGTAAAGGTTCATATCAATGTAAACCAGGGACACCCCTGATAAATTCAAAATCGTCTCTGTCGGGATGCGGTGGTACCATCGCGCACACAGATTCTCATAAAACAGCAACATTTTCCAGTTCCAGCAGGAAACGCTTGGCCTCGATGCCTCCGCCATAGCCTGTAAGCGTCCCACCGCTCCCTATTACACGATGACAAGGCACAAAAATGGAAATTGCATTTGCGGCATTGGCATTCGCCACCGCACGGACAGCCCTTGGAACACCCAACGACGAAGCCAGCCCCCCGTATGACACCGTTTGCCCGTATGGTATCTCCAACAGCCCCTTCCATACCTTGACCTGGAACTCCGTCCCGGCAAAAAGCAGGGGTATATCGAATGTTTTCCTCTCTTTCCTGAAATACTCGTCCAACTGCCGGGCGGCCTCGCTGGTGACATCAGAAAATGCTTCTTCAAAAGAGCAGCCGAAAAATGCCTGCAAACGCCCGGACACTCTGCCGGGATGCTTCTCTTCAACCCAATTGCACAGGCAGAGCCGGTCTCCTAAAGAACCCAGCAGCAAATCCCCGCAAGGAGAATTGTAACGCCTTGTCAAAATGTTTCCGTTTTTTGTCATAAAACCTGCAAATAGTAGCACAAATATAATAATTCTTGGTCACTTGGACATTTGGGGTGATGAAATGAGTTGAAAAAATCGAGGGTGGACATTTGGGGTGATGGAACGGCAAAAGTCAAGCACGGAGCGAGCCTCCCTAACGAGCTCGGCGCATTGCTTGAACTTTAG
>JADIMA010000086.1 GCA_017694945.1 Candidatus Merdivivens pullicola | reverse complement strand
AGTTCCGCCTGGCCGTCAAAACGCGCCATCATCTCATTGGCGTACTGGTTCACCGCATTTTCCACCATGTCTGCATTGTAAGTCAGCGAATCCACCCGCGCCTGCATGAGATACAGCTTGTTCTCCAACATGAACTCGAGCACGTCGCACCGGGTTGACTTGTCCACCGGCATGCCGGACATCATACGTTCAAAAACCGCCGATTCAAGTTCCGACAATAGTATCGCCTCATTGCCTATGATGGCTATGGTCTTGTCAACTGTCCCCTCGTATTTCTGAGCCTGCACGCACGGGGCGAAAGCCATTGCAGACAATACCGTAAGCAAGAAGAATTTTCCTTTCATACCTCCATATTAATATTTTCCCTGAAAATCAGGAAACCGATTCCATAAGCAAGTCCCGTTCCAAATCATCAAGAAGTTGTTTTTTTCTTAAATTCAAAATCCTTTCGACCACCGCATCACGGCAATAAGCCAGGGGGGCTATCTCCCCTGCCGGTATCCTTTCCCATATTTTCAGAAACGATACCGCCCCGCCGTATTCCGCCTCCAAAAACGACGACATGGAAGCCGACTTCGTCAATGTACCTATGTCCATGCCGAAATCCGGGACGAATTCCGACAACGCCACCCAATAGTCGTAAAAATTGAGATAACTGAACGAAACACGGGCCGAAAGCAGTTCAAGTTCCTCGGTATCCGAATCATCCAGGTTTTTCAGATTGTAGCGCACAGTCGCGAGGTTGGGAGAATCCGCATTCATTTTCACGAAATACCCCCTCACAAGCATAGAGGATGTCCTGAAAAACTCCTGATTTTCACGATAATACTCTTCGATTTCCATATCCGTCACCGAAGTGTCCAGGCGTTCGGACAGATACATGCTCTCGTACCTGTACACGAGCAATGATCGCCTGTATCCTTCGATTTCTTCGGAAACATCCAATTGGGAGGCAGGCAGTTCGGCTTCAGCCTTCATCAACAGCAAACGCTCCAGTTTCCATTCCCTGATAACACGCCCCGCCATATCGGTACTGTCGGCCCCTGTCACACCTTTCGGTATGATTTGCCGAAGCTGGCTCATGTACAGCATGTCTTTTCCTGCCTTTGCGACCACTGTATCCTGCTCAGGACGTGAAAACCTCTCCGCAAACCCGCACGAAACGAGCATGCAAGAGAGGATTATCAGTATCAGCCTGGACATTGCCGGTTGTTTATCTTCTCGAGTAGTTAGGGGCCTCGCGGGTAATCGTCACATCGTGAGGATGGCCTTCGATGAACCCTGCCGAAGTTATCTTGACAAACTGGGCCTTGCGCAATGCATCTATGTCCTTGGCTCCGCAATAGCCCATGCCGGCTTTCAGGCCGCCGACCAACTGGTATATTACTTCGGAAAGCGTTCCCTTGTAAGGCACCTGCGCCACGATTCCTTCAGGCACGAGTTTCTTGACATCTTCTTCCATGTCCTGGAAATACCTGTCTTTCGAACCTTGCTGCATGGCCTCAAGCGACCCCATACCCCTGTATGCCTTGAATTTACGGCCGTTCAATATTATGGTTTCCCCCGGAGCCTCCTCCACACCGGCGAGCAACGAACCGGCCATGATGGTGCTTGCTCCTGCCGCAAGGGCTTTTACTATATCTCCCGAATAACGGATTCCTCCATCTGCAATGACAGGGATTCCTGTTCCCTCAAGAGCCTTGCTTGCAAGCATTACTGCGGAAAGTTGCGGCATTCCGACACCGGCGATGACCCTTGTGGTACAGATCGAACCCGGCCCGATTCCCACCTTCACAGCATCGACCCCGGCATCTGCAAGGGCCTTTGCAGCCTCTCCGGTAGCGACATTGCCGGCAACTATCTGGATATCCGGCATTGCTTCGCGGAGTTTTTTAATAACCTCAAGCACATACACGGAATGACCGTGCGCGGTATCCACTACCACGGCATCCGCTCCGGCATCCGTGAGCATCTCTACTTTTTCTATCGTATCCGACTTCACCCCTACTGCAGCCGCTACTCTCAAACGGCCTTTGGAATCTTTTGATGCAGTCGGGTTGTCCTTGATCTTCATCAAATCCTTGTAAGTAATCAGACCTGTCAGCCGTCCGTCTTCCTCGATTACAGGAAGTTTTTCTATCTTGTAACGCTTCAGTATTTCCGTGGCATCAGTCAGAGTTATCCCTTTAGGAGCCGTTATCAGATTGTCCTTCGTCATGATCTCGCTTATCGGACGCTTCATGTTGTCCTGAAAGCGGAGGTCGCGGTTCGTCACGATACCGATCAGCATGCCCCTGCCGTCCACGACAGGAATACCGCCGATATGGTGCTGCGACATCATCTCGAAAGCATCGCCGACAGTTTTATCAGGAGTAATCGTAACAGGGTCGTATATCATACCGTTTTCGGCTCTTTTGACCCTTTTAATCTGAAGTATCTGCTCTTCAATAGGCATATTTTTATGGATGACGCCTATACCTCCCTCTCTGGCCATCGCTATGGCAACCGCCGATTCGGTGACAGTGTCCATAGCCGCCGACACTATCGGGGTACAAAGCGTGATTTCACGCGTAAACTTGGTTGTTATGTCAACTGCGCGGGGTAGCACCTCTGAGCGTGCAGGAATCAAAAGTACGTCGTCAAACGTGAGACCTTCTTGGATTTCTCTATTAAGATACATATGCAATTGGTTTAAATATGCAAAATTAATAAAAATATTTTAGAAGCTGTTTAAAATTTTTTTCTCAGAACATTTGAGACAGGTTTTCGCGCAGGTTTTCGCTGTTTTTTGAGGAGAATAGGAGCGCTATTTTACGATAAAAACAACATAAAACGATTATCCGCAAAAATACCCCTTGAAGAATAACAGGGTACGCCTTCTATGGGCCACGCCCTGACTTAATTTAAAAATGTCGCAATATATTGACATATAGTTAATTGCTATTGTAACAATATTTTATAAGTGTGGATTCTGAGGGGGCTGGAAGCCCTTGAAATCCACACTAATTTTTCGGGATACATGTTATTTATCTTTGATTTACAATGGGTTCTATAAACAAAAGTTAAGTCGGGGCGTGGCCTCGGACGCACAGGCGTGCTTTCTGACCGTAAAAAGCACGGCTACCCCTCCCAGAATGCACTGCGAAACACATTGGCGTGCTTTCTGGCCGGAGAAGGCACGCCTCTGACCGTCCAAACGGGAATCCTTACATAAAAATGCCAAAATGATGTCACAAAGAACTTTTGAAAAAATTTTAAACAGCTTCTTATTCCATTCCCATAGAGCGTTTCATGTCCTTTTCCTTTATTGCCTGCCTCTTGTCGTACTCGCGCTTTCCGCGTGCGAGTTCTATATTCAATTTGGCATAACCGTTTTCCGAAATGAACAGGCGAGTCGCCACTATTGTAAGGCCCTTCTCCTTTACCGCCCGCTGCAACTTCCTCAGTTCTTTTTTTGTAAGGAGCAGTTTTCTGTCACGTTTGGGATCGTGTTTTCCCCAGCTGCCCCACCAGTAATCGGCTACATGCATGTTTTTCACGAACAGTTCTCCGCCGACGAAATAGCAATAACTGTCCACCAGCGAAGCCTTTCCCATGCGGATGGACTTTATCTCCGTCCCGGTAAGCACTATACCGGCGGTAAAGCCCTCCAGGAATTCATATTCAAACGAGGCTCTTTTGTTCTTTATCTCAACCTTGCTCTTTGCCTTCATACCTCTAAAACATATCGCCCGCAAAGTTAAAAATTTCTAAACACAATAGAAGAATGAACAATAAAACATTATCTTTGAAAAATAATATTTGTCCGACATGTCCATAAACGAAATCGCCTCATCATATCTTCACCAGTTCAATGACGGAGAACATGACCTGCTTGCAGTCATAGGCCCTACCGCCTCCGGGAAAACAGGCTTTGCAGTTTCAATAGCAAGGGAAATCGACAGCCTTACGGGCAGGCAGGCAACTGAAATCTTGTCGGCGGACTCCCGCCAGGTATATAGAGGCATGGACATAGGAACCGGGAAGGATCTGCATGAATACGGGAAGATCCCATATTGCCTTATCGACATAGTAGAAGCAGGGACAAAGTACAACATATTCGAATACCAGAGGGATTTCGAGAAGGAATACGCAAGGATATGCCGCTCCGGAAAGATACCCATACTTTGCGGGGGCTCCGGGCTATACGTGGAAGCCGCCACCTGCGGCTACTCGCTTCCGGAAGTGCCTGCCGATCCCCTATTGCGTGCAGAACTTGAAAAGAAAGACACGGAAACCCTCATCGCCATGCTCGCTTCCCTGAAGCCCCTGCACAACTCGACAGACTACGACACACGCAAAAGGCTCATCAGGGCAATTGAAATAGCGGTTTACGAAGCCGGGCACCCCGTGGAAAGATCCCATTACCTGCCGAAGAAGTGCCGTTATCTCGGAATAGCCGTTTCCCGGGAAGAACGCAACAGACATATAGACAAAAGGCTTGACACCAGACTTTCGGAAGGCATGGTAGAAGAAGTACGGAAACTGCTGGAAAACGGGATAGCACCGGAAGACCTGATTTATTACGGCCTGGAATACAAGTTCGTCACACTGTACCTGACCGGAAAAATGGATTACGACGAAATGAAAGAAAAACTCGCCATCGCCATACACCAGTTTGCAAAAAGGCAGATGACATGGTTCCGTGGCATGCAGAGGCGGGGAATAAACATAGAGTGGATTGAATTGGAAAAATAACAGGACATGAAGCGGATATTAATAAAGGTATTTTTATGGATTGCCGGCATCGCGGCGGCAATCGTAATCGCGGCAGTCATTGGAATCAACATCGTTTTCAAGCCATCCGTCATAATCGGAGCGGCAGAAGACATCGCTTCGGAATACATCAACGGTACGCTTTCGATAAAAGACGCCGAAGTATCCCTGTTTTCAACATTCCCCCACCTTGCCTTCCGGCTGGATTCCGTGGCCATCGGCAATGCCGACGGCGAGACCCTGGCCTCGACAGACAGGATAGCAGTTGCCGTGAATATCAAAAAATACCTGTCGGACAAACGTATCGTAATCGAAAACCTGACTATAGAGGCCCCGTATGTCTCCTACCGGACGGATACATCAGGACATAACAACTGGGACGGCCTGATAATCGCCGCCGATACTGACGAAAACGATATTGACAGTTCTTCCAATCAGATATTCAACTCATTAAGCAGCAGTAATTTCGGGGTCAAAAACGCCAAAATCGTCTATGACGACGCCGGCGCAGGCAATTTCATCTCCATAAAAGACCTGGACATCGCACTCAGAGGAGGCGGAGGGAAAAAGGGTGCCGGGGGACGCACCGAAATAAACGCAGGCAGCATAACAGCCCGGTCAAACGGATTATTTTCAATAAATGACAAACCGGCACGCATTGAGACAAGGTTCGGATTCAAGCGCGACTCGATGATATGCAGGTTTTCAGACACAAAGATAAGGCTTGGAGGAATAGGGCTTGAAGGGAAGGGAAGGCTTGTCTTTGAAAACGGCGGAGGGATTTCCACCGATGTTGACTACGGAATAGACATCCGGTCACTGACAGAACTTCTTGAAATGATTCCGCCCGACATCATACCAGATGCCGGTTCGGCGAAAGTAAAAGGCAGCGTATCATGCTCTGGAAACATCAAAGGCCGCTATGATGAAGAACATTTTCCGGTAGCGACAGGGGACTTCTCCATCAACGGCGGTGCAATCGCGTATAAAGGCATGCCGGCATCGATAGATGAACTCGGGATAAAGTTCGGATACCGCATCGACCTGAACAAAGAAGAGGATTCTTTCGTCAGGCTTGACACATTGACAGTCAAAGGAGGAGGGATAGACATAAACGGCAAGGGCTGGTTTGTAAAACTGCTTGAAGACCCTGCATTTTTCAGCCTTGTAAAAGCCGACATCGATCTGAAACGGCTGTACGACATCTTTCCTTTTGCAAGCGGCATAGAACTCAAGGGATACATAGACATGGATTTAGCGGCAGGTTTCAGCGCAAAAAACATATCAGAAGGTGACTTCGGTAAAATCCGCGCCGGCGGACGCTTCGGAATCGACTCGCTCAGAATAATCGTTCCTTCCGACAGCATGTCCGTCAATATCATGCGGCTTTACGGCAAAGTCGGCTCGAACATGAAGAACAACACATCCCTGCAAGGCCTCGACAGACTCAGAGGGGATATTTCCGCCGACAGCGTGCTTGTCATTTCCAAAAACGGATTCAGGCTCTTTACCGACACGCTTGCCGCAAGGTTCAGCACATCTCCTCTCCGTGACACGACCATGATTGCGACCATGGACGCCGGTGCCGAAATCGGCCTGTGCCGCATATACCTGCGCGACACCCTCTTTCTGGGAGCAAAAAGCATCTCCGTCAACGCCGGCATCGAACCGGTTCCGTCGCATCCCAGAATACCGCGTGTCAAAACGCGCATATATGCCGATTCGGTCAGGGCAAGATACATTCACAACAGGTTCGGTCTTGACAAGGCGGACATCGACCTGACACTGACCCGTCTGGGAAAGAAAAAGGAAGGCCGGGCCGTATGGATTCCGGCCGGGAACATCGACATGGCCGGATTCAGAATGTTCACCCCTTCTTTCCCTGTACGCATTGCGGCGGACAGGACTACTGTCATATTCGACCGCGAAGGCATAAAATTCGACAAGGGCCTCTTCCGCATAGGGCATTCAGACATGCAAATAAAGGGAGCGATTACAAACCTTTGGCGCGGGATGTTCAAACGCGACACCATCAGGGCCGAACTGAATGTCCATTCACATTTTCTCAATGTCAACCAACTGCTTTGGGCGAACTACCTGGCAGGAAAATACAGAACCGACGACTCGCTTCGCGCCCAGGTGGCTGCCGCCGGAGACAACATTGACAGCACTTCCGCGCTCGTCGCCTCCGACACCACTGCAATGGACGCCGGGACTTCGCTTTTCATGATTCCTGAACGGCTCGATGTGACATTCACTTCACGGATTGACAACATGAGACTGGCCAGAACTTATATAGAAGGGTTCAAAGGGGATGTCACAATAAAGAACGGAGCGGTAAAACTGGACGAACTCTCGTTTACCTGCAATGCCATACGGCACATTTCAGGGTGCGCCCTCTACAAGGCAAAGTCACGCACCGAAGGATACGCAGGGTTTGAACTCAACATGGAAAACATGATTGTTGACAGCGTAATAACCATGATGCCGGCCCTTGACTCCCTCGTACCGATGCTTCGTTCACTGAAGGGGAACGTAGATGTATATCTTGCCGCCGAAACCGGGCTTGACAGCATGATGCGCATAGAACTGCCGGAACTCCGGAGCGGGATGCACATCGAAGGCCGCAATCTCACCCTGCTTGACGGAGAGACATTCAGCGAGATTGCGAAAATGCTCAAATTCAAAAACAAAGAACGCAATGTCATTGACAGCGTGGCAGTAAACCTGTCGGTCGAAGACGAGATGATAGAAGTATTCCCGTTCGTACTTACAATGGACAGGTATGTGCTGGCGGCAGGAGGCATCCAGCGCATGGACTCGTCATTCGACTACCACATCTCCCTGCTCGACTCTCCGATACTTTTCAAGGTAGGGATAGACATCACCGGCAGTCTGAACGGAAAAATGAAATACAAGATTGCCAAAGCCAGATACAAGGACATAACAAAAGCCACGCGGCGCAGCCGTATCGACAGCACCGCGCTGGACATAAGATTCAATATCGACAATATGCGTATCCGATGATATGCGGCCCAAAAGGCATTAAAACCGATTATTTCTTTACCGCATGGGCGTAATGTGTGGTACCGCCGCCTTTACGCGGGGTTTCCATTTTGTCCAATGTCGCCGGCTTGCCCCATTTAAGGCTCCATATCAGAAGACCTATTCCGACAATAATGAACGGGATGCTTAATTGCTGCCCGTAATTGAGAGAAAGCCCTACTTCCGCCTCCACTTGAGGCTCTTTTATAAACTCTACCAGAAACCTTACTCCGAAAAGGACTATGAAGAAGATACCGAGAATCGTTCCCCTTTTCAGTTTTGGAAGCCTGTACCTGTACATTGCCATCAACGCGAAACCGAGAATGGTATATGCCAGAGCCTCATAAATCTGTGTCGGGTGCTTAGGCACCGTCTCACCCCTGAGTTCAAATACAAAGCCCCACGGAAGGTCGGTTGGGTTTCCGCATATTTCGGAGTTCATTAGATTACCTATCCTGATAAGAGCACCGACGAAGCAGACTACTATGCACATCCTGTCCAATATCCACAGCGTATCGAAACCGTTCTTCTTGCCGTATTTGTGCGCATACCACCACAGAGCCAATATGATACCGATTGCTCCCCCGTGGCTGGCAAGACCTCCTTTCCATATCATCAGTATCTCCCACGGATGCGCAAAATAATATGCACTGTCATAAAAGAGGCAGTGGCCGAGACGGGCGCCTACAATGGAAGCCACAATCATGGTAATCAGAAGCGGGTCAAGCAACGACAGCGGCAGCCCCTCCCTTTTAAAATACCATTTGAACACATACCAGCCCAGCACGAAACCGGCCACCCACAACAGCGAATACCACCTTACGGCAAAAGACCCTATATGGAAAATCACAGGGTCAACATTCCAGTTAATAGCAAGAAGGTCGAACATACTCTATATATACTAAATTTAAATTACCACTCTTGAAAACACACTAAGCGGCAGGTTTTTCCCAAATCCGTCCCGAAGGACAAGTTCGCCATAATCGATTGAACGGCATTCCCTGATCTGCAACGCCTCCCGGACTATGGTATCGGCAAGCACCGCCGAATAGCCGTTGGAATACAGGTTCAAAAGCATAAAAGCCCTGTCCCTGTCAAGAATCTCGCCGACTCCCTTCATCATCTCGAAAAGCAAGTCGTCCAGTTTCCATTTTTCCCCGTCCGGGCCGTGGCCGTATGCCGGGGGATCAAGGATAATACCCTGGTACTTGTTGCCGCGCCGCGCCTCCCTTTTCACGAATTTCAAGGCATCTTCAATGACCCAGCGTATATTGGCAAGGCCGCTCCGCTCCATGTTGTCCCTCGCCCAGGTCACTACCTGGCGCACTGAATCAAGGTGTGTCACATCCGCGCCCGCGCATTTCGCCGCCAAGGATGCCGCGCCGGTATAGGCAAAAAGGTTAAGTACCTTCGCAGGAGTACTGTCCCCGCGCTCCTTCCGCCGGGCAATAATATCGGAAGTCTGCTTAAAAATGAATTCCCAGTTGGGCGCATGCTCCGGAAAGACCCCGACATGCTTGAACGAGGTCAGCCCAAGACGAAGCCTGAACGCCAGTTTTTCAAACTGCGCGGACTTATAGGCTATTTCCCACTGTCCGGGCATCCTGTCTCCGTTGCGCCATGTACCGCTGTCCTCCTTACCCGCCTTTCCGAAACCGGCACCGGGTTCAAAACAAGTGTCCTGCCGGGCTGACCACTCCTTTTCAGACAGGGTCTTGCCCCACAAGGCCTTCGGCTCGGGACGGCGGACAACATATTTTCCAAACCTCTCAAGTTTTTCAAACCCTCCGGAGTCAATAAGTTCATAATCTTTCCATTGGGACGAAAGGGACTCCAATATCATGATTAAAATATCTTTAAAGAAGCAAAGATACTATTTTTTCTTCAAATATATTTTCACATCGTCGGACTCGAATGTACCGCCATCCCAGTTGCCATCTCCATCCGCCACCTTATGTGCGCCTACTTCAAGGCTGTCTGAAGCGAAGTCTCCGCCACCATCAGAACCGTCAATATCCCGGAAGAATACCCTGACCTCATCAATACTGAAGCCTGCAATTGTTTCATTGAAGGCAAATTCGCCTGAAACATCCGTCATCTCGTCCGCCTTATAACCGTT
>JADIMA010000007.1 GCA_017694945.1 Candidatus Merdivivens pullicola | reverse complement strand
GTAAAAAACTCTTTGATTCCGAACATGTTCCCGTGATCGGTCAGGGCTATTGCTGGATGTCCGTACGAAAGAGCCTTGTCAACAAGTTTCTGGACGGAGGCGGCCCCGTCCAATATCGAATATTGCGAATGGACATGAAGGTGGACAAATGACATAATGATTCCGATTTTAAAATTGCGTGGACAAAGATAGGAAACAGTTGCGCAAAAACATTACCTTTGTCTCCGTAAATTTTTCAAAAAATCGCATAAAACGATGAACATTTTCCTCCGATACTTTATCACTATAGCAATAATGCTTCTGCTTTTTCCCGTTGAATATGTCAGATGCCAGCCGGGCAGCGGCAAGCCACAAATCATCCTCGACCTGCTGAAAGGCGGACAAGGAAACCCGGTATATATGATGTGCGACGAGACGGTGCGCTCCATGGTAACTTCCGAACAACTGTCCTCGCTCTGGGACGGCATCGAGTCACAGATGGGCGACTATGTCTCCAACGGGCAATGGCATGACCTGGACGGAGTTCCCGGAGGCACCTGGTGCAACTTGACCTTTGAAAACGGCAAGGCGGCCTTAGTCATAGTCTATGGCATGGGCGGGAAAATAGCAGGGCTGCAAATCACACAGGCTTTGCCGGAACCTGCCGGGAATGCCAAAGACATTTACTCCCTTACCGAAGGCTGGAAAGAAAAGGACATCACAGTACACACAGGCATGTTCTCCTTGCCAGGAAAACTGACACTGCCCTCCGATGCTTCGCCGGAGACCATCGCCGCCACACCGGTATTAATCATGGTTCACGGCTCAGGGCCTAACGGCATGGACGAGCAGATCGGGCCTAACAGACTGTTCAAGGAAATCGCATGCGCCCTGTCACACAAAGGGATAGCCGTACTGCGCTACGACAAACGCACATTCACATACGGCAATGATGCTTTCAAAGACCCCGCTTCACCTACCATAGAAGAGGAATGCACGGATGATGCTCTTTCAGCAGCCTTGTTGGCGGACTCACTCGGATTCAGACACATCTTCATAGCAGGACATTCTCTGGGAGCAGGCATGGCCCCACAGATTGCCTTGTCCGACAGAAAAGGCACGATCGACGGCATAATCATGCTTGCCGCGCCTGCGCTGACCATGCGCGAATCATTTGAACGCCAACTCAAAACCGTAGAACCCTTCAATACACCGGAAGACATCGAGCAGATGCGGAAGATGTTCAACGACTTGCCGGAATGCTACACCAAAGGAGTGGACTATGACAAACAGGCCGCCATAGCTGAACTCTGCTCCAAAGGATTTCCGATGCTGTTCCTTCAAGGTGAAAGGGACTATCAGGTATCATGCGAAGAATTTGAAATGTGGAAAGACTGGGTTTCCGAAACGGCAGAGGACACAAATGTTTTCTTCATCTCATATCCGGGACTGAACCATATATTCCATAAAGGAGAGGGCGAACCGTCCCCTACGGAATATGCGGTACAAGGCATGATACCTGAAAAAATCATTGACGACATTACCGGCTTCGTTCTGACTGTAATTTAGGGTACACCTTAAAACGCCAAGCCAAGCACCACCCCTATGCCACTATGCCAACTCCCACGCTCTACAGTAATACCCGGAATAATCAGCGTCCTGACACTTATTTCAAAGGTCACCTTTTTAAAGCAGTTGGCTATCCCTACCGAAGGTGCGGCATAAAAATACACTTTCGGTTCGGAATATGGCGTGGCAGGACGGTTGTCCCGTAATGCAGAAAATTCGGAAAATCCTCCCGCCTCGACTCCTATAAACGGTTTTGCTATCTTCTTTGACTTGAAATAGTATTTCGTATGTAATGTATAAGCCAGTCCGTAGTCAAAATTCATCAATTCAAAACTGATGCCGGTATAAACTCTCGCATCCGGAAAATAAATGCCATGCGAAGTAAACACCGACACTGCCGTAGGGCCTATATAAGGCCCGAGGAACGGAACCGCCAACAAACCATAGGTACCCACCGATACAGACCCCATATATGTGGGTTTGTGGCCATCTTCCGCTACCTCGGTCGCCTCTGCCTCGCGTGAAAACGCATGGAAAGGAAGCAGGAACATAGCCATGAGACACGTGAAGCAGATAAAGTGTTTATTCGACATAATGCTAATTTTTAGGTACCTCATATGTAATAACTCTAAATGTATCATAAACTTCACCGTTATATTTAAAATAACCATTAGCCACCCATGTGGAAGTTGTACCCCATACGCAATGTATATGATTCCACGCTATTACTGATTTTGAGTCAATATACTCTCCAGAAGCATGATCATACCTGTCAAATTTCCTAACCTCCCGCTTAACTCCATCAGCCACCCAAGCATGAGCATTCCAAACTTTTATTCCATCCATACCTGACATAAATACTGGATAACCTCCTTTTATAGCCTTAATAACTGCATCTTCATTATATTTTTTAGTGCGAAGCACATTTACATATCCAATTTGTTTTAAATAATCTTCGACATAACATGGAAACGTAAAGGTTCCACTTCCTCCAAATGATACTGAATGACATGCCGTTTGTATGCAACCTATTAAAGCAGCCACCATTAATGCTTCAGAAGTATTAACCGGCACATACGATTTTTGAGTTATTTTGTCCCAAACTATATGAATCCCGTTTATTGTATAATTAGCAGGGTATTTATTAAACGCCATAATCTGCGCTACTGCTACAGGGACACACCCGGCATAACTTCCATGCGGCACCACCATATCATTGTAGGGAGAACCTTGATTCCATCTTGTCTTCAACAGAGGCTCAACATCATCTACCGTTTCATAAACTACATTCCTTATCTCTATCCATGTATCCGGTCTTACTACCCCCGGAAGATCAAAATATGGATTATCATCACCTATATCAGTGACTGGTTCATTGGAACTTTTATTAACTTGATAATTTGCATACTCTACTATTCCCTGTAAAATATGCTTTTCTCCACTCTCATTACTTCCTCCGATTAAATAATCATCAAGGTATTCATCATAAAAATCCACAGTGTCTAATAACGGATTAAAATCGTTATTGTAAAAATCCGAAGAATCCAACGAACCGACCTCTGAAAATGCCATAAGACTTTCTTTTATTCTATAGTCTGCCGACATAATAGCATATCCTCTATTATCTTCAAAATTCGCTACATATAATAATGTATCCAAATCACTTGACTTTGTATGCCCAGAATAACCCACAGCAAATATATTCTTTACGACCCTTTTATTTGAACTGGATTTTGTAAAAGAATTAGAATAACACTCTAAGCTCGCCAATACTTCTTCCACTGGTATAACATGCGACTTTTCACTTGTCACGTTACTTGGCAACAACTCTCTTTCATTTTTGCTACATCCAACTAATAATAGGATTACAACCATTAATCTAACAACAATATTTCTCATAACTACATCTATTTTTCTGTAAAAGTAATCAAAGAAATATTTCACTCAAAATAAAAAGTTTAATCTCGGGCAAAAAACAATATTGATTATCAGTATTTTACAAAAAAAGTAAATGGTAAAAGTTTAATATCGGCTCAAAAAGTTTAATCACCACCCCTGCGCGTGCAAAGGAAGCTCGGCTCCTTCAGGCGTCACAATGACAGCCCTGGCTTCAGGCTTCGCAAGATGGCCTATCACATCAAAAGTCTGGAAGTCCCGGCGGAAAGCATCGTGCCGGCCTATCGGGATGGTGAACAGGTATCTGAAATCATCGCCTCCGTTCAGAGCGGCAGCAACCGGATCCATGCCGATTTCTTCCGCCATCTCAAAAACCTTGTCTGCAATCGGAATGCGGTCAAGATATATTTTCGCCCCAAGACCGGTATCGCTTGAAAGCCGTTTTACCGCATCAGCAAGCCCGTTGCGCACGAAATAACCGCATGACGGCACAAATCCGGCCTCCTCGAACTCCTTTACAATGCCGCCCTTGATTTCAGGGCGCAGGTAAGCCTTCAAAAGGTATTCGTACTTTGCCAGTTCAGGCTGCCTGTCCTTGTCCGAAGAAGCATTGAATGCCGCCTTTTCCCTTTCCAGCACATGAAGCCCCATGTATGCGGAACCCAGATTGTCGGAAACACAGATGAGATCCATGGAACGGGGAGCCTCCGGCTCTTTCAATCCAGAAGGTACGGCTCCGAAAGCGGAAACCGAGATTGCAAGCCCGTTCTTCGAAGGCTGCAAGTCAAAGGAAACAGCCTTGACGCCATGTTCTTTTGCCGCAGCGACAATGCCCGACCACAATTCTCGCACCTGCGGAAAATCCAATTTGGCAGAAACACCAAACCGCACCGCCATGCCGTAAGGAAGCGCCATCTTCACATACAATTCTCCAAGAGCAGCCAGAGTGCTTTTATACCCAAGATGCTTCAATGGCGTATATACCAAATCAAAATCAGTCCCTTCCAGAAAAAGGACAGAAGACGACCGCACCGCCTTGCCGGAACCGGACGACGGCATGCTCAAAACATTACAATATGAAAAAAGGCTTTCTGCATACATGCGGCGGACAGCCTCTACCTTGCCAATGGAAGCAAAACTTTCAGGCTGTTTTGCATTTTCTTCATTACTCATCTCAACTGACTTTAAAAACCTAACGGATGCAAATTTAAGAATCAAATGAAAAAATGCCTATCTTTGAAAGATTTTTTTCGGATTATGGGGAAATTTGCGAAAATATTAACAACCTGCATCATCGCACTGTATTGCACCTGTTCAGTGTACCCCTGGCCATGTTCGGCGCAAGGCAACACTTCGGAATACCTCGGCTACATGTATTCTGGCAGATTCGGCAAAGCCCTTGAATATGCCAAATGCCTTAAGGAAAAGGCACTTGAAACCGGATCGCTGTCGGACGAAATGCTTGCAGACAGTTATATCGGGCAGGCGCAGATTGCAATGGACAACTACGACTCCGCCTATTTTTACTTCAACAAAGGGCTTGAAATTTGGAGCAGGATTGACAGCAGCAACCGCCGTCCTGAAAATTACAAGGCAATGTATGCCATATGCAACGGCATGGGCATATACTCCATAACCATTGACATGAACTATGAAAAAGCCATAGAGTATTTCATGACAGGTTCACAACTGGCCGAAAAACAGAAAGATTACATCAACTACGCCATACTGGGCTCCAACATGGTGATAGCATACGCCCTGCGTAAAGACTCTTCCGGTCTCAAATACGCCCTTGAAATATACGGATACGGAAAAGAGTTCAACGACTCGTACATTATTTATACCGGCTCCAGCACATGCGCCATGATGTACAGTCTAAAAGGCGAAACCGCCCAAGCAAAAAAATATGCACAAGAAGCCATGTCACTTGCCGACAAATATTCCGATGAGATGGGAATATACAGACTGTATGCCGAGATAATGGCCGCCGAGGGGAAGACTAAAGAAGCGCAACGGTATTACGAAATGGCTCTCAATGACATAGGAAGAGCATCCGCGACAACAGCCATTGCCATTTACCTTTCATACGGGAATTTTTTACTGAATACGGAAAAAAATAATGAAGCTCTTGAAATGCTTGACAAAGGCATTGACCTCGCCGAGTCAAAGCACAACAGGATTTACACCTATCAACTCCACAACGCAAAGTCGGAAGCCTACGCAAGGCTGGGAAAATACAAGGACGCTCTCGAAGAATACAAACTTTTTCACACTACTTCCATAGACATCTTCAACATCGAGAGAGAAAGGGATGTCAACGAACTTACAAGAAAATACGAAAACGAAAGGCACGAGAGGCAGATACAGCAACACAATCTTGAAATGGTAAAAAAGGACAGGGAAATGCAGAGTATATTGACCGCCTTCGCACTTGTCCTGATATGCCTGCTGGCTATATGGTTGATGTACAGACACAAAAACCACATGTATCTCCAAATAGCCCGTCAATATAAAGAGACAGTTGAGAAACTCAAAGCCACCGCCCTGAACTCTTCCGAAGGGAGCAAGACCGAGAGCCGGAACGACAAGTACGACGATATATTCGAGAGGTTGGAATCCCTTATGAAAAATGAAAAAATCTACAGGGAACTCAATCTGACCAGGGAACGTGTCTCCGAACTCATGAACAGCAACCGCACATATCTTTCACAGGTAATAAAAGAAAAGACAGGACAGTCATTTATCACATACATAAACGATTTCAGAATAAATGAGGCAATTGAAATATTGTCTGACCCGAAAAACGACATGCCTCTCAAAGCCCTGAGTTCGCACCTCGGTTTCAGTTCAATAACGACATTTTACAAACTGTTCAAAGACAAAGTGGGAATGACCCCGGCAAAATACCGTGAAAAGATAATTGTCCTTTCCAAAGCCGACAATTGTCAGAATTGATACATTTTTATGTAGAAATTCTATTACGAAATGCTAAATTTGGACTTGGAAATTTCAAATTATTGCATCATGAACAAACTGAAATCAATCCTATTATTTGCAGCATTTGCCTGCGCCATATCCTGTGAACAGCCGGAACCGGCTCCTGTCCCCGCAACAAAACTGGAAGCCCCGGCAATCACCTTGGAATCAAAAACAGACTCTTCGTTTACAATCAGTTGGGAAGCCGTTGAAAACGCGGGATGTTATTCTGTCGATTTCATGGGAGACATAACAGATACCGAATCACTTGAAGCCGGTTATTCAGGTCTTGAAAGTGGACAGACATATGAAATAAGCGTAAAAGCGGTACCAGCCGATTTGGAAAAATACACCGAGTCGGACTGGACGAAATTTTCAGTAACACTTGACACATCAGCAACTGTCGAACCCGAACCTGATCCGGAAAAATATTTTGACATCAACATTGATTTTGATGAAGCGGCCATGATGATGTATTGCTCCATCACGCCGACCGACATGGAAATGTACTATTACCGTGAAACCATGACACAGGCCCAAGTAAACGAACTGGGCGGAGGCTCCGTGGAAGACGCATGGCAGGCAGCACTGGACAACTACTATGCTATCTTCGGCAGTTCAATCTGGGACCACTACATCACAGTAGGCTTTGACGAGTGGATGGCGGACACCACTTATGAAGAGACCGAATATGTCCTGGCAGCGGGTATAGACAACGAATTGAATAGAATAACCCCTGTAGAATACGCAACGCTTGAAACGGGAGAAGCCCCTCAGTCGGACAACACTTTCGTAATAGAAGTAGAGGATGTCACTTCATCAAGCGCAGTTGTATATGTTACCCCGTCAAACAGCGACCCATTCTCGCTGGTGCTTGTTGAAAGTTATGACATTGAAGGATACTCGGAAGAAGAACTCCACGACCTGCTCATAAACGTATATACCGACTATGTTTACGACGGCAACCTTTTTAATCAGGCAATGTACATGACATACCCCGAAGGCACATTGTATCCGAATACGGAACACACAGTCCTTGTGTTCGGATGGAACACTGTTCCTAACACGAAGATATTCAAAAAAACGTTCAAAACCCTTCCGCCCACAAGTTCGGACGACCTCACATTTGAAATAACAGCCGAAGTCATAGACGCATGGAATCTGCACGGGGTTTTCGTTCCATCAGACCCTGACGCCCAATATTTTGCTTTGGCAGTGGCCGACTACGAATTTGAACCTTACAAAGACTATCCCCCACAGTTCATAATAGATGTATGCGACAATTTCGGCCTTCCTTTGAGCAGTTATGCCGAAATGTTTGCCCAGACAGGCACATACGACCATGTTTTCGACAACTGGAACGACGGCATAATACCTGAAACATCATACTATATCTGGGCCGTAGGCTTCACTGCCGAAGGAGACGGAGGCACATTCGGAAACTGGCAAATTTATGATGAAATCCTAACCACACCTGCAGAATAACCCATTTAATATCATGACTACAAATTTTTCTAAAACCTGCGCCTTTTTATTGGCGATTATGACATTAGGCTACAGTCTGACTTCATGCGACAAGGACAACCCGATTCCTCCTGAACCGGAGACAGCCGACACTCTGGCAGCACCTGTGCTTGAATCCGCCAACATATCCGATTCATCTTTCACAGTCAAATGGAAAGCCATCGGAGGTGCTGAAGAATACATCTACCTGTTCTCCGGAGAAGAAAACACCATAAAAGAAACTTTTATAGATTTCAAAGGGCTGGAAGCGGACACGGAATACTCCGTATCTGTAAAAGCCGTTTCAACAGCTGAAGGGGTGACTGATTCCGAGTGGAGCGAAATCATTGTAAAAACCCTTGAAAGCACTAACAAAGAGCCCGAACCGGATCCAGATCCCGACCCTGAACCCGAGCCAGACCCGGAAGGACTTACGTTCACTATAGAAGACGAAGTGATAACCTGCACATCAATCTCTTTTACATTCGTACCTTCAGACCAGACAGCCGATTACAGTTACATATTGACCGATACGGAAACCATTGAGCCATACGAAGGCAACCTCGAAGAAATCGTGTATGCACTCATCGGCTATTCGGGAGGTGCCGATATTCTCCGTGGAACGGAGTCAATAATATTTGAAACGAACATACGCCCCGGTCAACAATACTCTCTCATGCTGTTCGGATATGACGGACAGGAAATAACCAGCGATGTATTCCGCCACGATGTAGAGACCCCGGAAGGAGAAATAAACGAAAACATCACATTCGAAATGTACGCCAACGTACTTGACAGTTACTCGATTTTCGTGGAAATATACCCGTCCGACAATCAAGCCTATTATTTCTTCAATCTCATTACAGTAGAAGAATACGAGTACTATAAGGAAGACCTTGCACAGTACATCCGTGATGTATGCGCGGAAGTGGGAATATCAATCGACACTTACATGAAACACTTTGCATCCGTAGGCCCTGAATACGATACATTCGACCATCTCACGCCGAATACCGAATACATACTCTTTGCCGTAGGATGCGAACCGTTGGACAACGATGTAAGATTTTTCACTCCACAATTGTATAATGGAGACCTCGTTACCCCTTCGGATTCATCAGGGACATCAAGATAGAATGTGAAAACATCTCAGAATAGCACCACATAGCAAATTGGCATACCATGCAGAGAGCAATGCAAAATTGAATAAATTCTTTTGCATTGCTCTCTGCTTCTTTCTATTTTTGCACCATCATGAAAGAAAAAGAAGACGATATTATCAAAAATATAACCGAAAACGACGAATACGAACACGGTTTTACAACGGATGTCGAACAGGAGTTCATCCCCAAGGGACTGAACGAAGACATCATAAGGCTTATTTCTACAAAAAAGCAAGAACCTGAATGGCTTCTGGAATTCCGTCTTGAAGCCTACAGACGCTGGTGTAAGATGAAGATGCCCACATGGGCGCATCTGGAAATTCCCCCGATAGACTATCAGGACATAGTATATTATGCAGCACCAAAAAGCGACAAGGACAGACCGAAAGAGATAGACCCTGCACTTGCTGAAACATTCGAGAAACTTGGCATTCCACTTCACGAAAGGGAGGTGCTTGCAGGAGTGGCAGTAGATGCCGTATTCGATTCGGTTTCAGTTACTACGACTTACAGACAGGTGCTTTCGGAAAAAGGCATTATATTCTGTTCATTCTCGGAAGCCGTGAAAGAACATCCGGAACTGGTAAGGAAGTACCTAGCCAGTGTAGTCCCAGCCGCAGACAACTACTTTGCAGCCCTCAACTCCGCCGTATTCAGCGACGGCTCTTTCGTATATATACCGAAAGGGGTAAAATGTCCGATGGAACTTTCAAGTTATTTCAGGATTAACGCAAGGGGGACAGGACAATTTGAAAGAACGCTTATCGTGGCAGACGAAGGTTCGTATGTAAGTTATCTTGAAGGATGCACCGCTCCGATGAGGGATGAAAACCAATTGCATGCGGCTGTAGTCGAGATAGTTGTCATGGACGATGCCGAAGTAAAATACTCCACTGTACAGAACTGGTATCCAGGAGACAAACAGGGGCGAGGAGGAATATACAATTTTGTGACCAAGAGGGGCATCTGCAAAGGAGACCGCAGCCGCCTGTTCTGGACACAGGTTGAAACGGGTTCGGCAATCACATGGAAATACCCGAGTACCATCCTCAAAGGGAACGATTCGGTGTCGGAGTTTTACTCGGTAGCCCTTACCAACAATTTCCAGCAGGCCGATACAGGCACCAAGATGATACACATAGGCAGGAACACACGCAGCCGCATAGTCAGCAAAGGCATTTCCGCAGGCAAGAGCCAGAACAGTTACAGGGGACTTGTACGATTTACGAAAACAGCCTCCAATGCAAGAAACTATTCGCAGTGCGACAGCCTTCTAATCGGAGACCATTGCGGTGCGCATACATTCCCAGTCATACAGAGCAGTTGTCCTGATGCCATTGTCGAACACGAAGCCACCACTTCGAAAATAAGTGAAGACCAACTCTTTTATGCCCGCCAGAGAGGCATAAGCGAAGAAGACGCTGTAGGACTGATAGTCAACGGATACGCTAAAGAAGTTCTGGCAAAACTCCCTATGGAGTTCGCAATGGAAGCACAGAAACTGCTTTCAGTATCGCTTGAGGGAAGTGTGGGATAAAAATTATTTATTAGATTATGAAAAACTTACTTGAAATACGCGGCCTTCACGCAAGCATTGAAGGCAAAGAAATACTCAAAGGCATAGACCTCACCATAAACGAAGGCGAGATACACGCCATAATGGGGCCGAACGGAGCCGGTAAAAGCACGCTGTCCGCCGTACTTACCGGCAGGGACAGATACGAAGTAACCCAAGGAGAAATCATTTTCAAAGGCAAAAACCTCCTGAAGATGTCGCCGGAAGAAAGAAGCAGGGAAGGCATCTTCCTTAGTTTCCAGTACCCTGTTGAAATTCCCGGCGTGTCCAATGCCAATTTCATGAAAGCCGCAGTGAACGCACACCGCGAAGCAAAAGGACTTGAGCCGCTAACCGGCAGCGAGTTCCTTAAACTCATGAAAGAAAAGATGCAACTCGTCCAGATGAAAAGCGACTTTGCAAAAAGGGATGTGAACGTAGGATTTTCAGGAGGGGAAAAGAAACGCAACGAAGTATTCCAGATGGCCATGCTTGAGCCTACACTGGCCATCCTTGATGAGACAGACAGCGGACTGGATGTAGATGCAATGAAAATCGTAGCCGCCGGAGTCAACAGCCTCAAACGCCCGGACACATCGGCAATCGTCATAACCCACTACGAAAGGCTCCTTGACATGATAGTGCCGGACAAAGTACACGTACTCGCAGCAGGACGCATCGTCTATGAAGCCGGGAAAGAACTCGCCAAAGAAATTGAAGAACGTGGTTATGATTGGATCATCAACAGATAAGGCCATGAACTACGACGCAGCAAACACAGGATTGACAATCAGGAACGGAGAGCATACCGTATTCAGGATAATCCATTGCCCAGGCGGAGAACGCAAAGAGCAATTTCCTCAAAAAATAGAGGTTCAAGCCGGAGGAAGCCTTGAAATCATCATTGTATCCGTACCGGGAAGCGACAGGGCCGACAAGTTCTCTCTCGCCTCGGACATCCGCCTTAGCGGAGAAGGGGCAGCCTGCAAGGTATCAGGAGCAATACTGTGCAACGGAAACAGCACCTCGGACATCCACCTGGACATAAGGCATGTCTCTGCGGGCTGTTCAAGCACACAGTCATTCAGAACAATCGCCGCTGGAAACGCGAAATGCGCCTTCCACGGGAAAATCATTGTATCCCCCGGGGCTCAGAAAACCGAAGCCTATCAGGAAAGCCACAGCATATTGTTAAACGAAAACGCGAAAGTAGAGACCCTTCCGCAACTGGAAATATATGCCGATGATGTGAAATGTTCCCATGGAGCGACCATCGGAAAACTCGACGAAAACGAAATCTTCTACATGCGTTCGAGAGGAATCCCTGAAAAACAGGCACGCGAAATACTCCTGCAGGCATTCGTGTCCCCTGTTATCGAATTAATACCTGAAAGTACTGAAAAAGAGTATATTAAACAACATGTTAATAACTTTTTCACAAGTATTTGAGTTTTCACTTCGTTCTTGTCATGATATAATATATCTTTGTATTCCTTTTACGAAAAACAACTCATGATGGAAAAGACAGTCGCTTATGACGAAGCCCTTGAAAGCAGCCGCGAATACTTCAAGGGTGATGAACTGGCCGCTTCGGTATGGATTAACAAATATGCCCAGAAAGACTCTTTCGGACATATTTATGAAAAAAATCCGGAGGAAATGCACCACCGCCTTGCAAAAGAGTTTGCAAGGATAGAAAACAATTATCCCAACCCCCTTTCCGAAGATGAAATCTTTGAACTCCTTGACCGTTTCAAGTACATCATTCCACAAGGAGGGCCGATGGCCGGAATCGGAAACGACCATCAGGTGGCGTCACTGTCGAACTGTTTCGTAATAGGCTCCGAGAATCCGGCCGATTCATACGGAGGAATCATGAAGATAGACGAAGAGCAGGTGCAACTCATGAAACGTCGCGGAGGCGTAGGACACGACCTTTCGCACATTAGGCCTACCGGCTCTCCTGTCATGAACAGCGCCCTCACTTCCACCGGCATAGTCCCTTTCATGGAGAGATATTCCAACTCTACACGGGAGGTGGCCCAGGACGGAAGACGCGGTGCATTAATGCTCACGCTTTCAATCAAGCATCCTGATGCCGAACGTTTCATAGACGCCAAGATGCAGCCGGGCAAGATAACCGGGGCCAATGTTTCCATAAAGGTGGATGACGAATTCATGAAAGCGGCCCTTTCGCACAAGGAATACCATCAACGTTTTCCTATCGACCCGGCCCTGCCTGAAAAATACGGGAAGGACATCGAGGCGTCCGCGTTATGGGAAAAAATCATCCACAACGCATGGAAGTCAGCCGAACCGGGAGTTCTTTTCTGGGATACAGTGCTCCGCGAATCGGTTGCCGACTGCTACGCCGATCTCGGCTACAGGACTGTCAGCACCAACCCTTGCGGCGAAATACCGCTCTGCCCTTACGACAGCTGCCGCCTGATAGCCATCAACCTTTACTCATACGTGGCAAATCCGTTTACGGACAAGGCATATTTTGACTTTGACCTGTTCAAACAGCATGTCCGCAAGGCTATGAGGATGATGGACGACCTCGTTGATCTTGAAATGGAAAAGATCGACCTCATCATCAAGAAAATAACGGACGATCCTGAAGACATGGACATAAAGAGGACGGAACTCGAACTCTGGGAAAAGATCCGAAAAAAATCCTCCGGAGGCCGCCGCACGGGACTGGGCATCACCGCAGAAGGAGACATGCTCGCGGCGCTCGGCATAAGATACGGCAGCAATGATGCGATAGAATTCGCCGTCAAGGTGCAGAAAACCCTGGCAGTCGAAGCATACAGATGTTCTGTCGAAATGGCAAAAGAAAGAGGGGCCTTCCCTATTTTCGACTACCGCAGGGAAGAAAACAATCCGATGATACTCCGAATAAAGGAAGCCGACGGACAACTCTACGAAGACATGGTAAAATACGGCAGGCGCAACATCTCGATGCTTACTATCGCCCCTACCGGAACTACCAGTCTCATGAGCCAGACCACTTCAGGCATAGAACCGGTATTCCTTCCGTTCTATACGCGCCGCAAGAAAGTAAACCCTAACGACAAGAATGTCAGGATTTCATACAAAGACGAACAGGGAGACTGCTTTGAAGAGTATTACGTATTCCACCACAAATTCCTCACCTGGTGTGAAATAGCGGGATACAACATAGATCAGGTCAAGAGCATGACCCCCGACGAACTGGCCGAACTTGTAGCCGAATCGCCTTACAACAAGGCTACAAGCGCAGACATAGACTGGGTCGCAAAAGTAAGGATGCAGGGCCAGATACAGAAATGGGTGGATCACTCCATTAGCGTTACCGTCAACCTCCCGTCCGACATCACCGAAGAAATGGTGGCCAAAGTATATCAGACCGCATGGGAGTCGGGCTGCAAGGGAATCACCGTATATCGTGAAGGTTCCCGCTCCGGAGTCCTCGTGTCCAACAAGGAAAAGGACAAGGACACATACCGCCATCCACGGAAGAGGCCTGTATCCCTTGAAGCCGATGTCATAAGATTCCGCAACGGGAAGGAAAACTGGATAGCACTCGTCGGACTCATGGAAGGCCGTCCTTACGAAATCTTCACAGGTCTTGTCGATGACGACAGCCGGCACATACCTGCCGCAATAGACCACGGCTGGATTGTCAAGAAGAAAAATCCGAACGGAGGCAAATCCCGCTACGATTTCCACTATATGGACAAATACGGCTATGAAAATGTCGTAGGCGGCATCTCGCACATGTTCAACAAGGAGTTCTGGAACTATGCGAAACTTATTTCGGGTGTCATCCGCAACGGCATGCCTATCGTTGACATACTCAACCTCGTACAGGGGCTGGAACTCGACTCCGACTCCATAAACACATGGAAGAACGGCGTAGAACGCGCCCTGAAGAGGTACATTCCTAACGGTACAAAAGATGAAACCGGCAAGAAATGCGGCCAGTGCGGCTCACAGAACCTTGTTTACCAGGAAGGCTGCCTCGTCTGCATGGATTGCGGATACTCGAAATGCGGATGATAACTTTTCCGAATCCTAAAATAAACATCGGTCTCAATATCCTGAAACGCCGCGACGACGGTTTTCACGACATCGAGACCGTTTTCATACCCTTGACCGAAGAGTACGGCTACCATGAGGGGGAATTGAAGGACAGGCTTGAGATTACCCCACGGACAGACGGACTGACGACATTGAAGATACACAGAGCGGAAGAAAGCATGCCGGAAGACTCCTGGCCCAAGGACAAAGACCTGTGCATCAAGGCCTACAACGAACTTGCGGCGCATTATCCCCTCACCGGCGCGGACATCGTGCTTGCAAAAGGCATCCCGACAGGTGCAGGACTTGGAGGGGGCTCGGCGGATGCTGCATTCACATTAAGGATGCTCAATGAAATATATTCACTGGGCCTGTCGCCCGAACAACTTGCCATGCACGGGGCACGTATCGGAAGCGACATACCTTTCTTCATTTACAACCGGCCGATGCTGGCCACAGGACGGGGCGAAATCCTCACCCCCATACAAAACCCCGTACCCGGCCGCAGGATTGGAGTCGTGACACCGGGCATAACAGTGTCCACCGCCGAGGCATATTCCGGTGTTACCCCGTCAGTCCCTGAAACAAGACTGCATGAACTGGTCTCCGGCCTGGACATCTCACAATGGAAAGGGCGTGTCGTAAACGACTTCGAAGAGAACATATTCAAAAAGCACCCTGCCTTGAGAGCAATCAAAGACTCGCTCTACGAGGCAGGGGCGGCATACGCATCAATGTCCGGTTCAGGCTCCGCAATTTACGGAATCTTCTGACATATTAAAGATTATAAAAATACCAAAACTCATAGACGTTGCAAGAGACAACGACCAGCATTGTTATCACCAGCGCCAGCCATGCGAAAACCATCACAAGGCCGGGATGCCACTTCGGTGACTTAAAGCCGAAAATGAGTTTCAGCCCGCAGTATATCATCCAAATGAATGGAATCAGCACTACAAGGTACATGAGAATCATGAACCATATGTTGCCAAGCATCGGCAGGACATAGACGCTGTACAATTCCATGAACTCCAGATCCGCCCAATGCGACACATAATCATTGAGCATGTTCGTCCATAAAGCCGTCAAGGAACCTGCAACAAGGCCGGAAATACCTGTCAGCAGCACCAGCACCCCGAACAGTTTCACTATTACGGAAGCGACTACGGAAGTCCCCTTTTGGGAACGGATAGAATGGCGTCCGGAATCCGACCTGTACTTTACCTTCTCTTCTATCCCGGCTATATCGACACTGTCGCCGTACATCCTGCACCTGTCTTCCACAGTAACAGCCGCCGGCATCGATATAGCGAATGCAAGATAAAGGAAAACCGCCACTCCGAAGAACACGCCATCCGTAAAAAATCCCAGAAACAGCAGTGCCAGAAAAATCAACCGCAAATATACTTTGTCGATATTCAAATATGCGGCAAGCCCGCTGCATACTCCAAACAGAACCTTGCTGTCAATGTCCCTGTAAAGCCTTTTTGATACGGAAGGGCGCTTGCCGTCTTCCGGGATTTCCGAATCCATATCGGAAGGCTTTCCCATCCTTTTGATCACTTCCTCAACCAGTTCCATGCCGACCACTCCTTCATCAGAAGTCTTTTCCCTGAACAGTTCGGCCATCCTTTCCTCTATGCCTTCGATTATTTCATTGCCTCCGTCCATTTCTTTATAGTGGGCATTAATCCCGGAAAGATAAGCGTACAATTTGTCACAGGCTTCTTTCTCTATTGAAAACGGGACACTTGCAAGACTTATTTTTTCAACCTGTTTCATGACATTCCAAAATTTCTGTTAATCTCTTCCTTTTATTGAATCAATAGAGGAAACTATTTCGTTCCATGCCGAATCAAGTTCCGCGAGATATTCGCGCCCCTTGTCGGTTATACTGTAATATTTTCTCGGAGGCCCCTGAGGGGACTCCTCCCAGCGATAGGAAAGCAGTCCAAGGTTTTTCTGCCTGATGAGCAAAGGATAAAGAGTACCTTCAACAACTATCATGTCTGCATTTTTCAATTCATTTATGATTGAAGAGGCATATTCATCTCCCTTGCTAAGTATCAGCAATATGCAATACTCAAGGACGCCTCGCCTCATCTGCACTTTGCTATTTTCGCTATTTGTTGCCATACACAATCTTTTTTATCAATTACAGCCACCGTTTCTGAAGCGGTTCATATTCTCCGCAGTAGGTTCGATACCCATCATTTCACATTTCTCCACAGGCGTCCTTGCTATCGGCGCTATGATAAGCAGCACTAAATAAATCCAGAATCCTGCTGAACCAAGCACAAGAAGGACTACGAATATCAGCCTGATGATTGCCGAATCTATGTCAAGGTACGCTCCCAGCCCTCCGCAGACTCCGAAAAGAATCTTGTCATCCGGATTCCTGTACAGCCTCCTTTTCGGTTTTCCTTTACGGTATTCCCAGCGTCCGCTTTCCTCAAAACCGTCGTTCGATCCGTTATACGGCCCGTTAGGCATGCCGAGCTGCGAAATCACCTCATTGACCAATCTGATGTCAACCACATTACCCGTATTGGCCAGACGCTCTGAAAATATGTCCGCAATCCGCATCTCAAGGTCGTCCATTACCTCGTCCGAGCCATAAGCCCCTCCCAATTCTTTTCTGAACGCGCCAAGATAGCCGTTCAGTTTCTGATAAGCATCTTCGTCCATTACGAAACTACGCTTGCCGATTCCAATGTTCAATGTTCTTTTCATTTTTAAAATATTTGGTGCTGCAAATATATGTAATTTTTCAAATACCTTGTATCGCAAAGTAGTAAAATTTTAAAAAAAATTTCCGGGGACGCAGGCGATCAGGCCGCGGCACGCACCGGAACACAAAAAAAGGTGAACCCGGTCCGGATTCACCTTCCTAAAAGTTCAACCAGTCGGATTTTAGTTTGCAGTAGTGTCTGCCGCATTGGTTGCCGGTGCCTGTCCGCCAGCATCGAAGGCTGCAGGGAAATCCGGGGTCGCTGCAGGGGCAGCCGACTCGATCTGCTTCGTTATATCTATCGTAGTGGAATTTCTTTCTGCAGTAAAGAACGAACATACGATTGAAAGCAGAAGGATTACACCAGCAAGTATCCAGGTCAGTTTTTCAAGCAGGTCTGCCGTCTGACGGACACCGAGAGTCTGGTTAGCAACACCGAAATTAGCCGCAAGACCGCCACCTTTACTGTTCTGCGCAAGTACTACGAGCGTAAGCAGCACGCATGCGATAACAATTATAATCGATAAAGCTATGTACATAATATTTTGATTTTTATTGTTTCAACTTTTCAATAAGGGATGCAAAGTAAGCACTTTTTTCTGGATATAGCAAAATTAGTTTGCTATAAACTTCTTTTGCCTTGTCAAAATATCCCTGTTCAGCGTAAATTGCAGCCAAAGTTTCAGTATAAAACCGCATGTCGTCAAAAGGTTTGTCGAGATTGTCAGGTTCTGCGGAAGTCTCTTCCTCTTCCTTTTTCCCGTTGCGGCCGAGGAGGGAAAATATCCTGTCTTCGGGACGGAGCGAGTCGAGATCCTCTCTCGAAAAATAATCTCCTCCGAGGACTACTATACGCGGACTCGGCTCGGGAACAGTTTCTTCAACTGCCGGTGCGTCAGCATCGGTAAAATCCATTTCACCGGAATTTTTCCTGGCTATATCATAAAGCGCGGCCCGTGACCATACATTTAATGCAGCCTTTTCAAGTTCCGACATCACGCCGGAGTCTATATGCGCCACTCTCCGGACAAGTTCTATATGCCCGGAAGCGAACCACGGAAATTCCGCAAGGAGCTGCCTCAACTCAGGCAACGGCATGTTCCTCAAGGCCTCCATCTCACTACCAGTTTGCCACAGTGGAGTTGAAAATATCCTCGACTATGATTTCCACTATATTCTGGCACAAAGTGCTCTGCACCGCATCGAGGGACTGGGTGGAGTCATAGTCCTCATAGGCGGTAAAGGATTTCTGCTCGAAGTTTTCTTCAGGATGCTTGTTATTCACATAATACATCTTCACGGTAATCGTAAGACGGTTCTGTGCGGCAACCTCGTCTGCGGTTACGGCTGTAGGCCGTACATCGTACCCTACAATTTCGCCTCCAACTTCAAGATCCCCTCCTTCATCGAGTATCTCCAATGAGGTGAGTTTGCGGTACTTGTCTATAAGTTCCTCGGTAAGGAGGTTGCTCAGTTCCGGATTCACCAGCAAAGCCCTGTTTTCTATGAAATTGACTGTTATCGAGTGTACGTCAGGCTGAATGGATGTTCCTGAAAACGAATATATCCCACATGACTGTGCAGCCAGGCCCGTCACAAGGAATGCGGCAGTGCGCAAAAAATATTTAAAAAACTTTCCAGATGTCATTTTATCACATGTCTATGTTAAATTCCTTTATTTTCCTGTACAATGTCCTCTCGGATATTCCGAGTTCCTTTGCAGCCGCGCTGCGCTTTCCTCCGTTGCGCTTCAATGCCGCCTTTATAAGTTCCTCGCTGACTTCCTGAATCGACAACGGCTTGTCCGCCACCGTATGCCCGCTGACTTCGTTTACGGTATCGTAGTCGTCCACATTGATGGTCTCATGAGGAGTTACGATAGGCGTATCGTCATGAGGTGAAGGCAACACCTTCGGTGCCGCCGGAAGTTGTGCTCCGCTTTCTCCGAACACGGCCGCCTTCAAATTGTCAACATCGGCCTTCAACTGATACAGTATCCTGAATATCATCTCTTTATCAGCAGACGAAAGCCGCTCTCCATCATCATCACCCGTCCTTGCCGGCAAAGTCACCCCCCTGTCCTTCGGGATATATTTTGCCATCACATCGGCAGATATGTCCACGCTCTGACGCGCATCGGAAAGGGATTCAAAGGCCGACATCTGCTCGGCGACATTCTTCAACTGCCTTATATTGCCGGGCCAGCGGTAATCGACAAGGATTTTCTTCGCTTCAGGGGAAAGACGGAGACGGGATGTCATGTATTTTTCAGAAAAATCCGCCAGGAATTTCCTGAAAAGCAACTCGATATCCCCCTTGCGTTCCCGCAGGGACGGAATATATATAGGTATGGCATTGAGGCGGTAATACAGATCCGCCCTGAACTTGCCTCGGGAAACCGCATCTTCCAGATGGACATTCGTAGCCGCAATCACGCGGACATCGCATTTCAGCACCTGGGAAGAACCGACCCGTATGAACTCGCCGGACTGCAGCACCCTCAACAATTTCGCCTGTGAAGGAAGAGGCAGTTCGGCCACCTCGTCAAGAAACAATGTTCCTCCGTCCGCTTCTTCAAAATATCCTTTCCGTTTTTCATTGGCCCCCGTGAAAGCGCCTTTTTCATGGCCGAAAAGTTCAGAATCTATGGTTCCTTCGGGTATTCCTCCGCAGTTCACCGCAAAATACTTCGCATGTTTGCGGGCGCTGTACTGATGTATGATTTTCGGGATAGCCTCCTTTCCGACACCGCTTTCTCCGGTAACGAGTACGGTCAAATCCGTCGAAGCCGCCCTATAGGCCAGTTCAACCGCATAATTAAGGGCAGGGTCGTTGCCGATGATGTCGAAACCGCTCTTTATCCTTTGTAATTCTTCTTGACTCAACATACCGCAAAGTTAAAAAAAGATTTATAAAATAAATATTTCATTATATTTGTAGCTTGATTTTTGTAGTTTTTTTATGTTTGCGGTGAAAACCGCAGATTTTAACATGGAAAATGATTTTAACCATTACAATTTTATTATGAACAGAGTATTTAAAATGTTGGCTATTGCTCTTGCCGGAGCATCAGTCTTAGCTTGCAGCTCCCCTAAGAAGATGGCGGAAGAAGCTGCCAATGTAGTCGTTACATGCGAGCCTCAGGTTCTTGAGGTAGTAGGCGGAAAAATCGACGCCGAAGTAACAGTCGTATGTCCTGCAGACTATTTCCATCCGAAAGCAATCCTTGAAGTAACCCCTGTCATTGTTTATGAAGGCGGCGAAGCGGCAATGGAGCCGTTCACATACCAGGGTGAAAAAGTAGAAGACAACTGGAAAGTCGTGGCAAAAGACGGTGCTACCGTAAAAGAGCACGTATCATTCGACTATGTTCCCGGAATGGAACAGAGCCACCTCGAACTCAGAGGAGTTGTCAAATTCAAAAAGAAATCTTATGAAACCCCTGTAATCAAAGTTGCAGACGGCGCCAACACCACTTACATGCTTGCAAACAAGTTTGCCAAAGTGGATTATATGCCGGACGCTTACCAGGAAATCATAGCAGAGACTGAAGAAACACAGATTCTCTACACTATCAACAATTCCGTTGTACGCAACTCCGAACTCAGGAAACAGGAAGTAAAAGACTGGAACGCCGCTCTCGAGGCCATCAAGTCTGACGAGCGCAGGGAAATCACCGGCACCGACATCGTAGCATACGCTTCACCGGACGGCCCGGAAGACTTCAACAGCGAACTTGCTGAAAAACGCGCCAAGACAGCATCGAAGGCTTATGACAAGATTACCAAGAAGAACCCAATCGACGCCCCTGTAAACGTACAGAACATATCTGAAGACTGGGAAGGCTTCCAGGAACTCGTTTCAGCATCCAACATTGAAGACAAAGACCTCATCCTCCGCGTCCTTTCAATGTACAACGACCCTGCTGTCCGCGAACGTGAGATCAAGAACATGTCATCGGTTTACAAGACACTCGCACATGACATCCTCCCTCAGCTCCGCCGCGCAAGGTTCATCGCAAACATCGAATATACCAACTACAGCAACGATGAACTCCAGGCCCTCATCAACGACAATATCGACATCCTCGACGAAGAGGCTCTTCTCCGTGCCGCTTCAATCACCGAGGAACTTGCAGACAAGGCTACCATTTACGAGCAGGCTATCGAGAAATATGACAGCCAGCGCGCACAGTACAACCTTGCTGTCGTAAGATACTATGAAGGCAACATGGATGCAGCCGCAAGCGAACTTGCAAAAGTTGACAACCAGGATTGCTGCTATGCAAACAACTTCAAGGGCGCACTTGCACTTGCTGAAGGCAACTGCGAAGAAGCTGCAGGATACTTCAAGGCTGCAAACAACCAGACATCGAAAGAGAATCTTGCTATCATCGACATCTATTCAGGCGACTATGCTGCCGCTCTTGCAAAACTTGAAGGCACCGACAACCACAACCTGAAGATAGCATACATCCTCAACAACAAACTTGACGAAGCATCCAAGGCTATCGACTGCGAATGCCCTTATTCGGCATACCTCAAAGCAATCATCGCCGCTCGCAAGGGTGATGCAGAGGCTGTGAAAGCAAATCTTGCAAAAGTTGAAGGCAGTGAGGAACTCGCTGCAAGGGCTGCTAAGGACATCGAGTTCGCACAGTACAGGTAAGATTTCTAACCGATGAGGATTAGAAAAGGAATAATCAAGGGCAGGAACAGGCTTGTTCCTGCCCTTTTTATATACAGCATCCTCATCATGGCGCACTCATGCGCCAGCAATAGAACTCTTCAAATAACAGTGTTGCACACATCATATTATCCTTTTTCTGTTAAAAAATCTTATATTTGCCGACTGATTGAAATTAAAGTAAAACAAACCCTCCAAAATGTCAAAATTTCTTAAAACCCTACTTTTGGCAGGCCTTACGATTGCTCTGACAGGAATGAGCGCAGCCTTATGCATGGCACTGCCGACCAGACACGACAGATTCACGATAGAACAGCCCGACGGTAGCATAGTTACCGTCAGATTCACCGGAGACGAATTTTTCAAACTCACCACTACTCTGGACGGGGCTGCAGTAAGCCTCGGAGATGACGGATATCTCAGATATGTCATCTATGAAAACGGCGAACGCAAAGTGACCGATTATAAAATCAACGACAAAAACGTACCGCAATCGATAATATCGGCCGCACACGATATTCCAGTATCTCAATTGCAGGAAAAGGCTTTGGAAAAAAGAAGAGCCTATAACGACATCAAGATGAGCAGGCGCATGAACAGCCCCATGACTCCTATGGCAGAAGGCGAAACAAGACTGATAAAGGCGGCCATCATACTTGTTGAGTTCGCCGATCTCAAATTCACCGAAGGAAACCTTGACCGTTTCTATGCCCTGTGCAACGAAGAAGGCTACTCCGACAACGGAGCCACCGGTTCGATAAAAGACTATTTCAAAGCGCAGTTCGGCGACATGGCAGAATTTCAGTTCGATGTTTTCGGAACATTCACCGCACCTAAAAACCACTCCTACTATGGCGGTAACGATTACAGCGGAAGCGATGCGCATCCTGATGAACTGGTGGCAGAAGCCTGCAAGGCACTGGACGACCAGATTGATTTCAGCCAGTACGACCTTGACGGAGACGGCGTGTGCGACTTCGTTTTCATGTTCTTTGCAGGCAACGACGAGGCCGACAACACAATGCGCTATCAAGACTGCATCTGGTCGCATGCCTGGGTAATAGACTATTACGACCCGTCCCTGTACCTTGACGGAGTGCGTATTTCAGACTATGCCTGCACATCCGAATTAAGGACGGATTATTACGGATACGGCTCAAAGTTCACTGCAATAGGCAGTTTCTGCCACGAATTCAGCCACACCCTCGGTCTCATGGATGCATACGATACTAGTTACGATTATGACGGATACCCTATCGCCGAAGCACTGTGGGGAGTGACCTCCATCATGGACAGCGGCTGCTACAACAACGACTGCAACACCCCTCCATATTACAATGCTTTTGAAAGGGAAATGCTCGGCATAGCCACTCCAGTAGAGGCGGAAGTCGGCAACATGACACTGGAACCTATAAATGAGAGCAACAAATTCCTTCGCATCGGAACTATCAAAGGCAATGAGTATTTCGTAGTTGAATACCGTAAACAAGAGGGCTGGGACGCATATCTGCCGACAAGCGGCCTGCTGGTCTATCACATAGACAAGTCAAACAACAATGCCGGCCCGTCATACTACTACGGATTCAACCTGACGGCGGGCCAGAGATGGGATTACAACGAAGTAAACAGTTATCCGTACCACCAGTGCGCAGACCTGATAGAGGCAGGAAACTCAACAACTACAAACAATGTGGCGGATGTATTTTTCCCTGGCGCTAAAAATGTCACCATCCTCTCAAGCGAAACGCACGACAGTTACAAGGCATGGAACGGCGATGAGATTGAATACGAAATCCACGACATCAAGTCTTCGGGGGACAATGCCACATTCATGCTTCTTGACCAGGCGTCGCTCGAACTGCCGATAATTACCGGCCACGAAATAAACGTTATCGGACAGGAAGCCACTATCACATGGACGACCGACAAGGAAGACACAGAGGCCGTTGCGCATGTTGAACTGTCATTGAAAGACGGCGAAAGCATTTCGGTACAGGAGGCAGCGGAAGACAGCATCACATTCAAAGACCTTGAGCCCGGAACCGGATACACGGCAACAATCTGGTACACGAAAATGGAACTTGAAAGCGCCAAATACTCCGTGGACTTCACCACATTCGACCGCACCAGCGATTTCCCTTACATTTACATGAACCGTGACGGCTTCGTGAAGGGAGAAACCGTAAGGCTGATACTGCTGAATCTCGACGACGAATCTGCGACAGTCGAATGGTACATTGAAGACCAGGCAATAGAAAATCCTGACAATTTCACTGTCGATTTTGACGGGGAACGCCTGCTCAAGGCCGTCATCACATACCCGGACGGCAGGCAGGAATGCATAATCACATCAGTAACTCCTTTAACAACAATCTAATATATTAAAAGACATGTCTAAAATCATAAAAACACTCGCATACATCTGCATTGCAGCGGCAGCGATAACATTTACATCCTGCACCAAGGATCTGGAACTGACCCAGAAACAGCGTGAATTCACTGAAATGCTCCAGCCGGGTCTTGTCACAAACGGAACATATACCATGGAATATTCTTCCGAAAACTGCCAACTTTCATCGACTTCGGATGGAAAATACAGAGTAATGACCGATGACCAGAGCCGTTACATGGAAGCAAACGTAACCGGCAACATGAAAGAACTCGGGACTTCCGTGAACGTACATCTCAAATGGTACCTTAACGACAACCTCAACCAGAAAGAACTGACCATGATTGTCAGCAAAATGGAAAACGACACATACTGGCTGTGGAACGAAGAGGAATCGACAGGAGTGATAATCAGGAAATTGATTTAACGACAAAGCATTCCCTAAATGAAGACATCCCGATTCTTACATATCCTCTCGATAGCCATAGCCGGTATGTCTGCTGCATCGTGCGGACAGAAGACCGCACCTGAATACGGACTTGACCCGGCACATGAAGAATGGACAGACCCGGAAATCAATTACGTGAACCGCATGGAATCCCATGCGGACATGTTTGCATTCGCCGACAAAAAAGAAGCCGCGAACAGCAAGGAATTTTCCCGGAACTTCCTTTCACTCCATGGGATATGGAAATTCCATTGGGCTGAAAACGCCGATGAAAGAATAAGTAATTTCTATGTCCCCGACCTTGATGAAAGTTCATGGGGAAAGATGCCAGTACCCGGAATCTGGGAAATGAACGGTTACGGAGATCCGGTATATATCAACGTAGGCTATCCGTGGAGGGAGAAATTCAAAAACAATCCGCCGCATGTCCCGGTAAAGGAAAATCATGTAGGTTCATACCGCAAGGAAATCAGGATTCCGGCAGATTGGGACGGTAAACAGATTGTCGCCCATTTCGGCTCGGTGACATCGAACATCACCCTTTATGTAAACGGACAGTTCGCCGGTTACAGCGAAGACAGCAAGACTGCCGCCGAATTCGACATAACCCCGTATGTTGTTCCAGGCAAAAAGAACCTCATTGCCTTCCAGGTATTCAGATGGTGCGACGGTACATACATAGAAGACCAGGATTTCTGGAGAATGACCGGAGTCGCAAGGGAAAACTATCTGTATGCCCGCTCCACTCTGCATATCGAAGACATACGCATCGATGCCGGGCTTGAAAACGGCTACAGGGACGGCGTCCTTGAAATAACCGCCGATTATCCCGAAGACTGCCGGATAGGCATAGAGATTTTCGGGCCCGACGGGGGAAAAGTCAGGGAACTTGAAATGCAGGGAGAAAAACGCATTACCGAGCGTTTTCCTGAAGTACTTGCATGGAACGCCGAGATTCCTAATCTGTATGAAGCGCTTTTCACGCTATACGATTCCGAAGGAGGCATCATGGAAGTCATCCGCCAGCATTTCGGTTTCAGGAACGTGGAACTTGACGGATATAACGTGCTGGTAAACGGCCGGCCAGTGCTTTTCAAAGGAGCCAACAGGCATGAAATGAACCCTCACGGGGGATACCTTGTCTCAAAAGAAGACATGGAGGAAGACATCCGCCTCATGAAAGAGTTCAACATCAATGCAGTAAGAACATGCCACTACCCTGACGACCCTTATTGGTACTATCTCTGTGACAAATACGGGCTTTACGTAGTGGCGGAGGCCAATATCGAATCGCACGGAATGATGTACGGAGAAGGCAACATTGCAAGAAATCCGGTCTATAAGGCAGCGCACGTTTCACGCAACACCGACAACGTGAAGATACTCAAGAACCACCCGTCCATCATTTTCTGGTCGCTGGGGAACGAGGCCGGCTATGGCGAGAATTTCAAGGCAGCCGGTGAAGCCGTTAAGGCCATGGACTCTACAAGACTCCTTATTTACGAACAGGACAAGGAGTTTGAAGTTGCCGACATTTATTCGCCTATGTACCGCAGATATGCCGAGGTAATCAGATACTGTGAGAACAATCCTCAAAGGCCGCTCATCCAAATCGAATACGCCCACGCTATGGGCAATTCGGAAGGCGGTTTCAAGGAATACTGGGATCTCATACGGAAATACCCTGCCTATCAGGGAGGTTTCATCTGGGACTTTGTTGACCAGTCAATCTATTACGACAAGAACGGGACGACCGTCCTTGCTTATGCCGGAGATTTCAACGACAGCGACAGCGATTGGGACAAGAACTTCTGCAACAACGGGCTTTTCAGCCCCGACCGCAATCCTAACCCGCACGCATACGAAGTCAGATACTATCACCAGCCTGTATGGACAAGCCTGGCCGACACGCTGACCGGAAAAGTTTCCGTGTTCAATGAATACTTTTTCCGCGACCTTTCAGCATATTCGCTGAACTGGGAACTCGTTTCATCGGGCAAGACGAAGGCCTCCGGTACAATCGACGTCCTGAACATAGCCCCGCAACAGACAGCCGAACTGCTGCTCGGTTATGACAGCGACTCGCTCGCATCCTGGCTTTCAAGCGAGAACGACCTGCTTCTGAATATCGACTATGTTTTAAAATCGGAAGAACCTTTCCTTCCGGCAGGCCACAGGGTAGCATATTCCCAATTCGTCCTCAAAGAGCCTGACATGTACCATCCTTTGGACAATGCGACAGACATCATTGCCGCCGCCGATGCCGAGAATGCTTTCGTATTCTCCGGAGACAGCAGTGAAATCCGTATTTCAAAGGCTAACGGACTTGTAGAAAGTTACATATATGACGGCATCCAGTTGCTTGAAAAAGGGAGCAGCATACGCCCGAACTTCTGGAGGGCTGTAACTGACAATGACTTCGGAGCAGGCCAGCAACTCCGCTTCAAGGAATGGCATTCTCCTGCAATGACCTTGGAAAGCATAGCGGCAGACGGGACTTCGATCAAAGCCGTATTCAGATTTGAAAACATTCCAGCGGGACTTGAAATCGAGTATTCAGCAAACGCCGCCGGAGAACTCGGCATCGTACAGAGGCTCATGCCCGACAGCAGGGCTGCATCCATGGACGGCGCATACAAGTACATGTTCCGTTTCGGCATGCGCGCCGACCTACCTGAAAGTTTCAATGAAGTATCCTACTACGGCCGCGGGCCGTGGGAGAACTATTCAGACCGCAAAGGCTCTGCCGTGTTCGGCTATTACTCCGCATCCGTGGATGACATGTTCTATCCTTACATCCGCCCGCAGGAATGCGGAACGCACAGCGACTTGAAAGAATGGACGCTGATAAATGAAGCCGGGGGCATATCCCTGACCCTCACATCTCCTGAGATTTTCAGCGCATCGGCTCTCCCTTATTCGCAGGAAACCCTTGACGAAGGGCCTGTAGAGCAGAAGGCTCAGAGGCATCCGGCAGAACTTGTGCGCGACGGCTTTACATCCCTCTGCTTCGACAAGGTGCAGATGGGGCTTGGCTGCATAGACTCCTGGGGAGCATGGCCGTTGGAAGAATACATGGTTCCTTTCGGGGAATATGAATTCACAGTGAAGTTCAGTCCGGGAAAAGGGATTTGACTGTTATGGCAAAACCGAAAGGAGGCTGTTCCGCAACAGGGTGAAACAGCCTCCTTTTTTAATTGATTATCGTATTTTTACCTTTAATCCTGCGCCTGTCCTTGAAATAAAAAGGCAGCAGATTCACGCGATAATGCAGACTCTTGCGCACAAGGCCTGCTAAGAGCAATGCACGGGACACCACCCGTCCTGTCTTTGTTTTCCCGGGGTCGCACTCTATCAATAACAAATCGCGATAGATAAGGGATGTATCGTACAGAGTCCTGTCCCCGTAACTGTCGCGGTCATGGAAGATTTTCGCCCCGGTTACGACAAATGCCTTTTTTGAACGGCAACGCATCCTCGCAAGATATTCTTCAGAGGCCCCGGAGCAGAAAAACAGAGGATTCAAAAAGCCGATTTCATTTATCAGCGGCACGGGAATAAACCAACACCCATACGGAACATTACGGACAGGTATTTTGTAACATGAACGCCCTCCGGCAGACCCTGGGAGAGTCTTGCGCAGCCTGCCGGAATGCCTTATGACGGAACGGAATGACGTCTCATAATCCGAACCGGGCCCGTTCATATAAACCGGCACGAGCAGGGAATCGTCCGTGCAATTGCCCTCAAGGACTTCCAGCGCATCAGGAGCCAGCCATACATCATGGTGCATAAGCAACACGGCATCGGCTCCCGAACCGACTGCCTTGTCCACGCCGACCCGAGCAGACGCCGCAAAACCGATATTGGAATCCATGCGGATGAGTTCAACATCAGGGAAAGTGGCATTGACATACTCCGGAGTACCGTCGGACGAGGAATTGTCGATTACAATAATACGATATGGACAACAGGTGGAACGATAGAGAGATGAGATGGACTTTCCGGCCCATCTCATCGCATTATAAGTCACAATGACGGCAAAGACATTCATCTAATCCAGTTTCAGTACCGCCATGAAAGCGCTCTGAGGCACTTCCACATTGCCTACCTGGCGCATGCGCTTCTTGCCCTTCTTCTGTTTTTCCAGAAGTTTCCTCTTACGTGTTATATCGCCGCCGTAACATTTTGCCGTCACATCCTTGCGTACAGCCTTAACAGTCTCACGGGCAATGATTTTCGCACCTATTGCAGCCTGGATTGCTATGTCGAACTGCTGGCGCGGAATCAGTTCTTTCAATTTTTCACACATCTTCCTTCCAAAATCATAGGCATGGTCGCGGTGTATGAGGCTTGAAAGCGCATCAACAGGCTCGGAATTAAGCAAGATGTCGAGTTTTACAAGTTCCGCCCTCTTGAAGCCGATTACATGATAATCAAAAGACGCATATCCTTTGGAAATCGATTTCAATTTGTCATAAAAATCAAAAACTATCTCGGCAAGAGGCATCTCATAGTTGAGTTCGACCCTGTCCGAAGAAAGAAAATGCTGCCCCGTAAGAGTGCCCCTCTTGTCCAGACACAGTTTCATTATCCCTCCGAAAAACTCGCTTTTCGAGATAATCTGCGCCTTTATGTAGGGCTCTTCGATATAGTCTATCAAAGTCGGAGCAGGAAGCCCGGAAGGATTGTGTACATCCAGAACCTCGTGCTGCGTCGTATATACCTTGTAGGAAACGTTAGGCACCGTGGTTATCACATCCATGTCGAACTCCCTGTAAAGCCTCTCCTGTACTATTTCAAGATGCAGAAGCCCGAGGAAACCGCACCTGAATCCGAAACCGAGCGCAAGCGACGATTCAGGTTCGAATACAAGCGAAGCATCGTTCAGACGGAGTTTTTCAAGTGAAGCCCTGAGATCCTCGTACTGATCAGCCTCGACAGGATATACACCGGCAAAAAGCATCGGTTTAACCTCCTCAAACCCGGCAATTGATGATGTACAAGGACGCTCCACATGGGTTATGGTATCGCCCACCTTCACCTCGGCCGCCGTTTTTATGCCAGAAATAATATATCCTACGCTTCCGCATGGAATTTCGTCACGCGGTTCAAGTTTCATCTTCAACACACCCACTTCATCGGCCTCGTATTCTCTTCCGGTATTGAAAAACTTGACTTTGTCACCGGTACGGATTGAACCGTTCTCGACTTTGAAATAGGCTATGATGCCTCTGAACGCATTGAAAACAGAGTCGAATATGAGTGCCTGCAATGGCGCTTCGGGATCTCCTGAAGGTGCCGGAATACGGTCAACTATCGCGTCAAGTATCTCGTCAACACCCTGGCCCGTTTTTCCGGAAGCAAGGATTATCTCATCAGGGTCGCATCCCAGAAGTTCGACGACCTGATCCTTCACTACGTCAACCATGGCCGAATCCATGTCAATCTTGTTCAATACGGGAATAATCGTCAAATCATGCTCGATGGCCAGATAAAGATTGGAAATGGTCTGCGCCTGTATGCCCTGGGTTGCATCAACTACAAGCAGGGCGCCCTCGCAAGAGGCTATCGCCCTGGACACCTCGTATGAAAAATCCACATGTCCCGGAGTATCGATGAGGTTCAGGATATAATTCTGCCCGTCCTTCATGTACTCCATCTGGATTGCATGGCTTTTGATGGTTATCCCCTTTTCTTTTTCAAGATCCATCGAATCAAGCACCTGGTTTTCCATGTCCCTTTCACTGAGCGTCCGTGTCGCTTCAAGCAGCCTGTCGGCCAACGTGCTTTTACCGTGATCTATATGCGCAATTATCGAGAAATTCCTAATATTTTTCATTTTACAGAAATATATGGCGCAAATATAGCGAAAATTGAAAAAAGGGCGTACATTTGTCTGATAGTTTAATTGCTGCCTAAATTTTAACTCTTATGTCTAAAACAGAAGAACTGAAACGTATCGCGTCCCAAGTAAGGCGCGATATCATACGCATGGTGCATTCCGCTAAATCGGGACACCCGGGCGGATCTCTCAGCAGTACTGAGATTATGACCGCCCTGTATTTTGATGTCATGAAACACAACCCTTCCGACTGGAAAAGGGATGCGAAGGGATACGACGCCTTCATCCTCTCGGCCGGACATCTCGCACCGGTTTATTACTCGGTACTCGCCCGTTCGGGATATTTTGACATCAGGGAACTGGCCACTCTGAGGGTATTCGGTAGCAGGCTCCAGGGACATCCTTGCACTGAAAAGGGGCTTCCGGGAGTATTCCAGCCGTCCGGTTCTCTCGGACAAGGACTTTCCGCCGCTGCAGGAATCGCCCTTGCCAAGAAAATGGACAAGGAAAACAACAGGGTCTATGTCCTGCTGGGAGACGGCGAGTGCGAAGAGGGACAGATCTGGGAAGCAGCCATGTTTGCCGTAAACCACGGGCTTGACAATCTCATTGCAATCATGGACTGGAACAACCAGCAGATTGACGGAAAAGTTTCCGATGTAGCCGGAATAAAGGACTATGAACCTATATGGAAAGCCTTCGGCTGGGAGACAATACTGTGCGACGCCCATGACTTTGATTCCCTGCTGGACGCATTCAGGAAAGCGCAACAGGCCAACCGCCCGGCCATAATCCTTGCCAGAAGCAACATGGGACAAGGCGTGGACTTCATGTGCGGAACCCATAAATGGCACGGCAAGGCCCCTTCTGACGAACAGGCAACCGCAGCCCTGGCCCAACTTGAAGAAACATTAGGCGATTATTAATCTTTAAATCATTGAAAATCATGAAACAGGAATATATAAACAGCGGCAACAAGGACACCCGCAGCGGTTTCGGAGCCGGACTTTACGAAGCGGCCCTGAACAATCCTGAAATAATAGCATTGTGCGCCGACCTGGCCGGCTCGCTGAAAATGGACAAGTTCGCCGAAACATGGCCTGAGAGGTTCATACAGTGCGGCATAGCCGAAGCAAACATGATAGGCGTAGCAGCCGGCGCCGCACTCACAGGGAAAATACCTTTCGCGGGGTCGTTCGCCGAATTCATCACCGGAAGGGTTTACGACCAGATCCGTCAGGAAGTGGCATACGGTAACACAAATGTGAAGATAGCCGCATCCCATGCAGGAATAACTCTCGGAGAAGACGGAGCCACCCACCAGACAATGGAAGACATCGCCCTTATGAGAGTACTGCCCAACATGGTAGTAATCAATCCGTGCGACTACAACCAGACCAAAGCGGCCACAATCGCGGCGGCAGCATACCACGGGCCGGTATATCTCCGTTTCGGAAGACCTTCGGTTCCTAATTTCACCCCTGAGAACCAGACATTTGAAATAGGCAAGGCACTCATGCTCAACGAAGGCTCTGATGTTACAATATTCGCCACCGGGCATCTCGTATGGGAAGCCCTCCAGGCAGCAAAAGGACTTGAAGCCGAAGGCATTTCAGCCGAAGTCATAGACATCCATACAATCAAGCCTCTTGATACAGAAGCCGTCATAACATCCGTAGCAAAAACCGGCGCCGCAGTATGCGCGGAAGAGCATCTGATTGCCGGAGGGCTCGGGGAACTGATTGCCGGGACACTGGCAAGGCACACCCCGGCGCCGCTGGAACTCGTCGCTGTCGATGACAGGTTCGGACAGAGCGGCTCACCGGCGGAACTCATGAAGGCATACGGGCTTGATGCCGCACATATTGTTGAAGCCGCCAGAAAAGCGATAAGCAGGAAGAACAGATAACCTCCTGCCATTTGGAAGACGACAGAATCATAACACTGTTCAACAACGGGCGCATTGAAGAAGCGTTCAATGAAATAGTGTCTTCCTACAAGGAACGGCTGTACTGGCACATAAGGAGGATGGCCGGCAGCCATGAAGACACAGACGACATACTTCAGAACACGTTCGTAAAAATATGGGCGGGACTTCCCTCATTCAGAGGCGAATCCCGCCTTTACACATGGATTTACCGCATTGCCACCAATGAAACCATCACGTTCCTGAACAGGCAAAGACTGCATGCCTGCCTTTCATTCAGGACATACAAGGCCGTAGCCTCGGCAGAAATCGAGGCCGACCCGTATTTCAACGGAGACGCACTCCTCAAGAAACTCCACAAGGCAATCGCTTCATTGCCGCCGAAACAGCGCATGGTATTCAACATGCGTTATTTCGAGGAGATGAAATACGAGGATATGTCCGAAATCCTCGGCACATCCGTAGGTGCGCTAAAGGCTTCCTACCACCACGCATACAAAAAGATTGCAGCCGAGATGAAAGGCGAATTTTGACAGATTTCACCGACAACTTCCGGCAAAAATGTCAATTTTACAGGAAAACACGGTTGTTCCTTAAACTTTTGAATAGAAACGATGTCTAAGAGTTGTATTTGACTATGGCCATGGATGCAAAAAAACAAAACCCCTACACTGTTCCTGAAGGTTATTTCGACTCCTTGCAGGAAAAAATCCGCTTCCGGATTGAAAACGGGAAAAAAGAGACCTTTTCCGCTGACCCGTGGAACCGTTTTGTCAAGCCTGCATTGGGAATGGCCGCCGCATTCGGACTTGTATTTGCAATAGGATTCACAATCATGAAACTGTCCTCCGGATATTCTTCAGACAACTTTTCAGACATGATGTCAATAGAAGAATACGATATGATGAGAGCGGCTGTCATCAACGGATTTGACGACGACAGCACGACTACGGCGGACAATGACCTTACCGACGAAGAAGTTGTCGAATACTTGCTCGGTGAAGACAGGGTCATGCTCTACCTTGCAGCGACAAATGATGACGAACTTTAAATAATATGAAGAAAACCATGTTTATACAAAAATCTTTGCTGACAGTTGCCCTAAGTTTCATTTCTCTCATTCCGGCATTTTCAGGCAATCCGGGCCCTGGATGCAGGGAAGACAAGGAATGGAAAGAAAAGATTCTCGCCGAAAAAATAGCATTTTTCACTTCCGAACTCGAACTCACTCCTGAAGAAGCACAGGTTTTCTGGCCTGTTTACAACCAATTGCAGGATGAAAGGGCAAAATACCATCATGAAGCGCGGACTTGCATGAAACTTTTAGAGGCCTCAATTGACAACGGCGATGACGAAAGCGAAATAAAAGCATTGCTTGACAACTATATCGAGGCGGCCGAAAAATGCGACAATATGCGGAAAAAGACTCATGAGGAAATAAGCAAGGTACTTTCAGAAAGAAAAACAGCGAAATTGTTCATCACCGAGGAACGGTTCATGATGAAAAAATTTAAAAGTTTAAAAGAGAAAAACTAATAAATATGAAACGTGGCATGATTAATGCAGTATTTTCATACGTTTTGTAGTATAGTTAGTGGTTTTTTAGTGGTTAGTTTTGGGCCTCAGAATTTACAATCGAGTAGTTCTGAGGTCTTTTTTATATATTCATCCGAATAAGATCCGTCCGCGCCATATATCGGTAATTCCTCGGACTCCAGCGGCTTACGGCAACGGGAAAATTCAACCACCATTCTGCTGCAGGTTTTCCCTTCGACGGTCTTTATCATGGTTATCTTGTTGAGATAAAGCCCTTTGTCCGCCGCATCCCCCAATACTGCTATTTTTTCAGAAGCAGGCAGGATGAGAGCCACCCTGCCATCCGGGGACAGATTCCCGACCGAATAGGAAAGTATGTCTCTATACGATAAAGTATCGGCGTGCCTGGCAACTCTCCTTCTCTCCACGGGGGACTGGATACTGTTTTCATAATATGGGGGATTCGACACAATAAGATCGTAACTGCCATCCGAAAAATCATCCAGTGCCGAATGGAATGTTTCCATGTTATTCGCCCACGGGGAACCGCCGAAATTGAACGCGGCTTCAGATGCCGCCCCTTCATCTATGTCTATTCCTGTTATACAATCGCCTGAACACAAGACATTGCCTCGCGGAACTCCTCCTTTAACCCTGTTGAGTCTTTGAGCCACAATCAAAGCTACTGCACCTGTACCTGTTCCTATGTCAAGCACCCTTCTGTCCTCTTTTCTTACAGTACAAAGTACCCCGAGAAGGACAGAGTCGGTATTGACTTTCATTGCCGACACCTCGTTTCTTACTTCAAACTCCTTGAATCTGAATACTCCCATGTGCCGCCAATCTCTCAGACAAACTTTCCGTCCTTCATCTCCAATGCCCTGTCACACATTGCCGCCAGCCCTGAATCATGAGTAACTATCAGGATTGTCTGCCCGTAATGCTCCCTCAATTTGAAAAACAGTCCGTGGATTTCTTCTTTTGTCCTGCTGTCAAGATTTCCAGAAGGTTCGTCCGCAAACAGCACCGACGGATTGTTCATTATGGCGCGGGCCACCGCCACCCTCTGCTGCTCCCCGCCCGAAAGTTCCGACGGCTTGTGCGAGGCCCTTTCAGCAAGACCCACTTCGTCCAGCAACTGCAAAGCCCTTTTGGAAGATGAAGCAAAAGTTTCACCTGCTATGAGAGCCGGCATCATCACATTTTCCTTGGCCGTAAATTCGGGAAGCAGGTGATGGGCCTGGAACACAAAACCTATTTCCCTGTTTCTGAAATCCGCCAACTGCCCCGAAGAAAGCCCTGAAAGGTTCTTCCCGTTGATTGACACCGACCCCTTGTCCGGCGTAAGAAGAGTACCCAATATTTGCAGGAAGGTTGATTTTCCCGCCCCGCTTGCACCGACTATGGACACTACTTCACCCTTGTTTACAACTATGTCAACCCCTTTCAGTACTTTCAACTGCCCGAAGGATTTTTCAATTCCGGATGCTTCAATCATGGTCTTTTCAAGATTTTTGACAAAGTTAATGTAATTTTCCGTTAAAAATTTGGAGATATGGGAAAAACAGCATACCTTTGCTGTCCGTTTCGGAAGAAACATCACTCGGGGTGTGGCGCAGTTGGCTAGCGCATCTGGTTTGGGACCAGAGGGTCCTGTGTTCGAGTCACAGTACCCCGACACAAGAAAGGCGACTATCTGATTTTCAGATAGTCGTTTTTTTTTACGCCCCGACTTAACCCAACCTCGCTATTACACTTTGACAGTCAATTTATTGCCACTATAATAAAAATTTTTCACTGTGGATTCTGACAGATTTCAACCTCCTTGAAATCCACAGTAATTTTCAGGACTGTCCTTCATTACTCATTGAACAGTAATATGTTACAAAAATAAAAATTGAGTCGGGGTGTGGCGCATTGAATAAGAAACTGTTTAAAAACCAAAATCTTAATCCGTTGCACGAAATTTGCATATGTCGGGGACGGAAATTTGAATTTTAATTGATTAACATATAAAATTAACAAAACTATGAGTTATCTGACTAATGAGAAATTGACCATCGTCGGTGCAGCCGGCATGATCGGATCAAACATGGCACAGACTGCCTTGATGATGAGACTGACCCCTAACATCTGCCTTTACGACCCGTTTGCAACAGGGCTTGAGGGAGTTGCGGAAGAAATGTTCCACTGTGCTTTTGAAGGCGCAAACATCACTTTCACCACAGATATGAAAGAAGCCCTCACAGGTGCGAAATATGTAGTATCATCAGGCGGAGCCCCTCGTAAAGCCGGCATGACACGTGAAGACCTCCTTAAAGGCAATTGCGAAATAGCAGAACAACTCGGTAAAGACATCAAAGCATACTGCCCGGATGTCAAACATGTCGTAATCATATTCAACCCTGCCGATTTGACAGGACTTGTCACACTTCTCCACTCAGGACTGAAACCTAATCAGGTTACCACACTTGCCGCTTTGGATTCTACCCGTCTGCAGAGCGCACTCGCAAAAGAGTTCGGAGTACAGCAGAGCAAGGTTACCAACTGCCACACTTTCGGCGGACACGGCGAGCAGATGGCTGTATTCGCATCAAGGGTTCTCGTTGACGGCGTTCCTTTCAGCGAACTTCTCGGAACCAAACTTTCAGCAGCACGCTGGGAAGAAATCAAAGGCAACGTAATCCAGGGCGGAAAGAAGATTATCGACCTCAGGGGACGTTCTTCATTCCAGAGCCCTGCATACGTATCAATCGAGATGATTGCGGCAGCAATGGGCGGCAAGAAGTTCGAATGGCCTGCAGGCTGTTATGTCAACAATGAAAAATACCACCACGTAATGATGGCAATGAACAGCGTTATCGACGCCAACGGAGTTTCATTCAAGGTTCCTGAAGGAACTGCCGAAGAAATGGCTGCCCTTGAAGCGTCATACGAACATCTCTGCAAGATGCGTGACGAAATCATCGGCCTCGGCATCATTCCGGCTGTTGAAGACTGGAAGAAAGTCAATCCGAACCTGTAATATCCAGTATCAATCATAAAACAAAGAGGCCGCCCCAAAAGAGATTTTGGGCGGTCTCTTTTGCCATTGTCACCAACTAAAAATGGCAATTATACCAAAATACCCCTTGTCGGGGGGGGGAAAAAGTGCCAAGGATTCCCGTTTGGACGGTCAGAGGCGTGCCTTCTCCGGTCAGAAAGCACGCCAATGTGTTCCGCAGTGCATTCTGGGAGGGGTAGCCGTGCTTTTTACGGTCAGAAAGCACGCCTGTGCGCCCGAGGCCACGCCCTGACTTAACTTTTGTTTATACAATCCATTGTAAATCAAAAACAAATAACATGCACCCCAAAAAACAAGTGTGGATTTCAAGGGCTTCCTAAACCCTCAGAATCCACACCTATAAAATATTGTTACAATAGCAATTAACTATATGTCAATATATTGCGACATTTTTAAATTAAGTCGGGGCGTGGCCCAAAGAAGGCGTGGCGTACCCGGTTATTGATTCCGAACCGCCTACAGCCCTATCTTCTTATACAGTTCCTTGAAGCCGGCTTCTTTCTCCACAAGGGCATGAAGTTCGGAAACCGGAACCCTGTCCTGCCGCATTGTGTCCCTGTAGCGCACTGTAACACAGCCGTCGTTAAGGGTGTCGTGGTCAACAGTGATGCACAGCGGAGTTCCTATGGCGTCCTGACGGCGGTACCTCTTTCCGATAGAGTCTTTCTCGTCATATGCCACATTGAAATCGTATTTGAGTTCGTCAACTATCTTCTGAGCCTGCTCAGGAAGCCCGTCCTTCTTGATAAGAGGAAGTACGGCGGCCTTTACAGGGGCAAGGGCGGCAGGAATGCGGAGCACATCGCGCATTTCACCGTTTTCCAACTGCTCCTCGCAATATGCGGCGGAAAGCACCTGAAGCACCATGCGGTCAACTCCGATTGAAGTCTCCACCACATAAGGCACATAACTTTCGTTCGTTTCAGGGTCGAAATACTGGAGTTTCTTTCCTGAAACGCGCTGATGGTTGCCAAGGTCGAAATCTGTACGCGAATGTATGCCTTCAACCTCTTTGAAGCCGAACGGGAAGTTGAACTCTATATCTGTTGCGGCATTGGCATAATGGGCGAGTTTCTCGTGGTCGTGGAACCTGTAATTGTCATCACCGAACCCGAGGGCCCTGTGCCATTTCATGCGCATTTCCTTCCAGTATGAAAACCATTTCATTTCTTCACCCGGACGCACGAAGAACTGCATCTCCATCTGTTCGAACTCCCTCATACGGAATATGAACTGCCTGGCCACAATCTCGTTGCGGAAAGCCTTTCCGATCTGTGCTATGCCGAACGGAAGTTTCATACGGCCTGTCTTATATACATTGAGGAAGTTGACAAAAATGCCTTGTGCCGTCTCCGGACGGAGATAGATGGTGCTTGCACCCTCGGCAACCGAACCTATCTGGGTGGAAAACATAAGATTGAACTGACGCACCTCAGTCCAGTTTTTCGTTCCTGAAACAGGGCATACTATCTCGCAGTCCAATATAAGCTGGCGCAATCCGTCCAGGTCGTTTGCATTCAATGCCTCTGCCAGGCGCGCGCGGACAGTGTCGATTTTCCCCTGGTTGCGGAGGACATTCGGATTGGTGGCGCGGAACTGCTCCTCGTTGAAGGCGTCGCCGAATTTTTTACGCCCCTTCTCGACATCCTTGGCGATTTTTTCCTCCAGTTTTCCTATATAATCCTCCACAAGCACATCTGCACGATACCTTTTCTTGGAATCCTTGTTGTCGATAAGAGGGTCGTTGAACGCGCTCAAATGGCCGGAAGCCTCCCACGTTTTTGGGTGCATGAATATTGCCGCATCGATACCGACGATGTTTTCATGCAGTTTTACCATGAAATCCCACCAGTAACGCTTTATGTTGTTTTTCAACTCGACGCCGTTCTGTCCGTAATCATAGACCGCTCCGAGTCCGTCATAAATCTCGCTCGAAGGAAAAATGAAACCATATTCCTTACAGTGAGCGACGAGTTTCTTAAAAAGTTCTTCCTGTGTCATATCTGAAAAATTATTTTAATTCATTCAACAATTGTCTCACCGACTTTCCGGTCACCGGATCTATGTACTCCGGAACGGCTTCGGCTATCGGTTCAAGCACGAAACGGCGTTCACGATACAGCGGATGGGGAATGACAAGATCTTCGCTCCGATATATCAGCCCGCCGTAAAAAATAATGTCTATGTCTATCGTGCGCGGCCGGTAAATCCTTTCCCCGTGTTCATCATAGAGCGGCAGGGTCAGATCCCTCCCGAGATTCTGCTCGGTGTTCTTCGCTATCGTGAGAAGTTCCTGGGGGGACTTGTCGCTGAGCAGTACAAGAGCCATGTTCAAAAAAGGCTGCAAGTCGGAACCTTCCGGCCATGCCGGGTACTCGCGGATACTTGATTTCCATACGCGCGGACGGCTTACGTGGATTCCCATGTCAAAAGGAACGCTCCGCGCCCAGCGCTGCTCTATCAAAGCGGAAAAATATATCTCCTTTTCCAGCATGTCACAGGCGCGCAACAGAAAATCCTTCCTGTCGCCGGAATTGCTTCCCAACAAGAAAACCACAGGATTATATGCATCACCTTCAAACATGGCTGACATCGTTTACAAAAGGCCGAGTTCCGAAAGGGCCTCGTCACTCATCATCTCCTTGCCCCACTGCGGTTCAAATACAAGATCTATCTTTACATCAACAACACCGGGGACATCCCTTACGGCAGATTCAACTTCCGATATGATAGTATCGGCTATCGGACAAGTCGGCGATGTAAGAGTCATTTTTACATAAACATTGTGGTCGTCATCGACTTTTATTTCGTAAATAAGACCGAGGTCATAGACATTCACCGGTATGTCCGGATCATAAACCTGCCTCAAGGCCCTAACTATATCCCTTTCCAAATTCATTATTATACACCTCCGTTATGCGCCGTGGATGTTTTCGGCGGCAATTTCTTTAATACGGGCTATCATCGACACCAGTCCGTTCGCACGTGTCGGTGAGAGATTGTCTTTCAGTCCTATTTTCTCTATAAACCCGAAATCATACGCGGCAAGGCTTTCCGGGGTCTCGCCCGAGCAGACTTTTATAAGCAGCGATATGATGCCCTTTGTAATGATGGCATCGCTGTCTGCCGTAAAAAACAGTTTCCCGTCTTCTAATCTGTAATCCAGCCATACTCTTGACTGGCAGCCTTTTATCAGCCTGTCATCCGTCTTGGCCGACTCGGACATTGATGGGAGTGTCTTTCCGAGTTCTATCAGATACTCGTATTTGTCCAGCCATTCGTCAAAATAGCCGAACTCCTCCACTATCTCATTTTCTGTCTTTATAGACTGTTCCGACATAACTTAAATTTTAAACCAGCATTTTTATGGCTCTGTCCAATGAATCCATAAAATAATCAATTTCTTCAATAGTATTGTACGGCAAAAGGGACGCCCTTACCATTCCAGTTACCCCGAAACGATCCATAAGAGGTTCCGCGCACAACTGGCCGGAACGTACCGCTATGCCTGTCTTGTCAAGTATCAAAGCAAGGTCCTCATGATGTATCTTATTGACCGTAAATGAAAACAGTGGAATCCTGCCTTCTTTTTTCCGTCCATAAAGCACTATATCAGGATGAGCAGCAAGACGTTCGTACATATAAGACACAAGCCCCTCCGTATATTCCACAGCCTCAGGGGTGAGAAGTTTTTCCGCCATTTCCAGTGCAGGGGCAAAAGTCGCCTGGCCGGTAAAATTGGGGGTGCCGGCTTCGAATTTCAACGGCAGCGGAGCATAGGTAGTCTCATTGAAAGTCACCCTGCCGACCATCTCGCCTCCACCCATATAAGGTGGCATTTCGGAAAGCAGTTCTTCCCTGCCATAAAGCACTCCAGTACCCGTTGCGGCATAGACCTTATGGCCGGAAAACACATAGAAGTCGCAGCCTATTTTCCTTACATCGGGCCTTGTATGGACTATTCCTTGCGCGCCATCGACTAAAACCGGTATTGAACGTTCATGTGCCGCCTTTACAATCTCTTCAACAGGATTGATGATGCCGAGCACATTGGATATATGCGTGACTGCAACAATCCTTACCGGGCCGTCCAGCAATCTGTCAAGCGAAGAAATATCAAGGGTTCCGTCATCATTGACGGGAATTACGCGCAATGAAGCGCCTTTGCGCAAGGCCGCCAACTGCCAGGGGACTATGTTCGAATGGTGCTCAACAGCCGATACAAGTATTATATCTCCTTGAGAAACAAAACGTTCACAAAAGGATGAAGCAACAAGGTTCATACCGGCGGTCGCACCGGAAGTAAAGACAATCTCTTTTGCCGAACGGGCGCCGATGAACTTCCTGACGGCTTCCCTCGAAGCCTCATAAGCCTCGGTAGCATCATCGGCAAGACGATGCACGGCACGATGTATATTGGCATTCGACTTTACAGAAAGCCTCGACACGGCATCCAGGACATTGCGCGGCTTCTGTGAAGTGGCTGCATTGTCAAAATAAACCAGTTGCCTGCCATAGACTTTCTCCGACAAAGCGGGGAATTCTTCCCTTATCTTATTAACTTCAAACATAGCCGCAAAAATACAAATAAAAAACATATTTTTGCATGTTAAAACAATGAGACACGCGTATGATTGACTATATAAAAGGCGAACTCGTGGAACTCGGCCCGACAGAAGCCGTAATCGAAGCCGGCGGCATAGGATACAGCATACTCATATCGCTGCAAAGTTTTTCAGCCCTACAGGAAAACAAAGGCGCCGCAACACTGTATATACATCACTATCTACGTGAAGATGAGGAACTTTACTATGGTTTTGCCACTAAGGACGAAAGGACACTGTTCAGACTTCTTATCAGCGTTTCCGGCATCGGAGCCAATACGGCAAGGATGATGCTTTCATCGATGACAAGTGACGAAATCCGCGACTCCATAATCGCATCTGATGTTAATAAAATAAAGAGTATCAAGGGAATAGGGCTAAAAACCGCCCAAAGGCTCATACTTGAACTCAAAGACAAGATTGTAAAAGGAGGTGCTTCGGACGCTTCTATTCTTGATACCAGACCAGGAGCCGAAATCATGGAAGAGGCCACAACGGCACTTGTAATGTTGGGATTCACGAAAGCCAACGTAAACAAAGCCCTTGAAGCAATCAATAAAGAACATCCGGGTGCATCAATTGAAGAATTGATTAAATTCGCACTTAAACGATTGTAAGAAGCAATTTTTGCCTATCTTTGCATCGCTAAATACGGGCAACACATTAATAACAGATAAATTTAAGAATTATGAACGTTCCTGAAAACTTGAAATTCACTAAAGACCATGAATGGGTCAAAGTTGACGGCAACATCGCTACCGTCGGAATCACTGATTACGCTCAGGGAGAACTTGGCGAAATAGTATTCGTCGATGTTCAGACCGAAGGTGAAACTCTTGACAAAGAAGAAAGCCTCGGCGCAATCGAAGCAGTAAAGACCGTAGCCGACATCTTCATGCCTGTTTCCGGTACCGTTACCGAATTCAACAAAGAACTTGAAGGCGCACCTCAACTCGTGAACCAGGATCCTTATGGAAAAGGCTGGATTGTAAAAGTTGAAATGTCCAACCCTGCTGAAGTTGAAGAACTGTTGGATGCAGAAGCATACAAGGCTATCCTGTAATTCCAATCTGAAAATCAGAAGACCGCGTCGTTTTTGAAGTGCGCGGTCTTTTTTTATCTGCCGAAATATACTAAAAGTACGGATATATCTGCCGGGGAAACGCCGGAAATCCTTGAAGCCTGCGCTATGGTCTTAGGACGATACCTGTCCAATTTCTGCCGGCACTCAATGGACAATGATGTGATTCTGGAATAATCAAAGCCCTCCGGAATAGTAAGATCTTCGAGCCTGGATATTTTTTCCGCTATCCTTCTCTCCCGCTCTATATAACCTTTGTATTTTTCATTAATCTCCACATATTCCACAACCTCGTCCCTCAAGGCACAATCCAAACCGTCAAGAAAAGACAATGTTCCACGTGGAACATTTGACAGAACTCCCCTCAACGTGGTTTCAGGACGCAATAATATATCGGCAATTGTTTTTCTGCCGACTGAAGGAGCCGAAGAAACTGACAAAAGGTATTTATTTAGCGTTTCAGCCTTGATATAATAACCTCGGGTAAATTCGGTTAATTTCTCAATCATCTCTTTTTTGAGCAAAAACCTGTTATGCCTTTCTTCTGTCACGAGGCCGAGAGAATATCCCAACTCTGTCAACCGCATGTCCGCATTGTCCTGACGAAGCAGAATCCTGTACTCTGCCCGGGAAGTAAACATCCTGTAAGGCTCATCAACCCCTTTCGTTATCAAATCATCTATCAGCACTCCGATGTAAGCCTGGTCTCTTCTAAGCACGAAAGGTTCTTTGCCGTTTATCTTAAGATGCGCATTGATACCTGCAATCAAGCCTTGCGCCGCCGCCTCTTCATAGCCGGTAGTGCCGTTTACCTGTCCGGCAAGGTAAAGATTCGGCAGGACTTTTGACTCAAGAGTATCGTTCAACTGAGTCGGATCGAAAAAATCGTATTCTACGGCATAGGCCGGACGATAAATCACTGCATGCTCCAGCCCTGGTATCTTATGCAAAGCCGGTATCTGTACATCTATCGGCAATGATGAAGAGAACCCTTGAAGATAATATTCATTAGTTGACTCTCCTTCCGGTTCAAGGAAGAGCTGGTGAGAATCCTTATCGGCGAAAGTCCTTAATTTGTCTTCAATACTCGGGCAATACCTCGGCCCTATCCCTGTTATCTTCCCGGAAAAAAGAGGAGACCGCACAAAACCCGAACGCAATATATCATGTACTTCCGAATTGGTATGGAGAATATAGCAGTCCAATTGGGGCTTTCCGGCGCGGATACGTGACGGAACCGGCATATATGAAAACTGTGCCGGAACCTCGTCTCCGATCTGTCTTGTAAGCAAAGATGTGTCAACCGAAGAAATGTCTATCCTCGGAGGCGTACCCGTTTTCATCCGGGCAGTCCTTATACCGAAAGATGACAATTGTTCGGTAAGATGATACGATGCCATGTCCCCCATCCTGCCACCGTCGAACGACACATCGCCTATGAAAAGTCTGCCGTTGAGGAAAGTCCCGGCAGTAATCACAACTGCCTGAGAATTAAATATAGCACCAGTGGCAACCCTCACCCCGGAGATACGTGAGTCTGAAAGCACTATGGAGACGGCAGAATCTTGGTAAATGTCTATGTTACAATGGGTTTCAAGTTTTTCACGCATCAGGGCTGAATACAGTGTTTTGTCGCACTGCGCACGCGGACTCCACATTGCAGGCCCCTTGGAGCGGTTAAGCATCCTGAACTGCAAGGTAGCGGCGTCGGTCACTTCACCCATTATTCCGCCGAGCGCATCGATTTCCCGGACAATCTGTCCCTTCGCAATGCCTCCGATTGCAGGATTGCAGGACATCGACGCAATCTTGGTGAGATCCATCGTTATCAACAGGACTTTCGAACCCATGCTTGCAGCAGCATACGCCGCTTCGCAACCGGCATGCCCAGCACCTATTACTATTATGTCATAAGTACCTAATACAAACATAAAATAATGTAAATCAATATATTACAGAAGTTCACGCAGTGAGAGGTAAAAATCTTCCTTGCCCCTCATTTCTGAAATATCTTCCGGCGTATGGTCATCATAACCGATAAGATGCAGGACACCGTGTACCATTACTCTGTTAAGTTCGTTTTCAAAATCGGTCGCATACTCCGCCGAATTGGCCCTTACCGTGTCGATACTGATGAAAAGATCGCCTGAAATCGTATCTCCCTCCGAATAATCGAAAGTTATTATATCTGTATAATAATCGTGGCCCAGATATTTCCTGTTGATTTCCAGAATATAAGCATCGGAACAAAATATGACCGACAAATCACCCATACGCCTTATCTCGTTTTCAGCAACAAGATTAAGCCAGCGGTTATTCAGTCTTTTACCGGTAAATTTGAAGTCGGTATCCTCTGTAAAATACGAAATCATGCTGTTTTCATTAAAAATCTGCACAAAACTACAATAAATTCAAGTTTTTTTGTGTGAAAAAGATAAATATTTAATATCTTTACGGCCAAAATTGAAAATAAGGTATTAAAGATATGGAACTAAAGAAATCACCAAAAGCCAACTTGGAGACAAAAAAGGCACTTTTCACTGAAATAGGCCTTATCGTTGCTCTCGCTGTCACGCTGATTGCTTTTGAACACAAGACCACTGAAAAGGCTGTCAGCACGCTGGAAGAAGAAGTTTACATTCCGGTCGAGGAAGAAATCATCCCTATTACACAGGAAACTCCTCCGCCAAAGCCGGACATGCCTAAGATTCCTCAGTTATCAGACGAACTCGATATCGTGAGCGACGACATACAGGTTGAAGATATCGTCATCAATACTGAAGACATAGCCGACATGGGTGTTGAAGTCATGGACTATGTCGCTGAAGTAGTTGAAGAGGAAATCGTAGAGGAAGCCATTCCTTACTCAATAGTAGAGGAAGAGCCATCTTTCCAGGGAGGTGACAAGAACGATTTCTCAAAATGGGTTCAAAACCGTCTCGTTTATCCTGACATAGCACTTGAAAACGGTATTCAAGGAACCGTCATCCTCCAGTTTGACATTGACAAGAACGGAAACCTGGTCAATATCGTAGTACTTAGGGGAGTTGACAAGACTATTGACGATGAGGCTGTCAGGGTAGTCTCAAGTTCACCTAAATGGAGTCCTGGAAAACAAAGGGACATACCGGTAAAAGTCCGCTACCAGTTCCCTGTTCAGTTCATGTTGAGATAATTCATTAATCACACAGGAATATAAGAAAAGGGTCGCATATTGAAACGCGGCCCTTTTTATTTTAAACACAGATGGAAAAAACAGTATTCGTAACAGTAATGAAGCAGGGCGACGAGCCCGGAAAGATAAAAGAGTATCTTGACGAATTGGAATTTCTTGCCGAAACAGCCGGGGCAAAGGGCGAAAAAAGGTTCATACAGAAACTCGAAAGACCAAAAAGCAGTACTTACATAGGCAGCGGAAAAATCGCCGAAATAAAAGAATATATCGACGAAAACGGCATAGACCTGGTGATATTCGACGACGAACTCACCCCTACCCAACTGAGAAACCTTGAGAAGGAACTGAATTGCAGAATCCTCGACAGGACTAACCTGATTCTTGACATCTTCGCCCAGAGGGCAAAAACCGCATACGCCAAGACACAAGTTGAACTTGCACAGTACCAGTACCTTCTACCACGCCTTACACGTATGTGGACGCACCTTGAAAGACAACGTGGAGGAATCGGAATGAGAGGGCCGGGCGAATCCCAGATAGAGACAGACCGAAGAATCATATTGGAAAAAATATCCAGACTGAAGGAACAACTGAAAAAAATCGACAGGCAGATGGCCTCGCAAAGAGGCAACAGAGGTTCTCTCGTCAGGATATCTCTTGTCGGCTACACAAATGTAGGGAAAAGCACTATTATGAATCTGCTTGCAAAAAGCGAGGTTTTTGCTGAAAACAAACTGTTTGCAACACTTGACACTACCGTAAGGAAAGTTGTTATTGAAAATGTTCCGTTTCTGCTGAGCGACACCGTCGGATTCATAAGAAAACTGCCTACACAGCTTGTAGAATCGTTCAAAAGCACTCTTGACGAAGTGAGAGAAGCAGACATACTGATGCATGTGGTGGACATATCACACCCGAATTTTGAAGAACAGATAAAGGTTGTCGAAGAAACTTTAAGGGACATAAAGGCCATAGACAAACCTATCTACGTAGTATTCAACAAGATCGATCAGTACCGGTACGAAGAATACGATGAATTTTCCCTTGAACCCAAGAAGCAGGAAAACTATACTCTGGAGGAACTGAAAAACATGTGGATAAGCAAAGACCACACACCTTGCATCTTCATATCCGCCAAAGAGAAAATCGGTATTGACAAACTCAGAAACGACCTCTACAAAATGGTCGCAGAAATTCATGCCGGCAGATATCCATTCAACAATTTCCTGTGGTAACAGGCAACATTGCATCTGTAATCATTTAAAAGAAAAGTGCGGCCGCAATCTACGACCGCACTTTATTTTACCTTAAAACTGGCAACTCACCTATTAATAGAACCTTGCCCTGTTGTCTTTGACATCCGCTTCTTCCATCATCACCGGCAAAACAGTGTTCAAAGTGTATTGAGTCATCATTTCTTCCCTCGACCTGGCATCGTCTTCGGTATAGAAAGCACCGGTATCACGGCTCTTGACAACGAAAACATACACACCGAGATTGCCTTTTACAGGGCCGGTAATCTGTCCTTCAGGAGCGCCTGACACTGCACCTATGAAAGCCGGATCAAATCCCTGCTGCCTTGTTACAGAAGAAAATGCAATACCATCGCGTGAACTTACGCTCGTTTCAAGTATCCTTGCAATCTGATCCATTGAAGTCGCTCCTGAAATCTTCTCTGCAACTTCTGCAACTTTCTTGTCTGCAAGTTTCTGGTTCTTGAGAATCATCTCTATGCTTGAACGCACGTCGTCGAGCGGAGCATATCCTTCCTTGTGTATTCCTGTAAGGGCGGCAACGAAGAAGTACTCGTTATCAACGGTGATTATAGGGGAAACCTCCCCTACCTTGGCGTCAAAAGCCCACCTTGTAACTTCCTTGGTATTGTTGTATGTACCCAACTGTCTTGAAGATTCCTCAACCCTGTTTGCTGTCAGAGGGAAAAGACCTGCTTCCTGACAAGCCTGAGTATAAAGTTCATATTTGCCTTCGCTCTTGGCTGCAATAGCGTTTGCCTTTGCGTAAAAATCATTGAAGGTCTCTTTGCTTGCCACAGCCTCTTTTACGAGGATTGCAACCTGTTTCTTGAGTTTTGACTTGGTTCTTTCCTTAACGTTCACTATATGGGTGCCGTAATCTGTCTTAAGGATGAACGGCTTGTTTATCTGAGCGTAAAGAACGCTTTCCATTCCAGGAATCATACGGTACTGGGTCATCCAGCCGATATCTCCCTTTTCAACCTCGCCCATGCTCTGGTCGGCGGAATAAGCCATTGCCACATTTGCAAGCGTGTTCTTTCCTGAAGAAATCACTGAAAGGAGACTGTCTGCAAGAGCCTCGTCCGCTCCCTGAAGAAGCACATGCTGCACGTAAGCCGAATCTGACATGTTTCTAACATCAACGACACGGGCAGCCATGAACCTGTTGTTCACGTCAATTATCTCTGAAACTTCTGCATTGCCTTCTCCGAAAGCGTATTCATCAAAAACCGGGGAAACGGATGCGAGTTCGCCCTCTTCGAAATAATACGGATTGAACGGCTCATCGGAATTTCTCATAAGGAAATTCTTCATGTTTTCAGTAGTCCCGAATTCAGGGTAAACCGCTTCAATTGCATCGCTTGCATAGTTGATGTCGCTTTCAGAAGGAACTACTTCGAATACCACATACTGTATGTCTCGGCTCGCGTTCTGCCTGTAATTTTTCTTGTGCGAAGAATAATAATTGCTTATTTCCGATTCACTTACAGTTATGGACGAATCCGCTATACCGAAAGGTACCATTACGAAATCGACATTTGACGTCACATTGTTTTCTTCAATGGCTTCGGCAAGCATCAGAGGATTCATGAAATCGGATGCAGTGAAAAGTGAATAATATTTGGTGTAATACTGCTGATCCTGTATCCTGTCCTGAAGGAAATCCCAATAGATCCTGAGATTACCCGACGGATCTTGGTTCATCTGGCTGATGAAATCCCTGACTCTTTCCGGAGAAAACACTCCGTTTTCATCCATGAAAATAGGATTACCGGAAATCAATGGTGAAACCATGTCTCCGATTACAAGGTCGAGAATCTCGTCTTCACCGACATTCACACCGGCATTCCTGGCATTCTTGATGAAAAGCATCTGGTCGAGATAAGACTGCCATGCCATGTTCTGGATAGCGATGTTCTGCTCTTCGGTAGTCGCGGAAGAACCGTTAGCCATTTGGGTTATAGCAGTGTAATAGTCCACCCTTTTCTGGAACTCGGTATAGTCTATTCCCTTGCCTCCAATCTCTCCTACCTTGTTTTTGGAAGACATAAATGAAAATGCCGTCTGCAGTGTTGTCGGGTCGAGTATGAAAGACAACAGGGCGATGGCAATAAGAACGGTGATCAAGACACCTAACTTTACGCGAATTTTTTCAATAACCGCCATGTTTACAAATATTTTTAGTTTTTAATTTTTCAGGCCAAATTTAAGACTGCGAAGATAGTAATTTTTTACAACAATGGACCTATGAAGTTGACAGAATCTACATAAGTTTTAGTAGAATCGTTACTTATGATGAAAAAATTGTCGAACGGACGCAGGATTTTCGAATGTCTTGCCCTCTGATCGGATTCTATACCGTAACCCTGCATGAACCCGTCAGGAGAGAACATCTTTACATAACAATCGGTGTAAATCCGTTCATTGTCCCTGTCCCAATACAAAGTATCCGTTTCAAGCCTCTCACCCTTTATGATGTTCGACACCACTACATCACCGAATGCCTCCCATGTCTCGCCATCGGCATCGGAATCGGTATGTCTCGCCTGTAAAGATGTTATTTCCGTCTCCAGAAGCCCTTCTTCGTTGTAAACAAAAACGTTGAACCCGTCGGGGAATAACTCGTATGAAACCGAATCATTTGCGTATCTTTCCATTCTCGGAGACTCTACTCTCAACTGCATCATCCCGTTCTCCGACTGAATATGGAATATCCCCTCGACGACCTGCATTGGAGTCTCGTCAAGATTGATTTTCCTTGCCTCGCCCAAATCGCTTTTGCATGAATACAGAACAGTAGCAGCCGTTAACACGACTGCTACCGTAAAGAACAACCTATTTGTCAGTGCAGGTTTCAATATTAATTACTTTTGAGTACGTACGGTCGTAGTCTCTGTAAGTCCGCCGCACGATACGGTATATGAATCTCCGTCAAGAACATTGAACATGAATGCCTCGGCCTGGTCAGGGAAATATTTTGAATACTGGGCTATAAGAGGGTTTACAGTATCAGTAAGCGATGCGTCCGCCCTCTTTGCTTTCATCAGATAATCGACAGCCACCCAAAGCGGTGCCCTATGGTCAATCTCATTGCCCTGGCAATCAAGACCTGCCCATACGTTCGCTATAACAAGATATGCCTTTCCTGCCAAAGAAGGATCGAGTTCGACTGCCTTCTTGGCTGCATGGACTGCCTTGGCATCAATACCGTTGTTTGAACATATGCTGCTCATCTCATAGTAGTAAAGCGCATCCTGGAGAGTATCCGAATCAGGTCTGTCTATTGCTTCCTGGAGATACTTCAAAGCCAGGTCGATTTCATTGTTGGATGAATAAATCTGGAAGAGGAAGTGGGCCGAAATATGTGTAGGCTCAAGTTTGTCGAGAGACTGTGCTGCCCTGAAGAAAAGATCGTTGTCCGTACAGTTCTCTGCAGAAGACATCATCATTATAATGTTTGAAACGAGGCTGATATCGTCCGGGGTCTGTTCAAACCTAGGAGAGAAAAGTTCTATAAGCCTGTCGCAGTTGGCTACATTTGAAGTGATGAAGAGGTTCTCTACATCCTTGAGTACGCCTTCCAGAGCCTCGGTTGACTTGTTCTGACTTCTGAGATTTTCCATCATTCCGTTAATATAACCTGTTATCTTCCCGAACACTTCCATTACATCGTCACCCATCAGGAGACCCTGAGAATAAAGATTGCATGCGGAATTCATCAATCTGATGAATACGACACTGTTCGTGTTTTCCTTCGTGACATCGATATTGGCAAGGAGACCGTTGTACAACTTGTTGTCATCCTTAATGAAGTTTATCATGTCAACTGACTTGTTGTTTGTAGCCGTCACGGCATACTTTGGATAATTGCTTATGCGGACATCGTGAAGGGTCATAAGGGTATCGATGAGCGCATCGCGATAAATCGCATTGCTGGAATTCTTGATGATAAGATTCCTTATGATTTTCTGGCCGTCCAGCAGCATGTTTTGGCTTGCTGAAGGTGGACAGAGTTCGTAAGCCTTTCTCCATCTTGGAGTCGCTTCGTCCATTGAATTCATCTTCAAGTACTCTCTGTAATATGAAAGATACTTGACACACTCTGCACTGTCAGGACCGTATTTGCCCTGAGCGTCAGCAGTGAAACTTACAACAACGGCACATACTGCCGCCAAAAGAAATTTTTTAATCATTTTAGTTTGTTTTTTTATTCTGTTTATATTCAATCTTCCTATTCATAGCGAGGACGTTGGAACCATACGTCGTGAAGGCTGAAGCCAACCACGAACCTGAAATACCTCTCCCTCATCGTAACTCCTCCGAAACCTCCTCTCTGGCCGAAATCTATGCCTATGTTTATTCCGTTGTAAAACCTGAATACCGGCAGGGTGACGCCTATGGTTATGCCTATCTCTCCCACGTTGTGACCGTTCATCGTATAGTACGACTGGTTATAATACACTCCTCCCCTGTAGGCCACTCTTCTCATATAATACCTGACATCATATCTGTTAGGTACATATTCAAACCCTGCACGGAAAGAATTGAGAACGGAACTTTTGAAAATGTCTTTATTGAATTCAGTAATTCCGTCTATTCCCGTATTCCTCCAGTCGGACCTGAGGTAATTGAACTCGACCGTCCATTTGTCGGCTTTTTTAAAGGAAACCCCTACTCCGATTTCATCCGCAATCCTGAAAGAAGGCGTAGAGGCATCGTAGCGGACAGTATCTATGGTCGCAGAAGTGGAAGCATAGGCAAAACGAATCTTGTTTCCTTTCAGATTTGTTCCCATCCTGTAAGTAGCACCTACAATGAGAGAACGGTCTCCAGAAAACTTCTGCTCATACTGCAAACCGAACTTTCCTGTAAAGCCATATACATGATGCTGGGTACCTATATCCCATGAACGGTAGGAAGAATTTTCATAATCCACCGTGGAATGCCGTTCCAGATTACCGAAATAATAAATGAACTCGGCACCTAATGACAGCCTGTCCCAGAAAGTCACCGCACCCGAAAGAAATAACGAATAGATACTTCCTTCACCATAATATCCGTACTGGGCATCCCCTACGTTAGCCAGGATATCGTCATTTGTCTCCCTTGTTGAAAAATCATATCCCAAATCACTGAAAGGCGTTATTCCGACAGCAAGCGCAGAACTTCTGTAAAGGGGAAAAGAAAGTACGAAATCGTACATGTTGAAAGTATTGAAAAGCGTTTTCGAGTTTCCTTCCTTGAAATATGAATTTTTCTGTTCAACGCCGAAATCCGCCATGAAAGCAAGGGTATCCCTCGCTGAAATGGCTGCAGGATTCAAGAAATTGATATGTCTGTTGTTTCTGGTTGCTATTCCTACACCGCCCATCATCTTGTTGAATGCCGAACCGCTTGAGGAAATATCACCTATGCCGTAAATGGAATATGGTGAAAAACTGCCCAAAGCATCTTCGCTCTGTGCATTTGCCCTGATCGGCAAAAGCACAATCAAGACAGCAAGGATATATAAATATTTATGCGATTCCTTTAAAATCATAATGGCATGCTATCAAGGCAAGTCCGGTCAAAACCAGATTACAAATCGCAAATATCGGTCTTTTCATTTTACTGGCAAAAAAATTTGCATCACCACCTGTAAAAATATTGATATTTTCAGGATATTTGCGCAAATATCCTTCAATTTCAAAAATTATACCCGAATTTATGCCCGCATCTATGGATTCCTCAATAGACATTCCAATTTCTTTAAATGAATCCTGAGTTTTCAGTAAAGGAAGATTCTTCGAATATCTGTTCACTGCCTTGTACCTTGTCCTGAGGCCGGGAGACAATGCACCTCCGAGATATTTTCCGTGTCCGTCAATCAGATCTATATTTATCATGGCTCCGAAATCAAAAACGGAAACAGGCTGTCGAGGAAAATAATACGCCGCCGCAATCAACGAGGCCTTCCTTGCAGGGGAAAGCGATTCGAATGCCTCTCCGAAATCAATACCCGCACAAAAAAAATCCTGCGGTAAAATCAGTTCTTTGGAATTTTCGGACAATACACTATACAGATCCCCCTGCACAGGGGTATCGGATGCGACAACTGTTGTTTCAGCCTTGGCTTCAGAAGTTATTCTGGAAACAAACTCCGCCACCCTGTATCCCTGGTATCTGTAAGATTTTCCCAATTCCACGCCTTCCGCCCATGCAGCCTTGACGGAAAGGCTCCCTATATCAATTATAAGATTGGCCATAATCAGAAAAGACTTCCGGTTGAAGAATCATATTTGGATATTCCGAGATGATCATAGGCGAGATCCGTGACTTCCCTTCCCCGTGGAGTCCTCATTATGAAACCTTCCTTTATAAGGAAAGGCTCATATACCTCTTCTACAGTACCCGGATCTTCACCTATGGCTGTCGAAATAGTATTGACACCTACGGGCCCGCCTTTGAACTTGGTTATGATGGTTTTCAGAATCTTATTGTCAATTGCGTCAAGACCTCTCTTGTCTATATTCAAGGCATCAAGGGCATATTTGGCTATTTCGGAATCCACGGAACCATTGCCTTTGACCTGGGCAAAATCCCTTACACGGCGCAACAATGCGTTGGCAATCCTCGGAGTCCCTCTGCTACGTCTGGCTATTTCGAAAGCCGCATCGCTTGATATGTCTATATCAAGTATTGAAGCACTTCTGGTTATGATTTTTACCAAAGTCGCGGTATCATAATATTCCAAAGCGAAATTGATTCCGAATCTGGCACGGAGAGGGGAGGTAAGCAGACCGCTTCTGGTAGTCGCTCCTACAAGTGTAAAAGGACTCAATGCTATGCGCACGGAACGGGCACCGGGTCCTTTGTCTATCATAATGTCTATTACAAAATCCTCCATAGCGGAATAAAGATATTCTTCCACAACCGGAGACAGACGATGTATCTCGTCTATGAACAGTACATCCCCTTCGTCTAGAGAAGTAAGAAGCCCGGCCAGGTCGCCCGGTTTGTCCAATACAGGGCCCGAAGTGACTTTCATGTTTACCCCCAGTTCATTGGCTACTATGCGCGCCAATGTAGTTTTTCCCAAACCTGGAGGCCCGTGCAGCAACAAATGGTCAAGAGCCTCACCGCGCATTTTTGCAGCCTTGACGAAAATCTTGAGATTTTCAATTATCTTGTCCTGGCCCGAAAACTCGTCGAAGTCCTGGGGCCTTATCACGCCTTCATAATCCTTGTCCTTGCCCACGGATATTTTCCGGGGATCAAAATCCGCATTTTCCATCGCATCAAAATCAGGATACAAATATACTATTAGTTTGTTTATCTAAGTTAAAATTGTTGGTATTCTATTGTTATGTTAATTTGTTGATAACTTTTTTTATGTATTAAAAATCAATTGATTGGAATAGCGGGGACATGTTCAATACGGATTTGAAAAAAACTTTACAACTTTTCGCAGGAGCAGTTGTTATTTCCGATAATGCGTTTGTATAAAAATTTCCCCGAGATATGTAAATAGATTTTGTTTTATTTTTTCAACACGTTATTTTTGCCGTTCCAACATGTTATCAACATAATCTTAACATAAGAATGTTTATAAGTAAGGAAAAAACCGAATCTATACTCAGATTGTCCGAAGAAGGATGCGCTGAAATATATATTAACGGACTTTATCTGTCTTCAAAAAGTTTTTTGGCCGATGCGGTGATAAGTTCCGGAATGAATATCATCCTGATGCCTGACAAGGAAAGTGCCGAGTACATGGCTTCTGACATATATAATATAAGGAAATCGGATTCGGTGTATCTTCTTCCTACTTCAGGGGCAAGGTTGGAAAAGAGTGCAAGAAAAGCGACTTTCAGTGTCCAGCGCACTGCTGCTATAAGCGCTATCGTCGATTACAGCCGGGGAATATTTCCGGAAGGAGGGCTTGTCATAGTGACATATCCCGATGCAATAGAGGAAGAGTTCGTTGACAAGGGAGAAGTCAGGCAGGCTGTGATAACTCTGAAAAAAGGAGAGGACATATCATTGGAATCCCTTAAGGAAAACCTGCTTTCGCACGGGTTCTCAAAGACAGACTTTGTATCGGTTCCCGGCGAGTTCGCATTGCGCGGAGGTATAATTGACATATTTTCCTTTTCAAACAATCTCCCTTACAGAATAGGGCTTTTCGGGGATGAAATTGAATCCATCAGAGTGTTTGATACCAATACACAGTTGTCAACGGATACTGTGGATTCGGTAGAGATTTTTCCAGATATATCTGCAAGCAATGAAACCTATGTCAAAAAATGCGGTTTCTTTTCCTTTATCCCGAAAGACACTGTCTTATGGATAGATACAGTGGAAATATTCAGAGACAAGCCTTATTATTCATTTTTTAAAAATTTCAAAAGGAGGTTTATCGGGGCTACGGCGGAACTCCCCATGGAAAATGTACCCAAGATTCAGTTCAATATATCTCCTCAGCCGTCGTTCAACAAGAACTTTGAACTTCTAACCGAGGATCTCAAGAAAAGAATGGATCACGGTTATCACATATATATTCTGAGCGACAAGCCGGCGCAGGTGGAAAGATTGAAAAACATATTCTATACTTTCAATGTCAGGAATATAGATTTCAGTGCGGGCTTTACGGTGCAGAACGGTTTCATAGACCATGATTCGAAAGTATGCTGCTATACCGACCATGAAATATTCGACAGATTCCACAGGGTTGTCCCGAGACGTACTGTGGAAATGAGCGAATCATTGACCATCAATGATCTTACATCTTTTAAAATAGGTGATTACGTAGTCCATATAGACCATGGAATCGGTATTTACGGAGGTCTTGTAAAGGTAAACATGAACGGAAAGATGCAGGAGATGGTAAAACTTGTATATAAGGATAACGATGTCGTATTCGTTTCCGTACATTCCCTGCACAAGATTTCAAGGTACAAGTCATCCCAGACAGAAGACAAGCCCAAGATAAACAAGATAGGGAGCAAGACATGGCAGAACCTCAAGACATCGGCCAAAAGCAAACTTAAAGATATTGCGAAGGATCTGATAGACTTGTATGCAAAGCGCAGGCAGGCCAAAGGTTTTGCATATTCTGCAGACACTTACATGCAGCAGGAACTTGAATCTTCTTTCATTTATGAGGATACTCCCGATCAGGAAAAGGCCACGAAGGCGGTGAAAGCCGATATGGAGGAAGCGTATCCGATGGACAGGCTTGTATGCGGAGATGTAGGTTTCGGAAAAACGGAAGTAGCAATCCGGGCGGCTTTCAAGGCTGTGGCGGACAGCAAACAGGTAGCGGTTCTTGTTCCAACCACCATTCTTGCCTTCCAGCATTTTAATACTTTTTCAGCAAGATTGAAAAATTTCCCGTGTACAATCGACTACCTCAGCCGCATGAGAACCGCCAAGGAGACTAAAACAGTCCTTGAAAATCTTGCCAACGGCAAGACAGATATCATAATAGGTACTCATAAATTATTGGGAAAAGAGGTTAAATTCAAGGATTTGGGTCTTCTCATAATTGACGAGGAACAGAAATTCGGTGTTGCGGCAAAAGAAAAACTGAAACAATTGAAGATAAATGTCGATACCCTTACTCTTACCGCGACGCCTATTCCGAGGACTTTGCAGTTTTCTTTGCTGGGTGCAAGGGATCTGTCCATCATAAACACTCCTCCTGCCAACAGGATACCTGTCAGGACTGAAATAATGAATTTCAGTGCCGAAGCAGTCAGGGATATTATCAATTACGAACTCGACAGAGGAGGCCAGATATTTTTCGTACACAATAAGATTGAGGAACTTCCGGGTATTGCCGCCATAATAAAGGGGGTAGTGCCTGATGCGGAGATATGCATAGGGCACGGGCAGATGGAAGCAAAGGAACTTGAAGAAAAAGTTTTGGATTTCATGAAGGGAAGGTATGACATACTGTTGTGTACCACGATTATTTCCAATGGAATAGATATTCCTAACGCCAATACGATCATCATCAACCAGGCTCAGAATTTCGGTTTGAGCGATTTGCACCAGTTAAGGGGAAGGGTAGGGCGTTCCAACCGTCAGGCATATTGCTATCTCATAGTTCCTCCTCTGGTTTCCGTATCCGACGAGGCAAGAAGGAGGCTGAAAGCCATAGAGGCTTTTTCCGAACTCGGAAGCGGTTTCAATATAGCGATGCAGGATCTGGACATAAGGGGAGCAGGCAACCTTCTCGGTGCCCAGCAGAGCGGCTTCATATCGGACATGGGCTTTGAGACATATCAGAAGATACTGACCGAAGCAATGGAAGAACTCGGCTACGAAACAGGCAACGTGATTAAGAGGGAAGATGACAATTATCTGTCGGATTGTACGATAGAGACAGACATGCAATTGTTCATTCCGGATAGTTATATTAGCATGCAGGCTGAAAAGATAAGGCTTTACAAAGAGTTGGATTCCATGACTTCCGAGCGGGCGGTAGAAAAATTCAAAAAAGAAATATCAGACCGTTTCGGCCCGGTTCCCGAGGAACTGGAGCAATTGATAAATGTCGTAAAAATAAGGATTGTGGCCGTTTATCTCGGATTTGAAAAACTGATAATAAAAAACGGAGTGATGATAGCGCATTTCATATCCAATCCGATGTCGCCATATTACAAATCATCCAGGTTTGAAAAAGTCATAAAATATATCCAGGATCATCCGGCCCTCTTCAAACTCAAGGACAACAACGGACATCTTTATATTTCAGTCAGAAATGTAGAAAACATGGATAAGGCGTATGAAATTCTGTGCGCCATGCGGAATGATTGAAAATTATTTGTACCTTTGGGCCAAAATTCAATATAATAACAAGATGGCCGAAAAACTCATATCAAAAATTCCTGAGGGGCCTTTGTCTGAGAAGTGGACAAAGCATAAATCTCAGATCCGCGTCGTAAGCCCAGGCAACAAGAGAAAGTTGGAAATTATCGTTATCGGTACAGGTCTCGGCGGTGCTTCAGCAGCCGCAACCTTGGGAGAACTCGGATATAACGTTAAGGTTTTTTGCATCAGCGATTCTCCGCGCAGGGCCCATTCCATTGCAGCCCAGGGAGGTATCAATGCGGCAAAGAACTATCAGAATGACAATGACTCCGTTTACAGGCTGTTTTACGATACCATCAAAGGTGGTGACTATCGAAGCAGGGAAGCCAATGTTTACAGGCTTGCGGAGGTAAGTAATCTTATCATTGACCAGTGTGTCGCACAGGGTGTTCCTTTTGCAAGGGATTACGGCGGATTGCTTGACAACCGTTCGTTCGGAGGCGCACAGGTAAGCCGTACTTTCTATGCCAGAGGCCAAACCGGCCAGCAGTTGCTCCTTGGAGCATACGCTTCTTTGAACCGCGCCATTTCCAAAGGCAATGTGAAGTCATATCCGCGTCACGAGATGCTTGATCTCGTAATGATTGACGGTGAAGCCCGCGGTATCATAGCAAGGAATCTTGTTACAGGTGAAATTGAACGTTTCGGAGCCCATGCAGTAGTACTTGCATCAGGCGGATACGGCAATACATACTTCCTTTCTACCAATGCAATGAACAGCAACGGTTCCGCTGCATGGCAGTGCTACAAGAAAGGAGCATTTTTCGCAAACCCTTGTTTTGCTCAGATTCATCCAACATGTATTCCGGTTCACGGAGACCAGCAGTCCAAACTGACACTCATGTCCGAGTCTCTGCGTAATGACGGACGTATCTGGGTTCCTAAGAAGAAAGAGGATGTGATGAAACTCCGCAAGGGCGAAATCAAGGCTTCCCAGATTCCTGAAGAAGACAGGGATTACTATCTGGAGCGCAGGTATCCGGCATTCGGAAACCTTGTTCCTCGCGATGTCGCATCACGTGCAGCAAAAGAGCGTTGCGATGCAGGTTACGGTGTAAACGAACACGGTCTTGCAGTATTCCTTGATTTCAAATCCGCTATTGAAAGACTCGGAAAAGATGTCATCGAAGCACGTTACGGCAACCTCTTCCAGATGTATGAAAAGATTACCGATGTCAATCCATACGAGGAGCCTATGATGATTTATCCGGCTATCCACTATACTATGGGCGGACTTTGGGTGGATTACAATCTCCAGACTACGATTCCCGGGCTTTATGCAATAGGCGAGGCCAATTTCAGCGACCACGGAGGAAACCGTCTTGGAGCATCAGCCCTCATGCAGGGTCTTGCAGACGGTTATTTCATCCTTCCTTACACTATTGGTGACTACCTCGCTTCGAAAATCCAGGTTCCTAAGACAGACACCAGCCATCCTGCTTTCGATGAGGCGGAGAAAGCCGTTAAGGACAAGATTAACAAACTGTTCTCAATCAAAGGCAAGGAATCCGTGGATTCGATACACAAACGCCTCGGCCACATTATGTGGGAATATGTCGGTATGGCCCGCAATGAGGAAGGCTTGAAGAAAGCGATTACTGAAATAAGGGCTCTCAGGGAAGAGTTCTGGAAGAACGTTTATGTTCCTGGAGAGAACGGAGAGTTCAATCCTGAGATAGAAAAGGCTTTGAGAGTTGCCGACTTCCTTGAAATAGGCGAACTCATGGCTTTGGATGCACTCAACAGAAAAGAGTCTTGCGGCGGACATTTCCGTGTTGAAATGCAGACCGAAGACGGTGAAACCAAGCGTGATGACGAAAACTATATGTATGTCAGCGCGTGGGAATACAAAGGCGCCAATGTAGAGCCTGAACTCCACAAGGAGCCTCTTGTATTTGAAAACATAAAAATTGCTACCAGAAATTATAAAGACTAACGCTAATGGATTTAACACTTAAAGTATGGCGTCAGAAGAACGCCAAGGCGAAAGGTCATTTCGAGACTTACAAAGTAAAGAACATATCCCCTGACAGTTCTTTCCTTGAGATGCTCGACATACTCAACGAACAGCTCATCGAAGAGGGGATGGATCCCGTTGCAGTGGAGAAAGGCTGCAAAAGCAGCGGTCCGGTAGCGTTCGATCACGACTGCCGGGAAGGTATCTGCGGTATGTGTTCGCTTTATATAAACGGCCGTGCCCACGGGCCTGACGATGAAGTTACGACTTGCCAGCTTCACATGAGGAAGTTCCATGATGGCGATACCATCACCATAGAACCGTGGAGAAGTGCTGCTTTTCCGGTAATCAAAGACCTCGTGGTTAACAGGCAGGCTTTCGACCAGATACTTCAGGCAGGCGGTTTTATTTCCGTTAATACCGGCGGTGCTCCTGATGCAAACGCAATTCCTATCCCTAAGAAGAATGCCGATGAGAGTATGGATGCTGCTGCCTGCATCGGTTGCGGTGCCTGCGTTGCCACTTGCAAGAACGGTTCGGCCATGCTGTTCGTTGCGGCAAGGGTAAGTTCACTCGCTTTGCTTCCACAGGGCAAGCCGGAAGCAGCCCGTCGTGCAAAAGCGATGGTTGCGAAGATGGACGAACTCGGTTTCGGTGCCTGCACCAATACCCGTGCATGTGAAATGGAATGTCCTAAGCATATCACTGTTTCACATATCGCACGTCTCAACAGGGAATATCTTAAAGCTAAATTCAAGGATTAAGTTCCTGATACGCTATTCAAACAGGGGACGGTCTTCGGGCCGTCCTTTTGTTTTTCCGGACTGTTGCAATCGGGAACGCGACTCTATAAGTGTGTTTTTGGCAAGTCTCTTGGGTTAAGGCCACGCGCCGACTTAATTTTTAAGAGTGTTGTTATGTACTGAAAAACAGTAAATTAACACTTGATTGATTTACAATATATTACAGAAGTGTAAATTAAGCCGGGCTGTGGCTTATAATATGCGTATCCTAAAGCCCTTTATTAACGGAAAGTGGGGGTGTTTTTGCGGATAATCAATAAATTAAATGGTATTCGTTTGCATACGGTCGGCTCTTTCAATAGTTTATGATGAGATAGTCTCTATTTGCAAGAAATATCATCCCCTTGCTTTGTCCAGACAATGAGTTTATGGGGTTTGTCGTCAACGTAACATCCGTGCGCCGTTCCGTTACTGTCCCTGTAAAATAAATCTGGTTGTATGCCTCCTGTGACATATACGGCGTCGATGAATCCGTATTCGATTAGTGCGTCGGCGAAGCCGTACAGTGTTTCAGGATAGGCTGTTTCTATGAAATATAGTTTTCCTGCCTCATCGCAAGCGTATGCGCAACGGGTTACTTTTCCTTTGAGGATGTATTGTTTGTCGCATCTTGTTCCAGCGGCTACTATGGCCATCTGGCGGAAGAATGAACCGTTTTCTTTCAAGATGTGGCGGCGTACTTTGTCGCTGCGGCTGATGCCTATCTGTGCGTTTCCGTCATGTGAAACGGCCATGAATCCGGCTCTCCATCTGCTTTTTGAGAGTATTTCCCCGTTCTGTACGAAGTCTCCTATCATCACCCTTTTGTCGTTTTCTATCTTATAGTCCGCGCTGCGTGTAATAAAATATACCGAAGGGTCGTTGTAATCGGGCACGGTGTCGGCAAACGATGCCTTAAGCCCGGAGAGGGCGTAAATCTTCAATTTAACCCCCATGCTTTCGGTGGTACTTGGTTTGATTCCGGGAGTCCCTTCCATGGTATTGTCTAGAAGTCGGATTATTTCCTTGTCAGGACGGGATTTCGGGAATTGCGAGTTGTAAAGGATATGTTTTCCTATAAAAGAGCAAACTCCTAAAACGAGGATTGTTGCCAGAATGATGGAAATGGTTTTCCATTTTCTGTCTTTTATATTGTCCTGCGAATCGTTGTCCGATTCGTCGGGCTTCCATTCGGAGCCACCTATCACCAAAATATCTTCATCATTTTTTATATCGTTGATTTTCATGATATTTCATTTATTGCAGTTCAGTAAGCCGTTCCTTTAACTTTTCAAGTGCCTCTTGGGAAACGTGCAGGGTAGTCTGGGAAAGGCTGTTGTTGTCAAAAAGTGTAAGTTCGGCTTCTATGGGATTGATTTTGTATATGTATGCGAGGTTTATAATGAAAAATCTTCCTACTACTATGAAGGTAGGCCGTTCGGATTTCAATTGCTCGTTGACCAATGAAATGAATTTCTGCCTGTTGAACCATAGTTGTTGTCTGAATCCACCTGTAAGGTACATGTTGCAGTAATTCCCGTCGGCTTCGATATAGATGATGTCGCCAGGACGTACTTTGAGGACTTCTGTTCCGCTGTTGGGCAAAATGAGTTCTTTCATGACCGCAAAGTTAGGAGATATTTTCAGAAATTGTTTAAATTTTCGTCAGCCATAAGGGCCATTTCATAAACCTCTGGAGGCTGTTCGTAAAAGGGGCTTGTAAATGCTTTGCAATTAATGTGATAACATTCATCTTTGCTTCGGTTAAACAATAAAACAAGATGATATGGAAAAGAAAAGTTCAAAAAAATTGGTGGTAAAAGGGGTGGTTGTTACGGTCACAGCCATTCTTATGTTCATACCGGTACTTTTGGTTTGGAGCAAGATAGACGAACGTGAAAGCCTTTCATTAAAAGTGTCTCAGGAAATAGGTAATTCATGGGGCGGTGAGCAATTGATAACTTCTCCGTATTTTAAAATACCGGTTGACAAGCCGAAGGAATATTACGAGCCGGAAGAAAGTATAAAGCATGTTTCCGATGAGGTGGAAATCAAAGGTAATGTTTCAGTAGAGGTGCTGCATCGTTCAATATATGATGTTCCGGTATATAAGACAGGGCTTGATGTTGAGGGTGTCATAGTCCTTGACGATGAAACTGTTGCATCAGCCCGTAAAGAAGGTGAGTGCGAGATATTTTTCGGAATAACAGACATTAAAGGCATTGAGGAAAATGTGATTCTTGTTCTTGATGGCAAAGAGTATGAAATGCAGCCAGACGATGGAGGGTTGTCCGTCGCTTTGAATCCATACGGGCTTAAATCCGGAGTACCGATGGAATATTCGCTTGGTTTAAAATTGAAGGGATATAAGTTTCTTGATTTTGTGAACAATGCCGAGACTTTTAATCTGTCGCTCCAGTCGGATTATGCCAATCCAGGTTTCAGCGGGAGTTATCTTCCTTCCAAGAGGGATGTCACTGACAGCGGTTTTACTGCCGAATGGAATATATATTCGCAGGGAGGTTACAGCAGTTACAGATTTGGGGTTGATTTCGTAGTTCCCGTATCGCAATATGTCCAGTCTATGAGAGCATTGAAATATTCATTTCTCATCATATTACTGGTGTTCTCAGGGATTTTCTTCGTTGAGGCGGTTTCTGGCAGACAGGTCAATATAGTGCAGTACATTGTAACAGGTTTTTCGCTTTGCCTTTTCTATCTTCTCCTTTTGGCTTTTACGGAATATGTGGTTTTCTGGCTTGCCTATCTGATAGCATCAGTTCTTACGGTGACATCTTTGGGAGCATATTTCGTGGCCGTCCTCAAGTCCCGTATAGCATATTGGTTTGCAGCAGCCGTGGCAGTATTTTATGCTTTCATATATGTACTTCTGCAACTTGAAACCAGCGGGCTTATCATCGGAACTATGGTGTTGTTCCTGATACTCCTCATGATAATGTATTTTACAAGGAATCTTAACAATAAGTTTAATTTTTAAAAATCTTGCAATCATGAAAAAATTTTTTATCGTTTCAATCATTACAGCAGCCGTTTTGGCTGGTGCCTTGACAATCAATGTATTCGCGCAGACCAACCGTGAAATCAAGGAAAACGGGATAATCCCAGAGCAGTTTGAAAATGTGATGTTCACCATCAGCAAAGGCGATTCGCGCATCTGCGTTCTCAATGGTAAAGATGTGATTATGCTTTACTCGTTATTGCCAGAATCCCTTGCCTCCCAGATTTCCGAAGAGTGGGACATATTCAACAGTTATCTTTCCCGAAAATCGCTTTCAGGTACTTATGGGGGAGTGAAGTACGACCTGACCGACGAGGGTGCTATGGTCTTTACCTGTTACGATTATAAAGTGACAGTAGAAAATGCTTCCTTGTCCGGGATAGGGGAGATGTTGTACAGGTCTTAAGGTTCGAGCCACACCCCGACTTGATTATTTTGTTATAAATTATTGTTTGTCAATACATAACAATATGTTTGAGTTAAGTCGGGGTGTGGTGTGATTTCGCTTACATCCAAAAACATTTTGAGGTTTTTTGCAAAATGATATATTTTTATAATTGTAATCAATTAAAAATGTATTGAGATGCCGGAACAAAGATTCAAACTAAAGATAGAAGATTTAAAAAGGGAAGCGATTCGTTAAAAGACAATTTGGCATATTTTGATTTGCTTTATGGTTTTTCATGCATTTCCGGTATGTCCGTGAGAAAGAAGGAAGATATTCACAGTAAGATACTGGCTATATTCTTAAGTTATGGAAAGGATGGATATGCTGCACTTAAAAGTTTTCTTAAAACAATTTCGTCTTCTGATGTAAGATTTACAGAATTAAATGTCAGGAATCCTAATATAGGATTCAATGATAATTTTGTTGATATATCTATAAAAGATGAACAATACTATATTATAATTGAGAATAAAATCAAAGGAGCGAAGGACGGGCCTTCTCAATTGGCTAGATATATTGAAGGAGCAGTGCATGGTGCTCATTATGATCAGAAAGATGTATATCTCATATATCTTACATTGGATAATAGTACTGATGTTAGCAAGCAGTCCTGGAGGCGTTGTAATAATGGTAAAAAGACCGATTACGAAAACGATTTTAGAGGCAGATATAAACATGTTACATACAGAGACCACATCCTGCCATGGCTGAAAAATGATTTAAAAAGGATTGTTGGCGATGATAGGAATCTGATTGGTTTTGTTGATATATATATCAAATGTATTGAAGGTACGGAGAATGAAGAAGCAATTCTCAAGTATATTAATGACAATAGAGGCAGTTGGCAGGAAGCCATGCTTGAAATGTATGATTCACAAGATTCTTCAGTATGGCAGCGATATGCATCATGGCTTCGTGCGTATCGGCCCTGTATTCATAGTCAATGGTCAGTCTCCTGAAGTTCTCGAGCCATGAGAAAGTGCGCTCGACAATCCATCTTTTTGGCATGGGGACAAATCTGTCCGTCCGCCAGAATCCGTTTCAGCCCAGGGAATTTGTATCTCATGGATTCGAACACCTCTTCCGCCCCTACGCTGTCATGGACGTTAGCCGGATGGACTCTCACTGACATGGGCAGCCCCGGAGTGTCAACCACTATGTGCTCCTTCCTGCCCTTTATCTTTTTGTTTCCGTCTATTCCCCTTTGACCATCAATATGATGGGAGGTCCTGACACTCCTTGAGTCGATGATCCCAAGGCTGGGACTCTCCGC
>JADIMA010000085.1 GCA_017694945.1 Candidatus Merdivivens pullicola | reverse complement strand
TGACAACTTTATTGTCAACCTTCTTTCTGGCATTGCCGCATATTGCTGTTTCCCTAAGAAACCGTGTATCAATGTCTCACGAACGATTGACACACAGCTTGCATTGTTCTGAATTCATCGAACTCACGTTACTTTAGCGATATAGTTTTCAGGGACAATCACTCCGGACTTATCAAACAAATAGCCTGAAGGCAATTTCAGTCTTGTCTTGAACAGTTCCCTGCACTGCCTTGTTCCCAATTCCCCGATATTGTGCAAATCGCATGAAAGGCTGCCATTAAAATAGCACTTCGAGGAACTCCAGGGATATTTTACGGGATGAGGCACAATTCCCGCCATGAACGGGTTGCGCAGACAATAAGCAACAGTTACTTTCAGATGATAGGGGTCAAGTATCTCTTTAAAGCCTGACTTAGCATAACGTAATGGCTCGGGCTTAAGGTATTTGTTTGCCAGTTGGATTGAAAGCAATCTTTTAAAGCATTTGGCAAAATCACTCACATCACCGGAAATCCCTTTCAACACGAAATGCACATGGTTGTCCATCAGGCAAAAAGCCACAACTGAAACTGATTGACAGACCTGTACGGAAAATGCAACGGCGTTCATGCCTCTTATAAAATCCTCGGCATCCCTGAAAATCAACGATTGGCACCGTCCATCAGTATAAAAATGATAAAAACTCATAATATTCCTCCCCGACAAACCAACCTGCACTGCAAAGATATTGAAAAATCGCTCCCGGCACAAGCATCAGGCAAATATTACCCGAATACCAAAGCGAACACGGTCGATGAGGCATCAGACCTGACGAGCCTGATAGAACCGTTGTGGCGCAGCATTATCTGACGGGCGAGGCTGAGACCTATGCCTGTTCCTTTTTTCTTGGTGGTAAAGAACGGAACGAATATCTGCTCGACACTTTCAGGCGGTATCGGCCTGCCGTTATCCGCCACTTCTATTATGACATTTTCGGATTTGTCCATGCGGCAACGAACGGAAATCCTTTTTTCGGCAGGAGGTTTTTCCATGTCGAAAGACTGCACGGCATTGCGGAGCAGGTTCACAATCACCTGTGAAATCATATCCTCGTCGGCATGAATCAGGATTCCCCTGTCCTCCGTAACGAAAGAACATGTGATGCCTGCGGAAGAAAATTCATGGGAAACCAGGGAAATATCCCTTTCTATAAGTTCTGTAACGTTACAGATTTTCTTTACCGGTTCAGGAATCCTCGTTACCTTACGGTAAGCCTCTACAAAAGACATGAGCCCTTTGGAGGTGGCATTGATAGTATGCAGTCCGTCGGATATTTCTTTGTCATGCTTTCCCGGTCTGGACAACAGGGCGTAAAGAGTCTCGCTGATTGACGATATGGGGCTCAGGTTGTTCATTATTTCATGAGTCAGAACCCTGATGAGCCTGTCCCATGACTCCGTCTCCCTGACTTCCATCTCGTGCTCGATATCATTGAAAGTGAAGATGCGCACCGTCTCCGAACGACCTGAATGGGAAGAGGTTATGACCGTCTCGCTTTCCATTACCCTCAACACGACTTCCCTGCTTTCGTTGAAAAACGATATCTTCGCACTGTCGTCCTTTCCGATTGAGAGAAAATCAGCGCACAGCCCTTGCCGTATATTGTCCAATTGCTTCAGATTTATCACTTCCTTGCCGAAAAGGGCCGTCGCCACAGGATTGGAAAACATTACCGCTCCGTACTCGTCTGCAGCAAGTACTCCGGAAGTCACATTTTCCAGCATCTTGCCGTAAAACATCTCTTGTTCGCGGATTCCTGCCTTTTCAGTATCGAGTTTTTGCTTTATCCTATTAAGAAGTTTTATGAAAAGTCTGTCCGGCTTGCCTCCGGTCTCTTGCAACCTGACCATGAAGTCGTTGGCTTCAAATGCATCGAGCATGAAAACCAATTTCTTCAGATTGCGGAAATATTCCTTGTAACACACTGCCGCCGACAACAGCAACAATGCCACTGAAACGCCCCCGGCCACATAATGCCCCCAGAAAAGCAATACCGTCGAAAGTACGGAAAAAACAATGACGGCGATAATGCAAAGGACAGTGCGAAGCCTCATAGGGATTAAAAATTGTAACGTTTCATTTTGTTATACAGGGTCTGCCGCGTAATGCCGAGAGATTTTGCCACAAGCGACATGTTCCCCTCGTATTTTTTCAAGGCGTTGGTTATCATCTTTATCTCCATGTCTTCCAAAGTGCAGTTAACAGAATCGTCGCCCGGGACGCCCTCGGGAGCATGACGGTATCTTTCGGAGAGCTGGAGATCATCAGGAGTAATGACATCTCCGCCGGAAAGTATCACGGCCTTTTCTATGCAGTTGCGGAGTTCCCTTATGTTTCCGCTCCAGTCGTAACGGCATAGAGCCTCACGCGAATCATCGCCCAGGCTCAGCCCGGTACGGGAATATCTTTCTGAAAATTCGGAAATAAACATCTCGGAAAGCGGGATTATCTCGTCCCTGCGCTCCCTGAGAGGAGGAAGATGCAGATGGATGGTGTTTATCCTGTAATACAAGTCTTCCCTGAAGCGCCCTTCCGACACAAGCCCGGTAATGTCGCTGTTGGTCGCACAGACAAGCCTGATATCAATCGGAATCCGCCTGTTGCTTCCCACACGCACGACAGCCCTGTCCTGAAGCACTCTCAGCAGTTTTGCCTGAAGATGCAGCGGGATATTCCCTATCTCGTCAAGAAACAGAGTTCCGCCGTCGGCCTCCTCGAACTTGCCGGTCCGGTCGCTGCGGGCATCCGTAAAAGCACCTTTGACATGGCCGAAAAGTTCGCTCTCGAACAAAGTCTCAGGAATTGCCCCCATATCGACTGACACCAAAGGGCCTCTCCGGCGCGCCGAAAGCCTGTGCATCTCTTTGGCAAGCATATCCTTGCCAGTCCCGTTTTCTCCGGTAATCAGCACAGAGGCATCCGTGGCCGCAATACGTACAACCTGCTCTTTGAGCCTTGTCATGCTCTCTGAAACGCCCCAATACATGCCGTCATTTCTGTCCTTCACCTGAAGCCTTCCCTTTTGGACATCCTTCCCGGAAGAAAGGGTATATGCCGCCTTGAGGGTGGAAACCAACTTTTCGTTGTCCCACGGCTTCACAATGAAATCGAAAGCCCCGCGTTTCATGCCTTCGATGGCAAGGTCGATGTCGGCGTATGCAGTAAAAAGCACGACTTCGGTACGGGGATGGGACTTCTTGATTTCAGTAAGCCAGAACAGGCCTTCATTGCCGTTGTTTACCTCGGAAGTAAAATTCATGTCCAACAGGACGACATTAAAAGCATCCTCTCCCAAAGAAGACATGATGCCTTTGGGAGAAGTGATGCATTTAACTTTTGAGAAATACTGAGGCAGCAACAGCCTGAGAGCGCTTATTATGCCCTCGTTGTCGTCAACCACGAGTATGGAACCTGAAAGTTTCATTATTTTCTGGAAATATTCGAAGCGCCCGAGACATCCTGCCTGGTTATCGCTCCAGGCCCGAAAACATTGATTTTCGACGCCCCGGAACAATCAATGGAGATTTCTTTTTCACACCAGGCCGAGAGTTTGGATGCTCCGCTGCACTCTACATCGCAATAACCCGCTTTCAATGCCGACATATCGGCATGGCTCGCTCCCGACACATCCATCCCGAGTTCACCGCATGCTCCTCCGACAGTAACGCCGGATGCACCGGATATGTCGAAAAACAGTCTGTCCGCCGTCAAATCCACATCCATGCCGCTTGCGCCGGAAATATCTATTTCAACATCTGCCAGCCTCAGGGTGTCTTCGGAAACGACTCTGGACGCCCCGTTTACATCAAGACTCTTGAACGTTTCAAGAGAAGAAAGCCTGAGCATCGGCCTGTCCGTGTCCATTCCTAATTTCACATTGCGTATATACCTCACTTCCAGACAGCCATCATCCACCTCGCACTTTATGCAATCGAAAAGGTTCACCGGGGCGGTAAGTTCGACCGTGCCCTCAGCCACCTGCGGGGAAAAAATTATTTCAAATGCATGTGAAACGTCAATCGCGTTGAAATCGTCTATCGCCAGCACCCGTGTCTCCGATGAGTCGGCGGCCACTACATACGAAGTATCGCCACTGTCCACAACATATACCGTATCTCCGTCCAGCCTGAAAGACACTCCTCCGCACGAAGTCAGCGAAAGCGACAGTGAAAACGCCATCAATAAAACAATTGTAAATCCGTTGCGTATCATTATAATAAACTTTTTATTTAAAACAATTTGCAAAATTAATAAAATTATCAGAAACGTATTCCCCATGTAAACCCGGTCATGAATTCATACATGGACGTTTTACCCCATTCGCTGCTCATGCCGACGAACTTCCCGTGGAAGCCGAAATAGCACCAGTTTATTTCATATCTCAGCATAAGACCGGCTTCTGCCGCAAATCTGTAAACCCTCTCTTGAGCACCGAAGCCTCCTGTCGCAAAACCGACGCCCAGCCTTGGCTCAATGGCGAAACTGGCATTTTTAAATCTGAGCACATCATATCCGAATGAAACCATGCCCGTATGCAACATGGGATACCCCAGTCTGGTCTCTTTGTCGGAACCGCCCCATTCAAGATAAACCACAGCAAAAGATTCAGGAATCCGGTAGCCTACAGAAAGATTTTCAAATATTCCTTCCCCGGTATGGCTGCCGACAGAATAAGATATGCCTGCCTCCACATAGATGTTTCCCCAATCCTTTTTATCCTGCGCCAATGCCTTATTACCGCCGAATGCGAGCAAAAGCAACGTAAAAAATACAACTATCTGTTTCATGACTTGTCTTTTTATTGGTTTTCATTCTGTTTTTCCTGTTGTATGGAATCAAATTCCTTCCGGACGGCTTCGATTGCGTCCTCACGGCTAAAGCCGAGAAGGAGCATCTTTTTTATCATTTGAGGCAGGTCGTTGTCTATCAGTTTTTTCCGCTGGTCTTCAAGTATCAGGGAAATGCTTCCCGGAGAGACAAAATAACCTATGCCGCGCTTGTTGTAGATGATGTTTTTCTGCTGCAGGTAGTCATAACTGCGCATCATGGTGTTGGGATTCACCTGATATTCCGCGCCCATCTCCCTCACGGACGGGATACGGCAGTCGGAACCCCATTTCCCCGACAGTATGTTCTCGCATATCCGGTCGGCTATCTGCAGATAAATAGGCATGTTGTCATTGAATTGCATTTTAATACACCTCCTTATGATTTGACAGTCCTGAGCCTGTAATATATCGCGACACTCAGGGCAATAAAAGCCACGATGCTGAAAATCATACCGTAAGACATCGATTTGTCGAGAAAATCGAACATTCCCTGCATCATGATGTCTGTTGACTGCCCCGACTGATCAAGCGTCCCGGCATCCATGCCATTCAATACGGCCATCAACTTGTTTCCCCAGAAAAGCGTCTGTACATTACCTATTATGAGATTTAATCCGAGATAAATGCCTATGGTCTTGAGCACCTTGTATGTCTTGAACAGAAGTGCGCACAGAAGAGTGAACGAGGCAATCATAAAATAACCCGCAAGAAAACTCCACAACACCTTGTTTAATATCGGCGTCATTTCATAAGGCAAAACCATGTCATATAGGTTTCCGAGGCCGCCGATGAGATCTGCCGGGTTCATGTATCCGGTAAATCCGCCAAGCCCCGTAAGGGCGATCAGGGTGTCGCCGGCCCAGCCTGCAAGAAAAATGACAATCGGAGTGAAGACATAATATATGATGGTGATGCTCAGGAATTTTTCAAGTGTCGAAGCGGGCAGCATCAACTGGGTGACATTGTTCCTGTTGTCAGTAAGATAACCGAAACTCGATGTCGCCATGAAGAGCATCATGATGATATGCGTTATGCAAAGTATGACAAACCTCGCCACAGGATAAACAGGGATATTTTCCCCGGGACTGCCATACATGAATACAATGTCATATATCTGCATTATCAGCGCAACCGTCAGAAGCACTATTACCGGGCCGAGCAGCATCGAAAGCCCCGCCCTGTTCGCCGTTCCTATGATATCGTGCCTGAGTGTACGGCCGAATCTTTTAAAATTGAATATATTGTTCATGGCTGTCCTTATTTTTCAAAAAATGACTGAATGGTTTCTTTGTTACGGTAAACCGCATTGAACAAGGCCTCAATGTTCACCTTGCTCTCGGCTCCGGCCGCGTTCGGCAGTACCTGGATCATACCTGCCGCATTGGCCTCGCGGTAAAGTGCGGCATCGTCAACAGTCCCGCTGTAATCAAAATACAGTTTGTCCGTAATCTGCTGTATGGTAGCGTTCAGCAACACTCTTTCCTTGTCAAGGATGATTATGGGATCTATCACATTCTCGACATCTTTTACCTGGTGGGTTGAAATGATGATTATCCGGTTTTCCGTGCTGAGGCGCACAATCAGGGAACGGAATGTGGCTTTTGACGGTATGTCAAGCCCGTTGGTAGGCTCGTCCATGAGCAGGTATTTCGTTCCGAGCGACAAGGCAAAGGCAAGATGGGCCTTTTTCTGCTGACCGAAAGACATTTTACGGAAAGGCCGTTCCGGGTCTATTTCAAATTCCCTGGCATATTCCATAAAAGTGTCGAGCCTGAAATTCGGATAAAATCTTCCGTTTTCTTTTACGAAATTCATTACCGTGCCTCTTGGGACAGGTATTTCATCCGGGACATAAAAAATATTTTCAAGGAATGACGGCCGCCTGCTTTCCGGCGCCATGTTGTCCACCTTGATAGTCCCGTCGGAGTGGCGGCTCTGCTGCAAAGAGCAGATCAGCTTCAACAGGGTGGTCTTTCCCACCCCGTTTTCACCGAGCAGTCCGTAAATTGAACCTTCTTTAAAATCCACGGACAGATTCCGGAACACGGGCCTTGACCCGTAGCCGAAAGTAAGATTTTTGATTTCAATCATATTACAGTAGTATTATTGACATGGTGTATTAGTTTTCTAATACACTGCAAAAGTAGTATGATTTTTTTAAATTGCAAAAAAATTTTTTCAGGCCACACCCGGACTTAACTTTAATGCATCCTAATCCATTCATAAACAATAAGTTGTGATTGTAATAAAATTTTTCAAATGTGGATTCTGAGAGGTTCCGAATGCCTCGGAATCCACAGTGAAAAATTATTATCATCTTCATAAAGCATTATATTTCAATACTTTATAACTCCTTTGACTTAAGTCGGGGTGGGGCCCGAACCGAATAAAAATTGCCGAGGCCAGACAGTTTTGCTACATTTGCACAAAACAAGGAGGGACGATATGGAGCGCGAGGAGTATTTTCATGTATGTACTGACGGATTGTCCCGCAGTATGATTTTCAGAACAGACGAAGACTTTATCAATGGAATGAACGATGTGGCTGTGTGCGCATTGCAGCGTCCGGTAAGACTGCAATGCTTCTGCCTGATGAGCAATCATGTGCACTTTGTCATGAAAGGGGAATACGAAACATGCAACAGATTCATTCGTCTGTTTAAAAGAAGGATAAATACGAGAATTGCCGATTTTAATGCAGAAACGGCAATCATCCGGATAGATTCGCAGGACTATATGAAAAAAGTCATAGCATACGTGTTGAGAAACCCGATGGCCGCACATATAAACATCACACCGTGGAATTACAGATGGAGTTCCATCGGGACATATTTCTCCCGAATGAAAGGACGCAATTACGGAGACAAACAGGCATCCGGAATGTCTATCAGACAAAAACGGGCCCTGCTGAATAGCAAAACCGCACTTCCGGATGAATACGAATTGTCTCCGGACGGAATGATATATCCCTACAATTATGTGGACTATGAATTTGTGGAACATCTGTATCGCTCCCCGGCAGAATTCATCTACCATCTGTCGGTAAACAACGACCGGATACTGGAAATGGAGACAGGAGTCCTCAAGCACGGACATTACAACGATCAGGAGTTATACAATTCAATGCGGGAGATTTGCCGGACAGAGTTTAAAAAGTCAGGCATCGAATGCCTTACGATAGAAGAAAAACTCAATCTTGCAGAGATATTGAGGAAACATTACGGGGCTGGCACGAAGCAGATTTCACGAGTGACAGGCATTGACCCGATACTACTGACCGGACATCGCCAGCAATGACAGATTTGCGCGAGTTCAGGCCACGCCCGGACTTAATCCCTTCCGTTATAAGTCACTGACAATCAGACCCGAACAATAAAAGCATAAAAAATCACTGTGGATTTCAAGGGGTTCAGAAACCCTCAGAATCCACAGTGAAAATTTTTTCCAAAAACAATAAATCACTGAGAATCAACACATAATAGCCTACTTAAATTAAGTCGGGGTGTGGCCTTAACCACAGCCTCGGGCAGCGGCTTCGGACAGCCGTGTCTATACCAGCCCGGCGAACCCCATGAAGGCCATCGCGAGTATGCCGGCAGTCAGAAGAGCCACTGGTATGCCCTTGAACGACTTCGGCACGGTCGCAAGTTCAAGTTGTTCCCTGATTCCCGCGAAAAGTATCATGGCCACACTGTATCCCAGCGCACTTGCAAAGGCGTAGAAAACAGACTCTCCGAGATTGAGCATTGCAGGATCGCCTCCGCCGAATGCAAACTCCTTGGTCACTACGAGCAGCGCGACACCCAGCACCGTACAGTTCGTTGTAATCAGCGGAAGGAATATTCCCAAAGCCGAATACAATGACGGCGAAATCTTTTTAAGGATGATTTCAACCATCTGCACAAGGGCGGCTATGACAAGGATGAAACTTATCGTCTGCAGGAACTCCAGTCCCAGAGGTACAAGCACATAGACCTGTAAAAGATAAGTGACAAGGGTTGCAAGAGTCATCACGAAGCATACAGCCCCGGACATGCCGACAGCCGTGGAAACCTTGTTTGACACACCCAGGAACGGGCAGACTCCGAGGAACTGGGCAAGCAGGATATTGTTAACAAAAACTGCTGAAATTATTATTATCAGAAATTCCATAACCTTCCCTCCTACATTTTAATCTTGGCGGTAAGCCTTTTGAATATGACGATAAGGTATCCCAGTACGATGAACGCACCCGGAGCAAGTATGAATGCCAGCATCCCGTCGCCGGAAATGAATTTCATTCCGAATACGGAGCCGCTGCCGAGGATTTCACGCACGAGACCGAGGATGGTAAGCGCCAATGTGAAACCAAGCCCTATGCCTATGCCGTCGCAGGCCGAATCCATGACACTGTGTTTGTTGGCGTATGCTTCAGCGCGACCGAGAACTATGCAGTTCACGACAATAAGAGGGATGAAAAGCCCCAGCGTCTCATAAAGCGAAGGCAGGAACGCCTGCATTAAAAGTTGAACAATCGTCACGAAAGTCGCAATCACCACGATATAGCAAGGAATCCTGACTTTATCCGGAATGAACCTCGCAATCGCCGAGATCGCCATATTGGACAGGATGAGCACGCACATCGTAGCCAGTCCCATGCCCATGCCGTTTATGGCAGAAGTTGTCGTACCCAGGGTAGGGCACATTCCGAGCAAAAGGACGAACGTAGGGTTTTCCTTTATAAGCCCGTTCATTATGACTTTAACCTTTCCCATGACTATTTTTCCTCCTTAATCTTATTAAAGACCATCCATGCGGACTCCACAGCGGCCGTATAGGCCCTCGATGTTATAGTGGATGCCGTTATGGCGTCTATATCTCCGCCGTCCTTCTTTACTTTCAAAACAGTAGCCGAAGGATCCATGTCCCTGAACTGTTCTACAAACGGATTGCCTTCTTCGGAAATCTTCGCCCCCAGTCCCGGTGTTTCCGCATGCGATACGGGAACCGTATTGAAAATCCTGCCTTCGGCGGTAATGCCTACCATGATAACGACAGGGCCGCTGAAACCGGTGGCCGAAGTATTTATTGCATACCCAACGACTTCTCCCGAAAGTTTTGCCGGATATACAGCATATTTCTTCCCTTCAAGTTCGACCTCGAAAACTTCCTCGGACGGAATGTTGTCGAACTCAGGGACTACACGGGCTATAGCCTCGTTCTGCTTGTTAACTTCAGCCTCGTCAATCTTATCTTTTGTAATGGCATACGCGCCTCCGAGCAATGCGGAGCATACAAGGCAGATTACCGTAAGGCTGACAAACATGTTTTTAACAGTTGATTCCAAAGCCATATCGCTTACCTCCCGAATTTTCTTGGTTTGACATATTTATTCAACAACGGCACTACGGAGTTCATAATGAGTATCGCAAACGAAATGCCCTCCGGGTAAGAGCCGAAATATCGTATTATCATGGTAATAAGACCGATGCCTATACCATATATGACCATTGCGGTCTTGCCCATCGGAGAAGTCGCATAGTCGGTGGCCATGAAGAACGAGCCCAGAAGCACGCCTCCGGTCAGCAGGTTGAAAAGCGGATTGGTATATTGCTGCGGATCGATGAGCCAGAAAATGCCGCTGAAAACGAATATCGTGCACAGTATGGCCAGCGGGATATGCGGCTTCACCACCTTGCGGACAAGCAGATACACGAAACCGAGGATAAGGGCGATGGCCGAAACCTCGCCGATCGAACCTCCGATACGCACAAAGAGCATTTCAAGAGATGAAAAATCATTCTGGGTAAAAATCTGATCCAATGTCAACCCTTTCGCGAGACCTTCGTTAACCACGGCCAAAGGAGTCGCACCGGAAACCGCATCCACGCTTCCGATTAGAGGAGCAGGACGGGTCCAGTCCGTCATCAGCGTAGGGAAGGAAATAAGCAGGAACACGCGCCCGGCGATTGCAGGGTTGAAAATATTCTGCCCGAGACCGCCGAAAGACATCTTAACCACGCCTATTGAAAAAATGCTTCCGATGACAATGAGCCACCAAGGCGAACTCGGCGGGAGGTTTAGCGCAAGCAGCACGCCGGTAACAACAGCCGACAGGTCGGAGACGGTGCTCTTGCGTTTCATCATGAACCTGGTGATAAGCCATTCTGTCAACATACATGCGGCCACACCGGCAACAGTCAATATGATTACCGAAATCCCGAAGAACCAGACGGACACCAGCCATGCCGGAGCCATTGCGATAAGCACGTCCCTCATGATCTTCCGGGTTGAATCCGCCGAATGGATATGCGGTGAAAGTGAAACTGTCAATTTATTCATTTTCGTATCTTTTCTTAGTGGGATTGATTATTTGGCCGTAGCGGAAGCACGATTTTTCATGATTGCGAGAACTTCACGCTTATAGACCCTTATTGTATCCAGAAGAGGGATGTTGGCAGGACAACTGTACAGGCAGCAGCCGCACTCTATGCAATCGTAAATTGCATTTTCCTCCAGCTCGTCCAACTTTCTCGCACGGGCCAGTCTGTTGAGCAGGTACGGTTCAAGGCCCATAGGGCACGCATCCACGCATTTGCCGCAACGGATACAGTTTCCTTCCTCTTTCCTGAGGGTCTGCTCCGCCGTAAGACAAAGCAAAGAGGAAGTGCTCTTGACGGTCGTGGCCTCAAGATTGGATATGGCCCAGCCCATCATAGGGCCGCCGCTGATAATCTTCACGGCATCCTTAGGCATCCCGCCCGACTGTTCAAGGATGAACGACAGAGGGGTACCCACCCTCACACGGAGATTGCGCTGCTGCGGACAACATTCTCCAGTAACTGTAAGCACATTGTCAATCAGAGGCTTGTTTTTCTGCACCGCCTCATAGACTGCCAGAGAAGTACCGACATTCTGTACCACTGCCCCGGCATCTATCGGAAGTTTCATGGAAGGCACCTGACGGCCTGTCACTGCATTAATAAGTTGCTTTTCACCTCCCTGAGGATAACGTTTTTTCAAGGCCATCACTTCTATCCCGGGATGCGAAGCCGTAATACGCAACATGTTCTCTATGGCCTCCGGCTTGTTTTCTTCGATTCCGATCACCACCCTATCGACTTCAAGGGCTTTTTTCATGATCTCCGCACCTATTACTATTTCTTCGCCGCGTTCAAGCATGATGCGGTAATCGGATGTAAGATAAGGCTCGCACTCGGCCCCGTTCAATATCAGCACATCTGCCTTTTTCCCGGGAGGAGGCGAAAGTTTGACATGGGTGGGGAATGTCGCACCGCCCAGTCCCACCACGCCGCATTTCTTTATGCGGTCAAGTATCTGCTCCCGGTCAAGCGTTATCTCCCTGACAATATCCGGTGTTCGGTCGATATCCTCCATCCACTCGTCACCTTCCACTTCTATATCCACATGAACTATCTTATGCCCCAGAAGATTGGCCCTCGGAGCAACTGACTTCACCGTACCGGACACCGGGGAATGCACGTACGCGGAAATGAAACCGGACGGTTCCCCGATAATCTGTCCCGTCCTGACTTTGTCGCCTGCGGCAACTACCGGATTGGCCGGAGCACCGAGATGCTGTGACATGGAAACGCTGAAAATCGGAGCAAGAGGCAGATCCTCTATCGCACAGTCCCGCGCTATCTTATGGTCGTTGGGATGAACCCCGCCGATTGAAAATGTTCTCTTTCTCATATCGCTTCGGTTTTAACTGGAACTGGAAAATTAACGGCATGTATGGCGCCTGTCGGGCATTCGGCCACGCACTTGCGGCACAACTTGCACTTGGCGAAGTCGATGTAGGCCAGATTGTTTTCCACGGTAATGGCACCGAAAGGACAAGCCTTGGCACATTTCCCGCACCCGATGCAAGCGACTTTGCATGCTTTTCTGGCAACACCGCCCTTGTCGTTGCTGGCACAGGCCACATAGACACGACGGCCTTCCTTAGGCCCTTTAAGACGAAGTTCCAGGATATGCTTCGGACACTCGCGCACACATGCACCGCAAGCCGTACAGAGTTCCTGGTCGATTTCAGGCAATCCCGTCTCCGGATTCATCTTGAGCGCGCCGAACTGGCACACTCTTTCACAGTCACCGCCTCCGAGACAGCCGAAACTGCATGCCGTCTCTCCGGCGTAAAGAGTGTTGATTACCTTGCACGACTTGTAGCCGTCGTACTCGGTTGTCTTTTCACGATTGCCGCATCCTCCGTTGCACCGGAGCACGGCAACCATCGGAGCCTGATCCTGGGCTTCCAGGCCAAGCACTCCGGCCACTGCCTTCATTACCTTGTTACCGCCGACAGGGCAGAAATGACCTTCAAGGGTTCCGGCCTCGACACACGACTGCGCGAACGCATGGCATCCGGCATGTCCGCAACCGCCGCAATTCGCACCCGGCAGCAAAGCCTCAACCTCTCCTATCCTGGGATCCTCCTCCACCTTGAACTTTGAAGCCACAAAGTAAAGGACTAAAGCCAGCAAGGCCCCTAACAAAGTCAGGACAACGACCGTCCAAATAATTATTGTAAGCATAACAAAAACACAAAAATTTCCTAATCACGCGCCTTTTTCAGGCTGAAATAAAACTGTTTTGCCAGTTTGCCTCTAAGTAAATATATTACCAGATAATATACGCCGACTCCGGCAATCGAGAGCAGGCCCACATACAGTTCTCCAATCCCTGCAGAAGACAAAGATAATATTAATACCATTAAAACGGCCAACGGAATTACATACGAAAGCCAGACGGCCTTCAGTCCCATTGAACTTTTCAACTCGACCTGCACCCTGTCCCCCGGATTCAGCAATTCAAAAGGAGGGGGTGGCAGATTTATCAGCCTTACAGATTCGTCGGATGCACCGCATACGCCTTTGGCATGACAGCCCGCACATGCGCTCCTGCACACCATTTCCACCGTCACGCTGTCCGGAAACACTTCACGGACAATACCTTCATGTATAATTTTGCTTTTTCCCATATTCAATCGATTTTAGAATCAAGAGGGTGCTTCAATCCCGAAAAACCGGTAATCCTTCCCGAAACGGCACCCACTTTTATCGGGCTTTCAAAATAAACCGGAATCCTGTTCCTGTCGTCCGTAACCCAAATGTACATGTCCGTATCTCCGTTGAAAACCTCTCCGGCCACCATACGGGCCGCGAATTTGATCGTACGGAAAGTCCCTACACCCTTTATCTTTTTCGTCTCCTTGCCAAGTATGATGAAATACAGATTGTAAACCGCATCGTCTATGGCAAATGAAATCGGATATTTGACATTTTCCATAAAATTCGGAAAGTCAAGATTTCTTGCAAAATAGAAAAGCGACACCAGATCAAAGGTACATTCTCTCCCGGCAAGCACGAGCGAAGTATCGCCGAGCCTGCTTGTATATACCTGCGCGTCAATGGTTTCATCGAGACGGTTCCACGAATATGTATTGCGTGCCTCATACCCTCCCTCATAGGTGTCGCGCGTAGAAGCGACAGGCCGCATATTGTTCATGGCAAACCATGATTCAAATCGTTCCCTCACTTTGAAAAACATGTCGAAAAGCCTCGAAGTACGGCCCTGGGCGACACAATGGAACAGCGGAACGCCGTTTTCTCCTGAAACCCTGCCGACCTCCGCCGAAGCCGTTCCGACTTCCGAATCGAGTATCCCCCATATATATCTGACAGAAAATTCAAGCCTCTCCCCGGGAGCGAACGCGCATTCTTCCTGCGGAATGTTCCGCACCGGAAGGCATTCCTGCTGCTGCGCCATAAGGAAAAATGAAGAAGAAAAAAGACAAAACGCCGTCACGAGCGCCATCAGCAACGCCCTGAATACTGCCGGCGAAGGTCTGTCAGAACTCATCGCTTGCAGGCATGTCGCCGTAAGAGAGTCCATCTTCATTCATCTTTGAATTGACATGTGATACCGTATAATTGTTTTCTTTTGAAAGGAAGGCGCTTTGGGATATGTCATCGACAAAACGCATTTCCGACGAACGGAAACGCATCGGAACATCGCAAGTCTCGCCGTTACGGTGCTTTGCTATGATGATGTCGGTCCTGCCTATGTCGTTAGGATCGTCCGGGGTCACGCCGTAATCATACCTGTGGACAAACATCACTATGTCGGCGTCCTGCTCGATAGAACCCGACTCCCTCAGATCGCTGAGTTGCGGACGGCTGTTGGAACCGGTTCTGGTAACAACGCTCCTGTTCAACTGCGACAACGCAATGATCGGGACATTGAGTTCCTTCGCCGTCGCTTTCAAGGCTCTGGATATGGCCGCCACTTCCTGCTCCCTCATTCCCCTCAACTCCTGAGGGCCGGTCATAAGTTGCAGATAGTCTATGATTATCATCTTTACGCCGTACTTCTGTACCATACGCCTTGCCTTTGTCCTGAACTCTCCGACAGAAAGTGCAGAAGACTCATCTATGTACAAAGGAGCCTTGGCCAGCCCTTTGATCCTTTCGTTCAACTGCACCCATTCATAACTTTCCAAAGGGACGCCGCCCTTGATCTTGTCGGAAGAAAGCCCGGTTTCGGAAATCATGAGCCTCTTTACCAATTGTATGGAAGGCATTTCCAATGTGAAGAACGCAACCGGTATATTGTAGTCCACCGTCATGTTCCTCGCTATGTTCAAAACGAAAGCGGTCTTACCCATTGAAGGACGGGCTGCGACTATTATCAGATCGGAAGGCTGCCATCCGAGAGTCTTGCGATCCAGTCCCTCCATTCCCGAAGGAAGACCGCTAAGCCCGTTGCCCCTTTCCTGATTTTTTGATATATCCTCTATTGCATCGTTGATGATGGAATGTATCGGCCTGACATCATTCTTTATGTTGCTTTCGACTATGGAAAATATGGCTTCCTGCGCCTTGTCAAGAAGAGCATCGACATTAACGCTGTCGTCAAAAGCGTCCTTGAGAACAGCGTATGAATTGGTTATAAGCGTCCTTTGGACATATTTCTGCCTCAGGATACGGCAATGCTGTTCAATATGTGCCGCCGCACCTATTTTAAGGCTCAACTGGGTAAGAAAATACGCACCTCCGACTTCTTCGAAGGTGCCGTTCTTCTGCAACTGCTGCGAAACCGTATAGATGTCGATCGGGGAATGCTCGGAAGCAAGCGCACTTATGGCCTCGAAAACCTTCCTGTTCGCTTCTTTGTAAAAGCAATTGGCATCTATATCGTCCAATGCGCTCGAAACGACCTCCGGTTCGACAAGCAACGCGCCCAAAACAGCCTCTTCGACATCAATTGCCTGTGGAGGCTTTATCCCCATCTCAAGGCTGATGCCGTCAAGATTTACGGACGAACGCTTGTCAGAGCCCGGTTTCTTTCGTGTGGCCATATATTATCCGGCTATTCTATTTCTTCATCGAAACTTGGGCTTACAATGATGCGACCGCAATATTCACAAACTATTAATTTCTTGTTGGAATTGATATCCAACTGCCTCTGTGGAGGTATCTTGTTAAAACATCCTCCGCATGCGTTTCTCTGTATAGTCACGACGGCAAGATGATTCCTGGCGTTCGAACGCACCTTGTCATATGCCGTAAGAGTCCTCTTGTCTATCTTTTCGGCAAGGGCCTCCCTCTTCTCACGAAGCACCGCTTCTTCTTTTGTAGTCTCTTCGATGATGCTCTCGAGTTCGGACTTTTTGCACTTCAGGTCTTCCTGACGGCCTGCAAGGAACTTCTTGGTCTCTTCTATCTCGGCTTTCTTGCCTGCAATCAATGCATTGAGATCGTTTATCTTCTTTTCCTGAGCCTTGCACTCAAGATCCTGATATTCAATCTGCTTGTTCAAGGACTCGTATTCGCGGTTGTTGGTAAAATGATCCAACTGGCCCTTGTATTTTTCCATAAGCGCCTGAGCCTCCTCTATCAGATGCTTGTGCTCGGATATTTCATGCTTGGCATCGTCAACCTCCGCATTGAAACGGGCTATCCTTGTCTTAAGCCCTTCTATTTCACTTTCAAGCTGTTCCACTTCAATAGGAAGTTCGCCACGGAGAAGTATTATCTGGTCTATTTTTGAATCGGTCTTCTGGAGAGCATAAAGAGTACGCAACTTTTCCTCCATGCTCATGTCCGAATCCGTCATGTTTGCCTGGACGGAAACGAAGGTCTCCCTATCGCTGATAGGAGGGATTATTTTTTTTGTTTTCTTAACAACCATAACGATTATAGATAATATACAGGATTATGTTTTGTCTTAGCAATACGGATTGCAAAGTTAGGAAAATTTTTCTTTATAACGGAAAATAATATTTCAGTTATGGCTTCCTCCCCTTCGTAATGGCCTATGTCTATGACCATGAATCCGTCACGTGTATAAAAATCATGATATGACAGGTCTCCCGTCACATACACCTGCGCCCCAGACGACATGGCAGCCCCGATAAGTGAGGAGCCGGAACCGCCGCAGAGCGCGACTCTTGTAACCGGGGAAGTGAGTTTTTCCGAGCATTTCAGAAATTTACATCCGAACGCCTTTTTCAATACAGGCACGAGACTGTCAACTGTCATGGCGGCAGGAAGGTTTCCCACCACGCCCAAGCCGCATGTACCGTCTCCCTCCAGGAAAACCATGTCCTCCAGCCCTATGGCGCGCCCCATGGCTCCGCTCACGCCGGCCATAACCTTGTCCGCATTGGTATGTGCTGCAAAAACAGCCACATCATTCTTGATTGCGGCCACAAGCGCCCTGGATACCGGATCACCGGGAAGCAGTTTCTTTATACCTTTAAATATTAGAGGATGGTGCGTTATTACCAGATTGGCACCGGAAGACACCGCCTCCATGACAAGTTCTTCCGTGCAGTCGAAACCGACCACCGCACCGGCGACCTCCATCCCGGGGTCTCCGTACAAAAGTCCGGCATTGTCCCAGTCCTCCTGGATCGACAAGGGCGCGAACCCGTCAAGGACATCCAATATTTCAGAGAGTTTCATCTTGTATTTTTTAAATTTTCCAGAACTTCCACGAGTTGTGAACGAATCTCGGACAGTTTCTCCTTTACGATTACATTGCGGTCAAGCCCTTCTCCATGCTTTGCCGCCGCAAGCCTGTTCGAAGCCCCTTCCAAAGTCATACCCTTGGTTTTCACCAGATAATGTATCCTCTTGAACATTTCAAGATCTTCCACGGTAAAAACCCTGTCGCCCTTCCCGTCCCTGGAAGGCTTCAGCAGTTTGGGGAATTTGTTTGCCCAGAATCTGACAAGGGAGGGACTTTCTCCCAGTTCGAGGGCGATGTCACCGACTTTGTAAAACAGTTTTCCCATATCACGAACAATTAATCCAACGACTGCCCTGTCCCGGCAGACAGACGTATCATTTCCACATAATCGGCCGGGGATTCGGATGCAAAGAAATAATGAACAGGGTTGACTACGTTTCCGTCCTTGTGTACTTCATAGTGGAGATGGGCTGCAAAAGTAAGTCCGGTCACTCCTACCACCCCGATCTGTTCTCCGCGCCCGACCCGTTTTCCGCGCCTTACATTTATCTCCGAAAGATGGCAGTAAAAACTTTCATATCCGTTGCCGTGATCGATTACGACATGATTGCCAAGGCCTTTTTTGCTTCTGACGACTTCCTTGACAGTCCCCGCCGCCGAAGCAAGCACCTTGTCACCCGCATAAGCGACTATGTCAAGGCCTGTATGATCGGATATGATTTTATAAAACGGATTCATTTTCTTGCCTACGGAAGCGCCCGTCCTTGTCACCGTGAAGTCAGACACCGGAGCCGACGAGGGGATGGAAAACAGACTGTCCGCACCTCCGGCAGACAACACGGCAGAAATTTCGGCAAGCCTTTCGGATATGACCGCCGCACTGCGCTCGGCCGTATTAATGGTCGAAGAGGTTATTGCCACTATATCGCTTTCATGAAGCGAATCCAGCGCATCAAGAAACACAAAACGCCGCTCCCACCCTGAAGAAGCAGGCTCGGAATCGAATATTTCCATGTAAATATCCCTGTCGCGAGCCTCAAGGCCGGAAACAACATTGTCAAGACGCAGGATATTTTCCTCTATGGCCGCATACTCCCTGTCCATCATACGGTTTTCAGCACGCAGCCTTTTTTCCTCATCGGTATTGAACAGCAAAGCGAAAACCAGATAATACACGACAGCGAGACCGATGCTGGCCACGAAATATTTCAGCACCACGCGCAAAACCTTTCCCGCCGAACGACGCCGGCGTTCAAACTTAAGCCCGTCTTTGTTGTAAACGTATTTTTCCATCTGGACTAATCATCGACAACCATCGCCGCATAATCCTCCGGGGACATCTCCATGTCGAAATAATTGACCGGATTGACACAACGGTCTTTGTAAATCACCTCATAATGCACATGGCTGCCGAAAGAACGGCCCGTATTGCCGACATCGCCTATGTACTGCCCCCTGTCAACCTCCTGGCCTTCATGCACGGCAATCTTGCTCATGTGCCCGTACCGGGTCTTGTAACCGAAACCGTGGTCTATGAGGACATAATGGCCGTAACCGTAATAGTCGTAACTGACCCTGCACACCCTGCCTTTGCCCGTAGCATGTATGGGAGTCCCGGTAGGAGCGGCGAGATCGACTCCGCTGTGCATCCTTATCTGCTTGTTGCCGGGATCGGATCTGTACCCGAAACTGCTTGAATAACGGGTAACACCGGGGTCTGTCGTTATCGGCGGTATGGCCGGAATGCAGGAAGCCATGTCGCCCGCCTGGCGCGAAAGTTTATATACGTCATCGAAAGACAAGGACTGGACATAGGCTTTCTTGTTGAGCATGTCTATCCTCTTGACGGTATTGGAAAGTATCCCGGAACGGTCAAGGCCCTTGAACCTCGAATACCTGTCGGTACCGCCGTACCCGGCGTCCCTGACATCCGATGAAATCTCCTCCATTCCGAAAATGGAACGATATACGGTATTGTCCCTCTCGGCAAGCACGCCGAGCCTTTCCTGATATATGTCAAGACGGTTGTTCACGAGTTCAAGCCGCGAAGCGAGCGATGCATTCGAATGCTCCAGAAGTTTCTGCTTGGGGGTCTCTCCCGCCACCGATACGTAAATCGTCAGATATGCCGCCGCAGCCAGCACGCTGCCCAGAAACAGCGCAACGCCTTTCAGCACCTTGCGCGACGAGGGTATTTCAGCCGTCTCGAACGACAGTGTCTTATAATTGAAATGATATCTTTTGTCTCTGTTCATAACCATATATTCTGCAAATATAGTGCTTTTTTCTGAAAAAATATTAATTTTGCAACCTATTTTGAAAACTGATAACTATGACATCTAAAGAGATACGCCGGACTTTTCTCGAATTCTTCAAGTCCAAAGGACACACTATAGTCCCTTCCGCAAGCATGGTAGTCAAAAACGACCCGACACTGATGTTCACCAATGCTGGCATGAACCAGTTCAAAGAATGGTTCCTCGGGAACACCCCGGCAGCCCACAAAAGAGTGGCCGATACACAGAAATGCCTGCGGGTAAGCGGGAAGCACAATGACCTTGAGGAAGTGGGAAGAGACTCCTACCACCACACAATGTTCGAAATGCTCGGAAACTGGAGTTTCGGCGACTATTTCAAAAACGAGGCGATAGACTGGGCATGGGAACTCCTGACGGAAATCTATAAAATAGACAAGGAACGCCTGTATGCAACCGTTTTCGAGGGCGACGCCTCGGACGGCACCGAAATGGACAAGGAAGCATACGAGAGATGGAAAACGCATCTTCCGGAAAGCAGGATACTTACGGGCAACAAGAAAGACAACTTCTGGGAAATGGGGGACACAGGCCCGTGCGGCCCTTGCAGCGAGATACACATCGACCTCAGAAGCGATGAAGAACGCGCCGCCGTCCCGGGAAGGGAACTGGTAAACAAAGGACACCATCTCGTCATTGAAATCTGGAACCTCGTGTTCATGCAATACAACCGCAAGGCCGACGGACATCTCGAACCCCTGCCTAACACCAATGTCGATACAGGAATGGGCTTCGAACGCCTCTGCATGGTGCTTCAGGGCAAGCAGAGCAGTTACGATACAGACATATTCTCAGGAATGATAGCCAAAATATCCGAACTCTGCGGGATGCCTTACCGCGAAGGGGAGAAAAGCGGGATGGCCATGAGGGTCATAGCGGACCACATCAGGGCTATAAGTTTTTCAATAGCCGACGGACAACTCCCTTCGAACAACAAGGCCGGATATGTCATCCGAAGGATATTGCGAAGGGCCGTAAGATACGGCTACACTTTCCTCGGATTCAACGCACCGTTCCTTTGCAGGCTCGTCCCCCAGCTCGTATCCGACATGGGAGAACAGTTCCCCGAAATTGCAGCACAGCAGCCGCTTATTGAAAAAGTCATAAAGGAAGAGGAAGAGGCATTCCTCAGGACGCTCGACCGCGGGATAAAACTCATGGACAGCCTCATCGCCAAACACTCTGACACCAAACAGATTCCTGGCGAGGACGCATTCGTCCTTTACGACACGTTCGGTTTTCCGATAGATCTGAGCGGGCTTATAGCCGAAGAACACGGCTACACCATAGATCTGGCAGGCTTTGAAAAAGAACTCGGGAAACAGAAAGAGCGCGCCAGAAACGCCACGGCGATAGAATCAGGCGACTGGATCCAGGTACATGATTTTGAAGGAGTGGAATTCACAGGCTACGACACTCTGGAAGTCCGAGGGGCCAAACTTGTCAAATACCGGCAGGTAAAGGCTAAAAACAAAGTGCTTTTCCAAATCGTTTTCGACAGGACTCCGTTCTATGCCGAAAGCGGAGGACAGGCAGGAGACACCGGGGCATGCATCTCCGAAAACGGAAATGAAATCAGGATTTCAAACACCGTCAAGGAAAACAACCTGACCATCCACATATCCGACAGGGAACCGGTTGACTGCGAAGGCACATTCACGCTGAAAGTTGACGCCGTGCGCAGGCAGGAAACCGCGAACAACCACTCAGCCACGCACCTTCTCCACAGAGCATTGAGAAACATACTCGGCACGCATGTGGAGCAGAAAGGTTCTTTTGTCACAGCCGAATATTTCCGCTTCGATTTCTCCCATTTCGAAAAAATGACACAGGAACAGATTTCCGAAGTCGAACGGACTGTAAATTCATACATAAGGGAAAATTCTCCGCTTGAAGAATACCGGGGAATGCCTATAGACAAAGCCCGCGAAATGGGCGCAATGGCCCTTTTCGGAGAAAAATACGGAGATACGGTAAGAGTCGTCAAGTTCGGTGATTCCGTCGAACTCTGCGGCGGGACGCACACAAGCGCGACCGGCAACATCGGTTTTTTCAAAATCGTTTCCGAATCCGCCATAGCGGCAGGCGTAAGAAGGATCGAAGCCGTAACGGGAAAATATGCGGAAAATGCCGTATATCTCATGCAGGACATCATCAGGACTATCCGCGAACTGATGTCCAACACCCCTAACCTGACGGCCGCCATAAAGAAACTCGTGGACGACAACACCGCCCTAAAGAAAGAACTTGAGGAAGCGGCAAAGAAACGCGCGGAGGCCAAAATCAAGGAACTGATAGCCAACGCCGAAGAATATAACGGAATCAAAATAATGACATTAAGCGGGAGTTACCAGCCGGAAGTAGTGAAAAACATAGGCTTCTCACTGCTCAGGGAAGTACCCGAAAGCGCTTTCATTGCAGCATACGAACAGGCCGGCAAGCCGCAGTTGCTGCTCATGTATTCGCCGGAACTTGTCGAAAAGGGGGCGAATGCGGTCAACGATATCCGTGAAGCCGCAAAGCACATAATGGGCGGAGGCGGAGGCCAGGCTACGCTCGCAACGGCCGGTGGCAAGAAAATTGAGGGGCTGGCTGAAGCTTTCAATACGATGCTTGCAAAAGTGAAAAGCCTCAACTAACGCCCCGAACGGATGAAAATACTCGACAGGTTCATAATCAAGTCTTTCATAGGCCCGTTCATAATGGTGCTGCTCATCGTTGTATTCATACTGATGATGCAGTTCCTGTGGCTTTACATAGACGAACTTGTCGGAAAAGGGCTTTCGCTGGGAGTCATCCTGGAATTTCTTGGCTGGGGAGGGGCGACAATGCTGCCGCTCGCCCTGCCGCTTGCAACCCTGCTCGCATCCATGATGACACTCGGCACCATGGGCGAGAACAACGAACTGCTTGCGATCAAGGCCGCCGGCATTTCGCTCCAAAGGGTTCTCATACCGCTTATCTGCATGTCGATGGCAATCAGCGTAGGAGCGTTTTTCGCCTCCAACAACCTGACTCCCGTCGCATGGAACAAGATTTTCACTCTCCGCGAGGACATCGGCAGAAAAAAGGACGAAATCAAGATACCCATCGGCATATTCTATGACGGAGTAGAAGGTTACACGCTCCGCATCGACGGGCGCAACGACAAGTCCGGAATGATGTACGGGGTCATGGTTTACAATCACTCCGGCAAACGAGGCAACGAAAGCCTGACTATCGCCGATTCCGGCTCCATGAAGATGTCCCCCCAAAAGGACTACCTCATATTCAACCTCTACAACGGCATCAGTTATGACGAAACCAATACGAAGAAGTACCGGGACACGACATATCAGTTGCAGCAGATTGACTTCACATCACAGGAACTCGTCATACCCCTTGAAAACTACACCTTCACAAAATCGTCCGAAGGGAAATATTCCGACCAGGTAAAAGCGATGAAACTGTCCAGGCTTTCATCCGACCGCGACTCCATAGGAAGGCATTTTGACAGCACCATCACGAACCAGAAGGTGAAAATCATGGCCCACAGCACGCTCAAGTACCTGAAGCAATACGACTCCAATTTCAACGTGCAGACACTGCCGCCGCTCCAGTACGACTCGCTCGGAGTATGCACATGGCCAAACCTGCCGAGAGAACGGGACGCACTGCAGGAAGCCATTTCGAAAGCCAACGAACACATTTCAATGCTGACATCGTTCTCGCGCGAGACATACGGCGACATCTTCCTCCTCCGAAGAATAGACATTGAAATACTGAAGAAATTCTCGCAGGCCCTTGCCTGCTTCGTACTGTTCTTCATCGGTGCGCCGCTCGGAGCAATCATACGCAAGGGCGGTCTGGGAACTCCTGCCATAATCTCAGTCCTGTTTTTCGTACTCTACTGGGTTGTCGATATATCAAGCACCAAACTCCAGAACGACGGAGCCGTGAACGCGCTGGTAGGGGCATTCCTGTCAACTTTCGTACTTGCACCGATAGGGGCCTTCATCACATGGAAAGCAATAAACGACTCAAGCATCCTCGACATGGATGCCTTCAAGATAGCCGTCAGACGTTTCAAGAACAAGATTACGGGAAGACTTAGAAAAGTGAAAATAGTTTACATGGGAACCCCTGAGTTCGCGGTACCGCCTCTCGACGAACTCAGAAAGGCTGGATACAAGATTTCAGCCATCGTAACCGTAGCCGACAAGGCCAGCGGAAGAGGTCTTAAAGTAAATGAAAGTGCCGTTAAAAAATATGCAGTAGAGCACAAAATACCGGTTCTGCAACCGGTTTCGTTGAAAGATCCGGAGTTCATCGCGGAACTTGAAAGCCTCAAACCGGATCTTTTCGTAGTCGTGGCCTTCAGGATGCTGCCTGAAGTCGTCTGGAAAATGCCACGCCTCGGGACTATAAACCTCCACGCATCCCTCCTGCCTCAATACAGGGGAGCCGCGCCTATAAACTGGGCGATAATAAACGGAGAAAAAGTCACCGGAGTGACTACTTTCATGATTGACAAGGAAATCGACACCGGAAAGGTCATACTCCAGGAACAGATTAAGATACAGCCGGAAGACAATGCCGGAACCATGCACGACAAACTCTGTGAAACTGGTTCGAAACTGCTTGTACGTACAGTTGACGCAATTATAGACGGAAAACTTGAGATGAGAAGGCAGGACATGCTGATGTCCGACGGCGAAATACTCAGGCCGGCGCCAAAACTCACCAAGGAACTTTGCCATATCGACTTCAGACATCTCGACGGGAAGAAAGCCGTTGACCTCATACGCGGACTCAGCCCTTACCCGGGAGCCTTTTTCAAACTGTACAGGGACGGAATGGAGAACGATTCTTCCATCAAAGTGTTCGAAGCCGAATTCATTGCTTCGACAGATGGACGATATGCATCATACAATGTCCGCCAGGCAGAACCGGGAAGCATTATTTCAGACGGGAAGCATTTCTTGGGCATATCTGTCAGCGACGGCATCGTGCTCTTGAAGGACATCCAGATGGCCGGCAAGAAACGCATGGGAGCCGAAGCATTCCTGCTGGGTTTCAGAGAGCCTGAAAGTTACAGGATTGCATAAATCCCTGCTCTCATGAAAGACATTGCAATCATCGGCAACGGGGAATTCCCATCAAAAAAAAGCATACGGGACTTCATCTGCTCGTGCGACGAGATAATCTTTTGCGACGGGGCGTTTTCACGTTTCACCGGCACTGATATCCAGGACACCGTACTGTCAAAACCATTCCTTGTAACAGGGGATCTTGACTCGATAGACCCCGTGATGAAAGCCTCGCTTGAAGCGGAAGGCCGTTTAAGGCACAATCCCGACCAGGAAACGAACGATCAGACAAAAGCATTCAACCTTGCCGTATCCCGCATTCATGCAGACACTGAAGCAAGAATAAACTTCATAGGAGCCACAGGGCTGAGGGAAGACCATACCATCGCCAACATGGGGCTGCTGATGGATTATGCCTGCCACAAGGCTGTTTCATGCGGAAACATCTCCATCCGCATGATTTCCGACTACTGCATAGCCTTTCCCATGACAAAAAGCGGCAGTTTCGCCTGCGGAACAGGCAGGGCGGTCTCAATATTTTCGCCAGACTCTACCCTCACAATTGTCTCGGACGGACTTGAATGGCAGACATCCGGCGTAAGATTTACCAACTGGTGGCAGGCAAGCCTCAACAGAGCCACAAAAGAAACGGTAGGGCTGCAATTCAGCCATCCGTCGAAAGCACTTGTAGTCCTTGAATTTGCTCCTGCACTATTGTAAATGTGCGCAGTGGTACCACCGCGCACATAAAACCCCTGTAGAATGCGCTATAGGGCCGATTGGTGTGCTCGGTGGTACCATCAAGCACAATGTTTTACAGAAGGCTTGTCCTTGAACACAAAAGCAAAAACGATAGCCACTACCAAGGCGTAGGCGGCAAAAATGTACCAGGCGGCAGACCAGTCAGGCACATCGGCATGATATACGAAATGATTCACCACCTCCTGGGCTGCAAGAGTACCTATCGTAGCGCCGAAACCGTTAGTCATCAGCATGAAAAG
>JADIMA010000006.1 GCA_017694945.1 Candidatus Merdivivens pullicola | reverse complement strand
AGCGCCGACTCCGTTGACCATTACCTTCTCCACCAGGCCAACATCCGCATCATAAACACAATACGCGAATTCCTCGGCCAGCCTGAAAGCAAATTCCCCACGAATGTGGAAACCCACGGCAATTCCTCTTCCGCAAGCTGCCCTATCCTTCTTGACGAATGTAACAGGAACGGCATCATCAAGAGAGGTGACCTGCTGGCTTTGAGCGCATTCGGGGCCGGATTCATGTCAGGCGCCGTGATTATGGAGTGGTAATTTTTCTTATATTTGCATCTCAGTACATAAAAACTTAAATCCGAACACAATGATAAAAAGTAGAATTTGCGAAATACTCGGTATCAAGTACCCTGTCTTTCAAGGTGGTATGGCATGGGTAGCTGATGCCTCGCTTGCTGCGGCGGTATCCAACGCCGGCGGACTCGGCCTCATTTCATCAGTCAACGCGGGCACTGAAGCCGTCAGGAACGAGGTCCGCAAATGCAAGGAACTCACTGACAAGCCTTTCGGCGTGAACATAATGCTTCAGGCACCTAATGCCGGCGAAATCGCCAGAATGGTGGTGGAAGAAGGAGTCAAGATACTGACTACAGGGGCAGGCTCCCCGGCTCAGTATATGGAAGAGTGGAAAGCCGCAGGGATCAAGGTCATTCCGGTAGTGGCATCCGTTGCACTCGCTCTCAAGATGCAGGCAATCGGCGCCACTGCAATCGTGGCAGAAGGGGCAGAATCTGGCGGACATGTAGGAGAGCTACATACCATGCCTCTTATCCCGCAGATAGTGGATGCGGTCGAAATTCCTGTAATTGCTGCAGGCGGAATCTGCGACGGTAGAGGAGTAGCCGCCGCCCTCATGCTCGGGGCAGACGGCGTCCAGGTCGGAACAAGGTTCCTCTGCGCCGAGGAGTGCACTGTCAGCCAGGCATATAAAGACAAGATACTCAAAGCATCCGATGTATCTACAATTGTAACCGGAAAGACACTCGGCCATCCTGTGCGCTCACTCAAGACCCCGTTCTCGAAGACATTCGCAAAAATGGAGTCAGACCCTTCTGTTAAACCTGAGGAAATCCTCGCATACGGTACGGGAGCACTCCGGAAGGCAGTGAAGGAAGGAGACAACAACGGAAGCTACATGGCAGGAGAATGCGCCGGTATGGTGAAAAAGATCGAACCGGCAAAAGATATTATAGAAGACCTCATCGGAGGTGCGGAAAAACTCATCCGTGAGGCACAGACAAGATTCTTAGCTTAACATTAAAACAGACGAAAATGGACAAAAGAGTTGTAGTGACCGGAATGGGCGTGATTTCGCCTGTAGGAAACAATGTCGAAGAATTCTGGAAGAACATCCTGGACGGGGTCTGCGGTATAGACTTCATCACGGAGTTCCCGACAGATGACCTTCCTGCCAAGGTGGCAGGCGAGGTGAAGGACTTCAAACCGGCCGATTACGGAATAGAGCCGGCTTTCGCGAGAAAGCAGGACAAGTTTTCGGTTTTCGCAGTTGCGGCTGCCAATGAGGCCATAAGGCAGAGCGGACTGAGCACAGCCGAAGATGGAGGCAACATAGATGCATCCAGATTCGGAGTATATGTAGGCTCAGGCATAGGCGGCTTCAGCACACAGTACAAGGAAAGCGAGAAAATGATCAAGGACGGAGCCAAATGGATCTCCCCGCTCTTCATCCCGACAATGATCGCCAACATGGCGGCAGGAAACATTGCCATAAGGCACAACCTCTGCGGACCTTGCGTACCTGTAGTCACAGCATGCGCCACCTCCACCCACACAATCGGTGAGGCCTACAGGGCTATCAAGCACGGATATGCCGACGCCATCATTGCCGGAGGCTCGGAAGCGGCCACCATCCCGCTCGGCATCGCAGGCTTTGCAAACGCCAAGGCGCTCTCCAGGTCAGAAGACCCGAAATATGCCTCACTTCCGTTCAATGCCAACAGAGGAGGTTTCGTGATGGGAGAAGGAGCAGCTATGCTGGTGCTCGAAGAATACGGACATGCCAAAGCCCGCGGGGCAAAGATAATAGCTGAAATATGCGGATACGGGAACACATGCGACGCATTCCACATGACAGCTCCGCGCACTGACTGCAAGACGCAGGCTGCCGCCCTCAAGATGGCACTGGACGAGGCCGGATACACTCCTGATGACGTACTCCACATCAATGCCCACGGCACAGGCACCGCCCTCAACGATTCACTTGAGACCAAGACAATCAAGATGGTCCTCGGTGATGACGCATACAAGGCTCATATCTGCTCGACAAGATCCATGACAGGGCACATGCTCGGGGCAACTGGAGCAGTAGAAGCCATCGCGGCGATACTCGCCCTTGTAAACGGCGTGGTACCACCGACAATCAACCTTGATACACCGGATCCGGAATGTGACCTCAACTATACTCCGAACAAGGCAGTAAAAGCCGACCTTACGATAGCTATCTCCGACTCCCTCGGATTCGGCGGGCACAACGGATGTATAGCTTTCAGGAAAGTTTCCGAGTAACATACCGATATACTAAAGCCTAAATAATATGAACAGAGAAGAATTGAAAGAATATCTGCCGCATAGGGAGCCGATGCTCCTTGTGGACGAGATTGAGATAGACGAGGAAGGAGTGGCACATGCCAAATACAGAATCCGCGATGATGAATTCTTCTGCAGAGGCCACTTCCCTGGTAACCCGATTGTCCCTGGAGTAATCCAGTGCGAGATCATGGCCCAGAGTTGCGCCCTGCTGGTAAAGGACGAACTCAAAGGACGCACAACACTGTACAGCGGGATTGACAACGTCCGTTTCAAGAACATCGTACGTCCTGGTGACCTGTGCGAAATAACAGCAAAACTCACAGGCCGTCGCGGAATGATCTTCTTCACGGAAGCCAATCTCAAAGTGAACGGGAAACTGTGCTGCAAAGGAAACCTGTCTTTTGCACTCGTGGACAACAAGCCGGCAGAATAAATCTTCACGCAATTTAATTGAAGAAGGGATGGAAACAGATGCGTGTTCCATCCCTTCTTTTGGCTTTCAGGCCCACCGGAAGTTACCGACGCCTGCAGCGAGCTCGAAGTGGCATTTGACTATGCCGAGATCCACTTTTGAGAAAAAGCCCAGCGAGGCTTCCGCCTTTACCCGCTCCCCCGCCTCAAGTGAAAATGTGAATTTCTGCTGGTTCATGGCTGTAGGGGCAAGCAGGGCGGCATCAAGGCCCTTCAGGAACCATTCCGGGGCATTGGCGACAGTCTCGCACACCTGCTCCCTGGTCTTTATCTTATGCCCCGACCCCTTCGTCTGCCCGTAGCCGAGGGCTATCACAAGGCAAAGTTTCTCCCCCGGTCTGACAGTAAAGGCTGTCCTGACCTTGCTGAAGGTCAGGCCTACCCAGCAGGAGTTGAGTCCCAGCGACTGGGCGTAGAGGACGGCCTTCTCCCCGTAATATCCGCATTTTTCATCCAGCCCCTTCCCTTTCGGGCCCACCAGAGCGATATAGTTCCTCACCCCTGAGAATTTGCCGTAGTGGGCCATCCTTCCGCTGAAGGCCTCAGGCTCATCGAGAACGAGCTGCATATTAAGGCCGCTCTCCGAATTGCACCTGTCAATGAATTTCTGCATTGCTTCCTTTGCCTGCGGGCTGAGGGGGCAGTCGGTATAGGACCGCACAGAATGCCTCAGCGGAACTGCTTTCAGTAAAATATCATTTTCCATCGCCATATATTTTTAATGTGTTTTCTTTCTGCCGTCCTGCTATATCCGTGCCTTCAAATACATAGTCCAGAGGCTTCCCGTAGGCAGCCTCGTATGCCATCTTCTTCTGCAGGTAGTCCGTCTCCATCATTTTAATTGCCGCTTTCTTTATGCCCAGGCTGCTGTCCGGGTAGATAGCTGGGAGGATGTGGACTATACAACTTGTATTCCAGATGCCGAAAAATACCTTCTCATCCCTGATCTCTACGAAACAGGAGATTACAGGAAGGCCGAGGCTGGCAGCATAAGGGAGATAACCCCGCTGGACTTCCTGTTCGACGTAATAGCCAACTCCGCATTCTCCTTCACCGTAATGCCTGTTTATATGGAATTTTCCGGCAGCACACACGACCGCCATAAGTTTCTCATGCACCGTAAAGAGTAAATCTACAAGCTGTTACGTAGAGGACTCCTGCCGGAAAATAAGGACTGAGCAGTCCGAAGGACGTGAATGAAGTTTCACTTTTTCACAAAAAAGTAAAGAAAAGTTTGGAGGTAAAGAAATTTTGCGTATCTTTGCATCCGCAATCAGGGAAACGGTTGATGAAAACAACTTCAGAACCCCGGTTGACACGAGAAAAATTGACATATTGGTGCGGTAGTTCAGCTGGTTAGAATACGGGCCTGTCACGCCCGGGGTCGCGGGTTCGAGTCCCGTCCGCACCGCAATAAACATTGGGAATCAATGTTTTACAAATCAAACACCCGATTTTACACCCAAAAATGTAAAGTCGGGTGTTTTTGTATTATTTAGGAAAAACGCCGACAACGGTACAGAGTTAATGCTAAGTAGAGGTGCTTAGGAAAAAGATTTTATTACTTTTGTCGAATCTTTAGATATTATTTTATGAAGCAGTTGTGGCAATACATCAAGAATCCTCAGGAGAATTGTCCTTATGATTTCAGTCTAAGGACGATGCTCTTGTCGGTAATGCTGTGTCTATTAGTACCACTATTCTTTAAAGTTCTGACTGTATCCGTATTTATCATTGCAGGAGTTGATTTGCCTGCAATGACATCTGATAAATCTGTTTTTCCTCTATGCTTTCTGATTATTGTACCTCCAATAATAGAAGAACTTGGATTCAGATTACCATTGAAAAGAAGCAGATTTAATCTCTACACATCGGTAGCCGTAATAGCCTTTATGTTTTCGGCAATTTTCGCAGGAGGACTCTATTCGGAACATCTATTATGCCGAATAGTATTCGCAATAATTTCATCAGCTGTCATAAACCTCATTGGGGGCAAATGGCTTCTGCAAGTACGATTCAAGGATTTCTTCTATTCAATAGCAATCCTTTTCGCTATGTTGCATATAGCTAATTACAGCCATCAGACTTTAGATGTGTCACAGTGGTTGTATGTTGTTTGTTATGCTTGTGCCAAGATTCCTGGATCTATATTATATGGATACGCAAGAATAAAACACGGAATGTTATTCAGTATAGTCATACATATAATCAATAATATACCCTCAATAATTGTTCTCGCTTAACAAATAGTCAATAATATAAAAAAGACGGCGACCTTCATTGAAATTATACGATCGCCATTATTGTTTATAGTTTCATTCCTTGGCTCCTTTTCGGCTGTATAGGCTGACGTAATGATTGTCGGAGTTTGTCGTATTGCTCCTTGAACCATTCGCCAATCGGTTGCTTGTTTATGGTCAGTACCAGTTTCTCGTCATCGGCCGGATTCCTTTCTACCTTGAAAACATCATTCTTGATGTCAAACTTCCG
>JADIMA010000084.1 GCA_017694945.1 Candidatus Merdivivens pullicola | reverse complement strand
AGATGGGCCGGAGGGGCGGAGGTGCCTGTTTCCGTCGCGGCCCCTCTGGTGCGCGAAGGGCTTCTGGCGCCACTGCCCGGAGGGCGTTACCGTATTCCGCCGGAAAAATTTTTCATATCCGAATATATTATCCGGAAACTTCTTTGATTCGCGGTTCTCCGAAAACGGTATTGCGACGTGGGCGGTCTAAAGGTAAATGATGATATAGACAAATATCACAATCGAGACTATCATTTTCAGGCCGGTTCCCAACATAGTTCCCAGAAATGTCCCGAAAGCGGCCGAAAGGCATTTTGAAAGCGGCTTGTCGGTGTAATGCGCCTCGGCAAGCAATGCTCCGAGGAAGGTTCCGAGCAGCATTCCTATGGGAGTAAATACGATGCCTATGAGCAGGCCTGCCATGGCGCCGCGTGCGGATGCGCTGGAACCGCCGGTGACCTTTGTCAGTTTTGCCGGAATAACATAGTCGAGTATGCTTACTATGACGGTCAGGCCGAGCATGACGAGCAGTATCGTCAGTGACATGTCGTCGCCTTTCCCGTTCGTGCCGCCCCAAAAATAGAGCAGGAGCAGCCCCGCCCAACTCAATGGCGGGCCCGGCAGGGCGGGAAGTATGCAACCTGCAATTCCCGCCAGACCGAGTATTACCGCCAGAATGTCTGTGATGACCATGAACGTGTGGTTTAACGGGCCATCTCTTTCTCCACTTCTGCTACCGTATGAGGCAGGCGTCTGCTTCCGAGCACCCTGCATCCGTCGGCGGTGATGAGCAGGTCGTCTTCGATTCTGATTCCTCCGAAATCATAATATTCCTTTTTAAGGATGTCGAAGTTGATGAATTCCGCATTCGTGCCGGCGGCTTTCCAGTTCTCGATGAGGGCAGGTATGAAATAGATTCCCGGTTCGTCAGTTATGACATGCCCCGGCTTCAGCCTTCTGGCCATCCTCAGGGAACCGAGACCCAGTTGTTTGGAACGCACCTGGTCTTCGTCGTAACCCACAAGGTCTTCGCCCAGATCCTCCATGTCATGTACGTCAAGGCCCATGTTGTGTCCAAGACCGTGAGGCTGGAACAGGCCCATCACTCCCTTTTCCACCATCTCGTCAAGGTCTCCCTTTACGATTCCGACCGAAGAGAGTCCTTCGAGCATCAGCCTTGCGGTGGCCAGATGCACCTCCCTGTATGTGATTCCGGGTCTTGCCATTTCAACGGCGAGATTGTTGGCATCCGATACAATCGTATAGATTTCTTTCTGCTTTTGAGTGAATTTTCCGGAAGCCGGCAGCGTGCGGGTGAAATCGGAAGCATAGTGCGTGTTGCTTTCCGCTCCTGCATCTATTACGAATAGCCTTCCTTCTGTCAGGTACTGGTGGTGCATGTGATTGTGCAGGGTCTCTCCGTTCTGGGACAGTATGATGGCGAAAGAAGGCCCCCATCCCTTGGATACGGTAATGCCTTCCATCAGGCCTACGAGTTCCTGTTCCTTCATGCCGAGCCTTGCTGCTTTCATTGCGGCATAATGCATCTCATATCCTATGTCGCATGCTTTGTCTATTTCTTCTATCTCGCAAGGTTCCTTGATGAGCCTCAGGGCTATGACGGCCTTGGTGAGTTCTTTTGAAGAACGTTCCGCAAGCATCTTTCTCGTGTCGTTGCCGTTTTTCGTGCAAGGTATTCCCAGCAGTTCGGAAAGCAGGAGCATGTTGTAGTATCTGTAAGGCGGAAGGAAATGCACCATGCGCCCCTTTGCTACGGCCTCTCCAACGACCTTGAACAGTTCCTTGAAAGGACGGCTGTCGCTGATTCCGACTTTCTCGGCCTTTGATGTCACGGAAGGCTGGGGCCCCATCCAGATGATATCGTCGATGCTTACATCGTTGCCGAAGATGATTTCCTCGCCCGAGTCAAAGTCTATGACTGCCGCGAAATCGGGTTCGTCTATTCCGAAAAAATACAGGAATGAACTGTCCTGGCGGAATCTGTATTGGTTTGAAAGATAGTTTTCCGGTGCTTCAGAATTGCCGGGAAAAACGGCTATGCCGCCGCTCATGCTTTTTTTCAAAGCCTCGCGGCGTGCTTTATAGATTTCTTTGTCAAACATGATATGAAAGTTTTATATATTTGCAACTAACAAATATAACGGTTTTTTCTTTAAAAAATCATGAATTTTAAATAATTACGTATGAATTACCGAAATCTTACAACAGAGGAGATAGATTTGTTGCTCCGTGGAGGAAATTCATGTCCCGATTGGGGGAAGGTGTCGGTCGGCGACGGTTTCAGCCCTGAATATGTTAAAAATTGCAGGTTCTCCGGTACCGTCCGCATCGGAGGTTTCAAGACGGTTCGTGAAATGCGCGGGGGATTCAGCATTCATTCCGGGATTTACAATGCCGCCTTGAACGATGTTGTTGTAGGAGATGATGTACTTATATACAATATAGGCGGTTACATTTCGCGTTACGATATCGGGGACAGGGCGTGTATTTTCGATTGCGGTACTGTATATACCCGTTCCGGAAGCGTGTTCGGAAGCGGCTCGCCGGTGTCGGTGCTGGATGAAACAGGGGGAAAGACAGTGAAAATCTTCCCGGGCATGTCTTCTTCGTATGCGTGGCTTGCGGTGTTCGACAGAAAAGACGATTTCCAGTCGGCTCTGGACAGGATGGTGAATGCCGTTACGGAATCCCGCCGCTCCGACCGGGGGCGCATCGGCAACGATACTGTCGTTTCGGGCTCGATGACCGTTGACAGCATAGATATTGCTGACAATGTCTGGATTGACGGAGCCGCCAAGCTCAGGAACGGGACAATCGAGGCGGGCTGCACCGTGGGGTACGGCGTGATTATGGAAAATTTTGTGCTTTCGGCCCTGAGCAGTGTGAAGGGGGGTTCGAAAGTGATGGATACCTTTGTCGGGGAGGCCGTCATAATAGACTCCCATTATTGCGCGAAGGATTCTCTTATTTTCAGCAACTGTCATTTTGAAAACGGCGAGATTTGTGCGGCGTTCGCCGGGCCCCATTCCGTGGCGCACCACAAGTCGATATTGCTGATAGGAGGAATGTACTCGTTTTTCAATGCTGGCAGCGGCGCGAATCACAGCAACCATCTATATCAGTTGGGGCCGCGCCACTACGGAATACTTGAAAGGGGCTGCAAGATGGGGTCTGATTCATACCTGATGCTTCCTGCGCATGTGGGCGAATATTCTCTTATTATAGGCAGGCATCACCGTCACAGGGATTCGTCAAGATTCCCGTTTTCATATCTGATTGACAAGAAAGGATATACGTATTGTATGCCCGGTGCGGTGCTGTCGGGAGTGGGGCTTTTCAGGGATGTGGCCAAATGGCACAAGCGGGACAGGCGTCCGGAAAGCAAGGGAAGGGACAAGGTTGTCTATGACATGTTCCTTCCGTCTATCTGTGACAGTATGATTAATGCCAAGGCTGTGCTGGAAAGGGCTTTGGCCGATGTCCCTCAGGTTGACGGGATACGCATAGATGTGCTCGACAAGGGAGATTTTGTGATAGACGGCCTTTATATGACGTATGATGCCGTGGTTAACGGTATAAAGTATTATTCAATGGCCATAGCGATAGCATTGGGAGACGCTTTAGTGTATTCGCGGCGGTATGATGCCGCATCCCGCGAATCGATTTCCGGCGAATCATGGGATTACGACAAGTGGTTCGACATGTCGGGGCTTCCTGCTCCGTGCGGGGCCGTGAATGACATGGTAAAAAAGATAGTCGCAGGTGAAATCTCCGATGTGGAAAGTGTGGATAAGGCTTTGACGCACCTGTATGACAACTATCCTGCATACAAGAATGCATGGTTCAAGTGCAGGATGTTCTATCTCGGTCTGTCGCCGGAAGAGATAATGCGTCGCAGGGATGACGCCGTTTCCGAAATGAACAGACTGATAGCGGCATCGGCGACAAGGGACTACGCCCTGGCGCACATGCTTGATGACGAGGATGTTTCGGCCGGGAACAGGGAAGAATACGAGGGCTATCTGTTACCCTATTCGGATGATGTTCGCTCCTAATGAATTGAGCCTTTTGTCAATGTCCTGGTAGCCACGGTCGATCTGTTCTATGTTGCCGATCGTGCTGGTGCCTTCGGCCCCCATGGCAGCAATCAGCAGGGCAATACCGGCCCTTATGTCGGGAGATGACATCTTCCTTGCGCGCAGTCTTATGCGATGGTCGTGACCGATGATTACCGCCCTGTGCGGGTCGCAGAGGATGATCTGGGCTCCCATGTCTATCAGGTTGTCAACGAAAAACAGGCGGCTTTCAAACATTTTCTGGTGTATCAGCACGCTTCCCTGGGCCTGTGTCGCGACAACCAGCATCACGCTCAGCAAGTCCGGCGTAAGTCCTGGCCAGGGCGCGTCAGAAATGGTCATTATCGAGCCGTCGAGGAAAGTCTCAATACGGTAATTGGCGTGTTCGGGGATGAATATGTCGTCTCCGCTTTGTTCGACGGTGATGCCGAGGCGGCGGAAACTGTCCGGGATTATTCCCAGATCTTTGTATGAAACATCCTTTATGGTCACTCCGTCGCCGTTCATTGCGGCCATGCCGATGAAACTTCCGACTTCAATCATGTCGGGAAGCATTACATGCCTTGTCCCGTGGAGTTCTTTCACGCCTGTCACCCTCAGCAGGTTGGAGCCTATGCCGTCGATGCGTGCGCCCATGCCGCTGAGCATTCTGCACAATTGCTGTACGTATGGTTCGCACGCGGCGTTGTAAATCGTTGTGGTGCCTTCGGCAAGCGTCGCCGCCATTACGATGTTGGCCGTTCCCGTAACAGAGGCTTCGTCGAGGAGCATGTAGCATCCTTTGAGTCTGGGGCATTCGAACCGGTAAGTCCCTGTTGGCTCGTCATAGCGGAACTTCGCTCCGAGATTGCACATTCCCGAAAAATGCGTGTCCAGACGGCGTCTTCCTATTTTGTCCCCTCCCGGTTTTGCAAAACTTGCTTTTCCGAAGCGGGCGAGCAGCGGGCCGACTATCATTACGGAGCCTCTTAAAGAAGAACACCTTTTTGCGAATTCTTTGCTCTCGACATAGGACATGTCGATGTTCTCTGCCTTGAAACTGTAACTTTCCTTGCCCAGCCTCGTCACTTTCACACCCATTTCACTCAAAAGGGATATGAGGTTGTTGATGTCGAGGATGTCGGGCACGTTGTCTATTATGATTTCCTCGGGGGTTAACAGCGTGGCGCATATTACTTGCAGGGCTTCGTTTTTCGCCCCCTGAGGCTTGATTGTGCCTTTAAGTCTGTTGCCGCCTTCGATTACAAAAGATGCCATGTCCTTAGATGTATTTTACTTCAGGTTTCAGTTCCACCCCGAAGCGGTTGGCGACCGATACCTGTATCTCATGTGCCAGTTCGATGATGTCCGAGGCCTTGGCATGCCCGGTATTGACTATGACGAGAGGCTGTTTCTCATAACAGCATGCTCCTTTGTGGACGGCGCCTTTCCATCCGCATTTGTCAATCAGCCATGCGGCTGAAAGTTTTATCCTTCCGTCAGGCTGTGGATAGTGCGGCGCATCAGGGAACTCACGGGCTATGTTTTCATATACGGACTGCTCTACATAAGGGTTTTTGAAAAAACTGCCGGCGCTTCCGATTTTTTCCGGATCCGGGAGTTTTGCACTCCTTATCTCTATGATGGCTTCGCGGATGTCCATCTGGGTCACGTATCTGATATCCACCTGTTCCGGTTTGCGGTGGTGGTATCCGGCTATTACTTTCCTGAGTTCTCCGTATTCGATGTTCGGCCTTGGGTTGTACGAAAGGTTGAAAGTGGCTGTCACTACCGCCCAGTCGCTGTACTGGGTGCTGAAAACGCTTTTCCTGTAGCCGAACTTGCATTCGTTGTTGTTGAAGATTTTCCTCTCTCCCGTTGTCAGCGAGTATGCCTCCACGCTGTATATCACGTCCTTGAGTTCCACTCCGTATGCTCCGATGTTCTGCACGACGGCTCCCCCTACTTCTCCCGGGATGGTGGACAGGTTTTCTATCCCCCATATTCCCTCTTTTGCACAGAAGTCGCACAGGCTTTCCCAGTTGACCCCGGCTCCGACTTTCAGCATTGCAGCCCCGTCGATACGGTCTATGCCCGTGATCTTCGATCTTAGCACCGTCCCGTGGAAGTCCCCGGTGAAAAGTATGTTGCTGCCCCTGCCTATATGGAGCAGCGGCCGTGGAATCATGCCCTTGTTGGCCATCCGGATTATCTGGAGGAGTTCCGGCCTTGTGTCGTATTCTATGTAGCAGTCGGCAATCGCGTCCATGCCGAAAGTGTTGTTGTTTCTAAGGGGATAATGGTTCTGTATGTTCATGTCGTAAAATTCAGTTAATAAGGTCTTTTGCAGTGACAGCAAGTGCGAATATAGTGAAAATTTCTTATTTTTGCGCTCTGTTTGCCTTGAAACATCAATTAAGTGGAATTATGTATAAAAACAAGATTGCGATTCTTATGGCTTGTGTGCTTGCTACCGCATGCGGCCCCCGCGCCCCAAAGACTTATCCGGTAGCGGAACGGACCGGTGTTTTCGACGTATATTACGGCGATACTGTTGCAGATCCTTACAGGTGGATGGAAAATGACACTTCGGATGCCGTGAAAAAATGGGTTTCCGAAGAAAACAGCGTTACGAGGAAGTACCTCGATGCCATTCCTTTCCGTGCGGCCCTGAAAGAAAGGCTCATGGCTCTTTACAATTATGAAAAGACCGGTGCGCCAATGAAGAAGAACGGAAAATATTATTTCTTCCGCAACGACGGTCTGCAGAACCAGAGCGTGCTTTACCGTTCTGACAGCCTTTCCGACATGAAAGGCACGGTGCTTCTTGACCCCAATACCTTTTCGGATGAAGGCACTGTCGCTTTGACTGGCATATATTTTTCCAAAAACGGAAAATACATGGCATATACGGTTTCGCGCAACGGTTCGGACTGGTCGGAGATTTTCGTGATGGATCCGCTTACCGGCGAACTGCTTCCAGACCATATCGAATGGTGCAAGTTTTCAGGCGCGGAATGGTATGGCGACGGTTTCTTTTACAGCGCCTACGGTATTCCCGAGAAGGGAAAGGAGTTTTCTGCAATCAATGAAGGACATAAGGTATATTACCACAAACTCGGGACTCCTCAGTCCGAAGACAAGGTGTTCTATGAAAACAAGGATTTCCCGAAACGTTTTTATACCGTGTCGGTTTCGGACGATGAAAGCATGCTCTTCCTTTATTCGGACGGCATGGGCTCAGGCAACCTTCTCAGTGTAATGGATTTGAAACACAAAGAAAAAGGTTTTGTCCCGATGGTTTCCGATTACGACCACTGGTATTATCTGATAGCAACGGAAGGAGACAGGATATTCCTTTATACCAACTATGGCGCACCGCGCTACCGTGTGATGGAGGCTTCGCTGGCCGCCCCTTCTGTTGAAAACTGGAAAGAAATCGTTCCGGAGCGGGAATGGGTACTTTCGTCCGCATCTGTGATGGACGGGAGGTTGTTCCTGGTGTATGACAAGGATGTTTCCAACCATGTGTATGTGGCCGGACTTGACGGCAAGGGCATGAAGGAGGTGGCCTTGCCTGGGGCCGGGGCTGTTTCGCTTTCAGGTTCCAAAGACAGTGATGAGATTTTCTATTCGTTCACTTCTTTCACCGTTCCGGGGGCGATTTACAGGTATGATGCCGGGAACGATTCGTCATCGCTTTATTATTCTCCGGAGGTAGGCTTCGACAATGCTCAGTATGAAACGAAACAGGTGTTTTTCACTTCCAAGGACGGCACGCCTGTCCCGATGTATCTTGTTTATAAGAAAGGGCTTGAACTCAACGGGAACAATCCGGTAATCATGACAGGCTACGGCGGTTTCGGCATCTCCCTCTATCCGTCTTTCTCCACCAACTATATTCCGTTCATAGAAAATGGCGGCGTGTATGTGCAGGTCAACATGAGGGGCGGCAACGAATACGGGCAGCAGTGGCATGAAGCCGGTACCAAGATGAACAAGCAGAACGTATTCGATGACTTTATCTCTGCTGCCGAATACATGGTGGCCAACAATTATACGCAGAAAGGCAGGATAGGCATCATGGGAGGTTCCAACGGAGGGCTGCTCATTGGGGCGTGCGTGAACCAGGCTCCGGAACTCTTCCGTGCGGCTGTTCCGCGCGTGGGCGTAATGGACATGCTCCGCTACCATCTCTTCACCATCGGATGGAACTGGGCTCCGGATTACGGCACTGTCGATGACAGCCGGGAGATGTTCGAATACCTCAAGTCTTATTCTCCTCTGCACAATATCGCCAATGACGGCACCGAATATCCGGCCGTCCTTGTGACGACTGCCGATCATGACGACCGCGTAGTCCCTGCCCATTCATTCAAATATGCGGCCCAGCTCCAGTGGTCGGATACAGGCGATGCTCCGAAACTCATCAGGATTGACACCAATGCCGGGCACGGCGGCGGAAAGCCTGTTTCCAAAGTAATGGACGAGATGGCAGACATTTATGCGTTCATGATGTACAATATAGGCATGTCCCCGAAATTTTGAATTTTTTAGGAAAATAGCCGATAATGTATTGGAAATTAAAAATTTAGTCGTATATTTGCAACCCGCAAAAAGTATGCGGAGTGTATATTTTATTGATTAACAATTAATTAACAAACCAATGCCTGGATTAATAGGAAAGAAAATCGGAATGACTTCCGTTTTCGGTGCCAATGGCGAAAATATCCCATGCACCGTTATTGAGGCTGGTCCGTGTGTTGTTACGCAGCTGCGCACGATTGAAAGGGACGGTTATACCGCCGTGCAGCTTGCCTATGGCGAAAAGAAAGAAAAACGTACCAGCAAGGCACTCAAAGGACACTTTGAGAAGGCAGGTACCACTCCAAAGAGCAAACTCGTCGAATTCAAGGCGGATTTCGCTCAGGAACTCAAACTCGGCGATCAGCTTACCGTGGCTGACATCTTCAACGAGGGGATGTATGTCGATGTTGTAGGTACCTCTAAAGGTAAAGGTTTCCAGGGCGTAGTAAAACGTCACGGATTCCAGGGAGTAGGCGGCCAGACCCACGGCCAGCACAACAGACTCCGTCACCCTGGTTCGCTCGGCGCTTCTTCATGGCCTTCAAGGGTCTTCAAGGGTATGCGCATGGCGGGCCACACAGGTAATGAACGCGTGAAAGTGTTCAACCTTGAAGTTATTAAAGTGATACCGGAGAACAACCTTCTTGTTGTAAAAGGTTCCGTTCCCGGCGCTAGGAATTCTTATGTAATTGTGGAGGACTAATCGATGGAATTGTCAGTTTACAAAATCGACGGAACAGAGTCTGGAAAGAAGGTGGTTCTTGATGAAAGGATTTTCGGCATTGAACCTAACGACCATGCTATTTATCTCGATGTCAAGCAGTACCTCGGCAACCAGAGACAGGGTACCCACAAGGTTAAGAACCGTCATGAGAATGCCCACAGCACCAAGAAGGTGATTCGCCAGAAAGGCTCCGGCGGTGCACGTCACGGCAGCCTCAAGTCCAATATTTACGTAGGCGGTGGCCGTGTTTTCGGACCGGTTCCTCGCGACTACCGTACAAAACTCAACAAGAAAGTAAAGCAGCTTGCACGTTTCTCTGCGCTTTCTTACAAGGCAAGGGAAAATGCCATAACCCTGCTTGAACAGTTTGAAATGGAAGCCCCTAAGACCAAGGAATTCCTCCGTATCCTTGACAACATCAAGGCCAATGGCAGGAAGGTGCTCGTAGTGCTTCCGGAAAATTCCAAGAATATTTACCTGTCATCTCGCAACCTTCCTGAGATAAGGGTCATTTCTGTTGACGAAATCAACACTTACGCGATTATGAATTCGAATTCACTCGTTCTCGTTGATGGCGTACAGGATGTTCTTGTTTCACGTATCAGATGCTAAAATAGACGAATCATGGGAATTATACTTAAGCCAATAGTAACGGAAAAAATGACGGTTCTGGGCGAAAAGTTGAACCGTTACGGATTTTTCGTCGATCGCGATGCCAATAAGATAGAAATCAAAGAAGCCGTAGAAAAATTGTACGGTGTCGTTGTGAAAGACGTCAATACCCTTAATTATCACGGTAAGAAAAAGTCCCGTTATACAAAAGAGGGACTTATAAGAGGCCGCGCCAACCACTTCAAGAAAGCTTATGTGACACTGGCCGGGGAAGACAAAATAGATTTCTACAGTAACATTTAAGGAAGATGGCAGTAAGAAAATTCAAACCGGTAACTCCCGGTCAGAGAAATAAAGTAATCAGTGCATTTGACGACATTACCTGCACTGTTCCTGAAAAATCCCTTTTGGAACCTCTCCGCAAATCGGGAGGACGTAACAATCAGGGTAAGATGACGATGCGCTATATCGGCGGCGGTCATAAAAGGATGTATCGTATTATCGATTTTCGTCGCAACAAGGACAATTGCACCGCTACTGTGAAGACAATCGAGTACGATCCTAACCGTAGCGCGCGTATAGCACTCGTAGTATATGAAGATGGTGAAAAAAGATACATCATCGCTCCTAACGGACTTAAAGTAGGACAGGTTATCTCTTCAGGCCCGGGCGTGGCTCCTGAAATGGGCAACACTCTGCCTCTTGCTGAAATTCCGCTTGGTACACTTGTTCACAACATTGAACTTCGTCCTGGCCAGGGTGCCGCTATGGCGCGTTCTGCAGGAACTTACGCTCAGTTGGCTGCCCGCGAAGGCAAGTATGCGGTACTCCGTCTCCCTTCAGGCGAGACAAGGATGGTTCTGGTAACATGCCGCGCGACAGTCGGAACAGTGTCCAATCCTGATCACAATTTGGAGTCTCATGGAAAAGCCGGTCGTAGAAGATGGCTCGGACGCAGGCCTCGCAACCGCGGTGTCGTAATGAACCCGGTAGATCACCCTATGGGTGGTGGTGAAGGACGTGCATCCGGAGGACATCCTCGTTCACGCAAAGGTATTCCTGCTAAAGGTTACAAGACTCGCAATCCTAAGAGCACTTCAAATAAGTTTATTATTGAAAGAAGGAAAAAATAACGGAATAAAAGTATAGAGATTATGAGTCGTTCATTAAGAAAAGGTCCATATATTCAAGAAGCCCTTGAGAAAAGAATTCTTGCGATGAATGATGGAAGCAAGAAGAAAGAGG
>JADIMA010000001.1 GCA_017694945.1 Candidatus Merdivivens pullicola | reverse complement strand
GTTATGCAGCCCGATTCGGTGACGCAGAATACCGGATTCTTTGCGGAAGTCATTGCCGAAAGCACTGCGTAGCCGTTATTGTTGTTGAAGTTGACTATGTACAGCAAGGTGTCGTCACTGTTGTCAATGCGCGGGACAGTATTGCTTTTGGTCGGGCATATTTGACCCGCCGTCAGTGCCTCTACATTGTCGGGGTTGTACTCGGGGATGCCCGATTTGGTTTCCCCGTACAGGTCTTCAAGAAGTCTGTCCAGATAGTCCAGTGCCTTGGTCTTGTTTGATGCCTCGGTGCCGACACTTTTTCTGTCAGGATTTTCAGTCATTGTCTCTTTTGTGCAGGAGGCAGCCATGATTAGAACAAAAGACATGAGGATCAGTAGGTACTTTTTCATTTTCTTCTGTTTTTTAGTCGGTGATATTATCATTGTGTGTTTTACCCGCTTTTCGGTGCGACAGGGCGGGGCTGAAGATGAACTGCCGTGCCTGCCTTCCCCTTGGGAAACAGGACATACAGAATGTGTGGACAAATATACGGAGAAATCTATAGAAACGCAATGACTTTAGAAACACTTTCTTATACAATTTATGATTATCCGTAACCTCCTCCTTACCCATTCTATGGGCCACGCCCCGACTTAACGTTTGTTTATACAACCCATTGTGAATCAGGGATAAATAACACGCACCACTAAAAACAAGTGTGGATTTCAAGGGCTTCCTGACCCCTCAGAATCCACACTTATAAAATATTGTTACAATAGCAATTAACTATCTATCAATATGTTGCGACATTTTTAAATTAAGTCGGGGCGTGGCCCATAGAAGGCGTACCCGGTTATTCTTCAAGGGGTATTTTTGCGGATAATCGTTTAGAAGCTGTTTAAAATTTTTTCTCAGAACATTTGAGACAGGCTTTTGTGCAGGTTTTTGCTGTTTTTTGAGGAGAATAGCAGCACTATTTTACGATAAAAATTGGCGGAAACATGCCGAAATGATGTCACAAAGAACTTTTGAAAAATTTTAAACAGCTTCTAAAATTTTTATTATTTTTGAACAAAGAATTTTATTATGGAACAAAGTGCAAAAGATGTAAATGTTCAACCTGTCAAAGATGAAGAAATCAGGGATAAGATTGAGGAAGAGAAGCGCAAGAAAGAGGAAGAACTGATGAAAATGTGCATCATAACAAATATGATGACTCAATAAAAAGATTTTATATGAAAACAATAGAAACACTCCCTTGGGCTAAGGGGCCGGAGGGTGAAGAAATACATCTTTATAAGATGACTAACGCTGTCGGGGCATCGGTGGTGCTTTCCGAAATCGGTGCGGGGATAGTGGAAATCAATGTTCCCGACAAGGACGAGAAGATGGCTAATGTAGCCTTGGGATATTCCAGAGCGGAGGATTATTTCAACGACGGCCCGTGCATGGGCAAGATTCCCGGAAGATATGCCAACAGGATAGCAGGCGCGAAATTCATACTTGACGGGAAAGAATACAGGCTTCTTTCCGACAAGGCTGCTTTTCAGTTGCATGGCGGCCCAGGGGGATATGCCGACAGGATATGGAAGGGGCGCGTGTCGGAAGACGGTGTGGAATTTCTTCTGGAAGACCCTGACGGTAAAAACGGATACCCCGGCAATGTAGAGGTGCTTGTCCGTTATGAATGGGATGATGATTGCAGCCTTGTGTTGAGTCTTAGGGCGCATAGTGACAAACCGACAATAATCAATCTTACCAATCATGCCTATTTCAATCTTAAAGGCGAAGGGAAAGGAGACATATTGGGGCATGAACTTACTCTGAATGCATCGGATTTTGTAGTGACGGATTCCGACCTTGTTCCCACCGGTGAAATAGCCACGGTGGCAGGGACACCTATGGATTTTACTGAACCTAAGGCAATCGGTCGTGATATAGATCTGGATTTCCCTGCATTGAAGGCTGGCAAAGGTTATGATTCGTGCTGGATAATTGACGGACAGCCCGGCCAGTTGAATTTCGCGGCGAGACTTGAGGAGCAGCAGTCGGGCAGGGTGCTGGAAGTATTGACCACCCAGCCGGGAATACAAGTATATACTGGCAATTGGCTGAACGGTTGCCCGAAAGGCCGAGGAGGCTCGGAATACCACGACTATTATGGAGTGGCATTGGAATGCCAGCATCTTCCGGACTCTCCGAACCATCCTGATTTTCCTACTACGGTATTGAGGCCGGAAGAAGAATTCAATGAATTGATAATATTTAGATTTTATACCCGATGAAACAGTATTTGGATTTGCTCCGCCAGGTAAAAGAACATGGTGTCTTGAAACACGACCGTACCGGCGTGGGGACGAAAAGCATTTTCGGATATCAGATGAGGTTCGATCTTTCCGAGGGTTTTCCTCTCCTTACTACGAAGAAAGTGCATCTGCGTTCTATCATATATGAGTTGCTGTGGTTCATTTCCGGGGATACCAATATCAAGTATCTGCATGATCACGGGGTCTCTATTTGGGATGAATGGGCGGATGAGAACGGTGATCTCGGCCCTGTTTACGGGCATCAGTGGCGCGCATGGCCTGCCCCTGACGGTTCTGTGATAGACCAGTTGTCCGCGGTCGTTGATTCGTTGAAACGCAATCCGGACTCCCGCCGTCATATAATTTCTGCATGGAATGTGGCCGAAGTTGACCGCATGGCCCTTCCTCCGTGCCATACGCTTTTCCAGTTTTACGTGGCAGACGGCAGACTTTCCTGCCAACTTTATCAGAGAAGTGCGGATCTGTTTCTCGGAGTGCCTTTCAACATAGCATCCTATGCGTTGCTGACCATGATGATGGCCCAGGTTTGCGGCTACAAGGCCGGGGATTTCGTGCATACTTTCGGTGACGCGCACATATACCTGAATCATTTCGACCAGGTTGACCTGCAACTTTCAAGACAGCCGCGCAATCTTCCGGTAATGCGGATAAATCCTGATGTAAAGGACATATTTTCATTCAGATATGAAGATTTCTCGCTTGAGGGCTATGATCCGTGGCCGGCAATAAAAGCCCCGGTGGCGGTGTAAATATACAATACGATGAGATACAGTATTGATACTTTTGATAAGCGGTTGAGTGAACTACTTGAAGGAAAAGAATGCGAAACCTTGCAAGCCGGGGCGGAAACCTTGCAAGCCGGGGTAGAAACCTTGCAAGTTGGGGCAGAAACCTTGCAAGCCGGGGCAGAAACCTTGCAAGCGGAAGGCATTATGCCCAAGCGGATGTTGCGTGATGAAATGATTCAAAAGATTGTGGCTTTTTGTACAGAATGGCGTACTGCGGAAGAAATAGCAGTATTTTTACACCGCAGCAAGAGATATATAACCAATGAAGTCTTGCCCAAAATGGACAATTTGTTAGAACGGCTTTATCCTCAAGTAAGGCGACATCCTGACCAAAAGTACCGGAGTAAAAAAGAAAAATAATGTAAAAATATCTTATGCCTTACAGAACTCTTAAAGTCAATATCATTGTGGCGGCAGCGGACAATCTCGCCATAGGCCGTGGAAACGACATGCCTTGGCATCTGTCCGAGGACTTGAAGTATTTTAAAAAAACCACTTCCGGCCATACAGTAATTATGGGACGACGCACTTTCGAATCCATAGGCCGTCCGTTGCCTAAAAGGAGGAATATTGTGATAAGCCGGGATCCGTCAGCCGGCGGCCTGACGGGTGTTGACGGAATAGAATGCGTGTCTTCCCTGGTGGAAGCCCTGGAGAAGTGCATTCAAGATGCTGAAAAGGAAGTTTTCATAATAGGCGGAGGCAGCGTTTATGCCCAGGCGATGAAGTATGCCGATATGATATATCTTACGCACGTGCATGCGGAAATAAATGATGCCGATACTTATTTTCCAGAATTTGCTTCTGAAGAGTGGAAAATACTTTCCTCATCCCCCGAGATGAAGGATGAGGAAAGCGGGCTTATTTTCAATTTTGAGGTCTTTGGGCGCGTTTGCCCATGATGACGGCGACAATCGCTCCGGCAAGCACGAGAATGATGATTGCCGATGTTGTCAGACTTATCCTGTCCCCTTTGATGTAGGACTGCGGTTCGAATTCAAAGACTATTTCATGTTGTCCGGCCGGGATGTCTATGGCTCTTAACAGATAGTCAGCACATTTGATTTCGGTCTCAATGCCGTCAATATATGCCTTCCATCCGGCAGGATAATAGATGTCGCTGAAGACCGCAAGTCCTCCTTCCTGTGAATCCGAGGCATACACGAGCCTCTTCGGCGAGTAACCGGTAAGCACAATGGTGCCTTTGGCTGTCGAAGTGCTGTCCTGCAAGGTTTCCTGTCCTGAACCGCCTGTTATGACGGCTTCATTGCGGAGGTCTATTTTGTCCAGCATTCCCAAAGCATCGGCAGCGGAACCGGCATGAACCGTTTTGCCGGCGAACCATGCGTTCCCCTGCGCCCAAGGGTTGGTGACAGGTGGCATCTCGCCGTCAAGGATGATGTATTTGCAATTGAGCATTGAAAGCACCGGTGAATAAGGCAGGCGCTGCTGGAGTTCTTCAATAGTATTGCATTGCCCGATGACCCCGTATATGCCGTTTATTTCGTTGACAAGGTATTTGTCTATGATATTCTGGTAGCTGCTGAGTTTTGCCGCGCTGTAGCCTCCGATGTTTTTATGGTAATAACTTGCGAACGAGTCGTTGAAGATATCGCTGCTCAGGTCTATTACCCTGTAATATGGTTCCGGATCCTGAAGGATGAACGCATCGACAGGTCTTTGTCTGAGTTGGGCCTCGAAATCGGTTTTGTCGATAAAATGGTTTTCGTTAAGATATCTTTTGTCTATTCCCCAGAGATCGAAGATTACAAGGGCTGCCATGAGGACGTAACTGTAATTTTTCTTTTTTTCAGGGACGAAAAGCATTATCCCGGCGGCTATTATTATCAGTGCGGCAGTCCGGAGGGCATCGTTTCTCAACAGTGATATCCTGTCCGCGCGCAGAGCCGAAGCCAGTTGTTCGCCGTATTGCATGTCGGCGGCACTTGTGAAGTTTCCGGCGATGCCGGGGAAGATACATACGAGCAGGGCTATTCCGGCTGTGATTCCGGCAGCAGTGTAAAGGCTCTTCATGTTTTTCTTCCTGTCTTTCAGGAATTCGGCAAGTCCCATGACTGCAAGCAGCGGAGTTGTAATCTGCAGGATGACGAGGGCCATTGATACAGTCCTGAACTTGTTGTAGAACGGAAGGGTTTCATACATGATTTTTGTGAATCCCATGATGTGCGAACCCCATGCAAGGAGGATGGCGAACAGCGATACGGCGAGCAGCCACCATTTTCTCCGGTCCTTGGAGATAATCAGTCCGAGCAGGGCAAGCATCACTATTACTGCTCCGAGGTACATCGGCCCGACGGTGAAAGGCTGGGGCCCCCAGTAGAGCGGAAGGCTTTTCATGGCAGCGTCAAGATTCCATGCGCTGCTCTGTGACAATACGGCGTAGGTGTCTGAATTTTTTCCGAGTTCGCCGGCTGACGAACCTCCGTTATAGTTGGGAATCATGAGATTAGGCATCTCGTTGATTCCGTATGACCATGCAGTGGCATATTCAAGGTCAAGACCTTCTTCCTCTCCTTCTTTCTCAAGACCGTCGCCTCCGCGTATGGAATATTCAGTGTATTCCATTAAGGGCATGAGTTTGTTCGACACCGTGGCGATTCCGCAGATTCCGAGTACCAGCAGAAGCGCCGATGCCATTGCAAACTGCCGGAAAGTCTTTTTCCTGATTGAAAGTATGAGTTCTGTTATGGCATAGGCCAGCACGATGATGGCGAGGTAATATGTTATTTGAGGATGGTTCGGCTGTATCTGAAGCGACAGTGTCACTCCGAAAAGCGCGGCCCCGAGGAGTTGCATCGGAAAACTTCTCGCTTTATAGGCATATACTATCGCGGCCAGCACCCAGGGCATGTAGGCAATAGCCAGCATTTTGGTGTTGTGTCCGGCCTGGATGATCTGTATGTTGTACGAGCAAAGTGTTATCGCTATTGCTCCGATTACTGCAAGGCCTTTTTTAAAACCGAATGCTGACATGAGCAGGAAGCCGCCGAGGAGTGAAATGAAAAGGTAGCTTCCGGGGCGTGATTTGTCGAGTACAGGGTTAATGTACCCGAGCAGGTTCCCGTCCGTGTTGGAGTAAAACGTGGCGTTTGGCATCCCTGAAAACATGGAGTTGCTCCATCTGGTCTTGTCGTCCGGATGTGCGGCATTATAGTCTTTTGTTTCTTTGGATGCTTCAAGCCATGCTATCCTGTCCTGTTGGAAAATGACCTTGTTGCCGAGAAGTTGCGGCGCAAAGCCGAATGATATTATCGCAAAAAGCGCGATGATACCGGCGTAGGTGAAGATTTTCTTAGTCGTTACGCTCATATTGCATGTTTTTTATTTCGTCAATGAATCAAGAAGCCCGGCCATTTCGGCGGTGAGCCTCGATCTTTCGTATTTCAATACGGCTGTCTTGTCCGTGTCTTTCGTTTTGCCTTCTGCACGGTATTCTTTCCACCGGCGGAGTATTTCGTCTTTCAATGCAGCCGTATCATTCCAGCCGAATGTCTTTCCGCATCCGCTTGAAGACAGGACTTCGGCCATCGCCCCTTTGGGAGAACCGATGCCTATTATCGGCCTTCCGGAGGCGAGGTATTCGAACAGTTTTCCCGGAAGCACGGCTTCGTACTCGGGTTCCTGTCTCAGGGGAAGGAGCAGCAGCGATGCCTGGCGTTGTTCTTCTACTGCGGTTTCATGCCGGACATATCCCAGGTCGTCGGCGGAAAGGCCGCTGGCTTTGACTGATTCCAGTATCGCCTTGTCTGTTTTGCCGGCAAGGCGGATTTTGAGTTTTTCCGAAAAACCTTCCTGTTCCCGGCATAGTTCTCCGAGGACTTTCCATAGATTGACGGGATTCCCGTCGGCGGAAAAAAGCCCGGTGTGTACAATATTGAATGAAGGATATCCGCTTTCTTCTTTTTCAGTGAAATCGTTTTTATCCCATCCGTTCGTTATAAGCGCGACAGGCGTATTTGTCTTGCGCATGAACTCTTTTTGGACTGTCGGAGATACTGCCACCACGGCATCCGCTTCGTCAAGGACGCTTTTTTCCAGTTCCAGATGCTTTTTCCTTATGCGGGCTGACATCGGAATGTGCTTGAAATAAAATATTTCAGTCCAAGGATCCCTGAAATCGGCTATCCATGTTATTCCGGTCGAACGTTTCAGCCCGCGTCCGATGAGGTGCATCGAGTGGGGAGGGCCGGTTGTCACAACGGCATCGACAGGATGGTCTTTCAGATATTTTTTCAGATATGATACGGAAGGTCTTATCCAGAGGCATCTGGGATCCGGGACGAACAGGTTGCCCCTGACTTTCATGGATATTCTTTGTATCAGCGATTTGTCTTCCGATGCTCTGACTATGTTGACTTCCTTGCCGATTCCTTGTCCGCCGGTAAGTTTCCTGTAAATGCCGTAAGGTTCGGTTATACGGGTCCTGATTATTTCCGTCCCGGGCCTTATCTCGCTTGCAAGGCTTTCATCTCTTACAAGGCATTCAGGGTTTTCCGGAGTATAAATGACGGGTTCCCATCCGAATTCGGGAAGGTATCTTGAAAACTTGAGCCACCTCTGTACTCCGGAACCTCCTGCAGGAGGCCAGTAATATGTAATAATCAAGACTCTTTTCATCAATTGAATAATTCGAGTTTGTCAGCGCAAATATAGGTTATTCCGCCGTTTTTTACTATGTTTGTACGCTTTTTATATGGGTGGATGTATGGGTAGGTCTGAAAAAATCATCAAAGAAAGCGGCGGTGTGGTGGAAACTCCGCTCATGAAGCAGTATTTTGAGGTTAAGGCAAAATATCCGGAAGCAATCCTGCTTTTCAGGGTGGGGGATTTTTATGAAACTTTCGGAGAAGATGCTGTTACGGCCAGCAAAGTTCTCGGCATTGTGCTTACGAAGAGAGCCAACGGTTATGCAGCATCTGTCGATCTGGCCGGTTTTCCGCATCATTCGATAGACCTGTATTTGCCGAAACTCGTGCGTGCCGGATACAAGGTTGCCGTGTGCGACCAGTTGGAAGATCCGAAACTTACCAAGAAAATAGTCAAAAGAGGGGTTACCGAACTTGTCACTCCGGGAGTTGCCTATAATGAGCAGCTTCTCGACAGCCGTGAAAACAATTTCCTTGCGGCCCTTGCTTTTGACAAGGAGACTGTCGGGATGGCGTTTCTGGACATATCCACAGGAACATTCAAGGCTGCTCAAGGGAATCTTGAATATGCCGAGATGCTTGTCGGCTCCTTTGCTCCCAAGGAGATTCTCGTACCGCGTGGATATGAAAAAGGTGTCAGAGAACATTTTGGTGACAAATATTACATATCGACCCTTGACGAATGGGCGTTTGTTTACGAGTCGTCATACCGTAAACTTTCCAGACAGTTCGGCGTAGAGTCGTTGAAAGGTTTCGGTGTGTCCAGGATACCTGTGGGGGTGGCTGCGGCAGGTGCGATACTGGTCTATCTTGAGCATACGGAACACAGCGACATAGGGCATATCTGCTCGATTTCGCGCATAGATGAGAATGACTATGTGTGGATGGACAGGTTTACTGTAAGGAATCTGGAAATATTCAGTTCATCGGCCGGTCATGACGGGGTTTCGCTTCTTGATGTAATGGACAGATGCGCTTCTCCGATGGGAAGCCGCATGCTGCGGAGTTGGCTCGCAATGCCGATAATGGATGTCAGGCAGTTGGGAGGCAGGTATGATGCAGTATCGTATTTTATTGAAAACAAGGATGCGCTTTCAGAGGTGAGGGAGCGTATAGGGGAGATAGGGGATCTTGAAAGGATAGTTTCACGCGCTGCCGCAGGAAGGATTTCCCCGCGTGAGATGATGCAGTTGAAACGCGGTTTGAAACAGGGTTCTCCAATAAAATCGCTTTGTTCGCGTAAAGGAATAGACTCTCTGAATGTGCTTACCGGGAGGATTGACAGTTGTGAACAACTGGTGTCGCTGATAGAGGGCACCCTTGCCGCCGAACCGGCGGCCGCAATCGGCAAGGGCGATGTAATAGCGCAAGGCGTCAATGCCGAACTGGACGAGTTGCGCAACCTTGCGGCGCACAGTAAGGAATATCTGCTGAATTTGCAGCAGCGTGAAATCGAACGGACTGGAATACCTTCCCTGAAGATAGGCTACAACAGCGTTTTCGGCTACTATCTTGAAGTGCGCAATACATACAAGGACAAGGCCCCGGCCGAGTGGATCAGGAAACAGACACTTGTCAATGCGGAGAGGTACATAACCGAGGAACTGAAAGAATACGAGTCCAAAATACTCGGCGCCCAGGAAAGGATTTACAATCTGGAAACATCCATATATCAGGATTTGATAGCGGCCATAAGGGAAAAGGTTCCTGTCATACGGGAAAACTGTGATGCCATAGCGGCGATAGACGTCCTGGCGTCTTTCGCGGTATCGGCAATAGAACACAATTATTGTCGTCCCGAGATGAGCCGCGGCCATTCTTTGGACATAAAGGCGGGCAGGCATCCGGTTATAGAGACACTGATGCCGGCAGGTGAAGAATATGTGGCTAACGACCTTCATCTGGACAACACCGAACAGCAGATTATCATCCTCACCGGGCCGAATATGGCCGGTAAATCCGCTTTGTTGAGGCAGACCGCCCTGATAGTCCTCATGGCCCAGGTGGGTTCGTTTGTTCCGGCGGCTTCGGCGAAAATAGGTGTTACGGACAAGATTTTCACCCGTGTAGGGGCTTCGGACAATATCTCCCGTGGCGAGTCCACATTCATGGTAGAGATGACGGAAACGGCCATGATTCTGCACAACCTGTCCGAACGTTCTCTTGTACTGCTTGATGAAATCGGACGAGGGACATCTACTTATGACGGCATGTCCATTGCACGTGCGATAGTGCAGTACATCCATGAGGACGGCAAGGGGGCAAAAACCCTTTTTGCAACCCACTACCATGAGCTGAATGATCTGGAGCAGATTTATTCCAGGGTCAAAAACTTCCATATAGCCGTAAAAGAAGTCGATAATCAGGTGATTTTCCTGAGAAAACTCCTTCCCGGAGGTGTTGCGCACAGTTTTGGAATACATGTTGCACGCATGGCGGGAATGCCGCGCAAGGTAATCATCATGGCGGAGAGGACTTTGAAGGCTTTGGAAGAAGGCCGTCCCGACAAGGATATTTCAAAAAGAGGGACGGTCAGGGAAGGCAGGGTTGAAGAAGACGGTTCGATACAGTTGTCGCTTTTCCAGTTGGAAGATCCGCTGCTGATGACATTGCGTGATACGCTTAATGATGTTGACATCAACAATATTACTCCTTTGCAGGCTTTTGACCTGCTCCGAGAGTTGAAACGGAAAATGGGAATATGATTCATTAAAACTTAATGTCATGGAAAATAAATGTTGTGTTTTAGGCAAAGGATGGGGCATGGTCGTCGGAGCACTCGTGCTCGGTGTGTCCATAATCCTTGCGGTGTCCAATCTTAAATCATACGACCGCACTGTCACTGTCAAGGGACTTTGTGAAAAGGAAGTCAAAGCCGACAAGGTTATTTATCCTCTTGCATTCAAGGTTGCCGGCAATAATCTTGAATCCCTTTATGCTTCCGTTGCCGAGAAAAACGCAGTGATACTTGATTTTCTGAAGTCTTACGGTTTTGAAGATGACGAGATAACGGTTTCTCTTCCGCAGGTTTCAGACAGGGATGCCGAGGGCTATACCCAGCGTAGTATGAGGTATATCATCACATCCGTTATCACAGTCTATTCCACCAAGGTTGACAATTCGCTTGAAATGCGCGAGGGGCTTGCGGATCTGCACACGAAAGGCATTACCCTAATAGCGGACAACTGGTCTTATCAGCCTTCCTACCTCTTCGAGGGTCTCAATTCGGTAAAACCGGGAATGATAGAGGAGGCTACCGCAAACGCGCGTGAGGCTGCCCAGAAGTTTGCCGATGATTCCGGCAGCCGTCTCGGCAAGATCAGGACTGCATCGCAGGGCCAGTTCTCAATTTCCGACAGGGATGCCAACACGCCTTATATAAAAAAAGTGCGTGTGGTTACGAGCGTGGTTTACTACCTGAGAGGGTGAGATTTCCGACTTGTACGTTATAGCGGGGGAACGTTTCTTGTACGGAATGATTCCCTCGCTTTTCTTTTATAAAGCCTGATGACATTTTCAGGAAGAGAAGATCGGTTTGCAAAGTCACGTGTTTCTTCCGGAAATTTCGCCAATGCAGTGGCCAGCAGCCATGCTGTTCCCATGCGCAGATAATAGGGCGACGGCCCTTTGACGGCGGTTTCAGGATATTCGGAACGGATGCTGTCGAAGTCCAATGCTTCTATTGAGTTGAAGATATGCGGAAGCCATTCTTTTTCAAGAAAATGGCACATGGACATCACTACGGCGAAACGCACTTCGAATTCTCTGTCTGAGCGGTAGTATCCTTTTAGCCATTCCCAGATTCGTCCCCTTGTCTCTTCCGGCATGTTTTTCTTGACCTTGGCCCATTTCGCTTCTCCGCAAACCGTGTCGCATATCGCCCAGTTGTCAATGGCGGGCACGAATTTCCCGAACATTTTGAGCCTTTCTTCCAAAGGGACTTCCATCTTGTCCAGCATCAGACCCCAGACGGTTTTCTCTTCATGGATGCGCAGTTCCCTGTCTGCCGCCGCATGTTCAAAATCCCGGATGATTCTGTCCCGGTTTTCCGATGCGGCAAGGCCGGCGGCGATTTTCTTCATGTCCGGAATGTGCAGTCCGAGGACTATCTGTCCCGGGAGCGGATTTATGACCCGGACATGTCCGAGACGGTATTTTTCTTCCGATGCGAAGCGCGGACTGATATAAGGCGTGAGGATGTCTTCAATCATTTGAATTTCAGTGTGAGTGCAACGAAGTCTTCCACTCCGAGCCTTTCGGGACGGAGGTCAAATACGGGGTCTGACGAGAATGCGGCGGTTTCTTCCGCGCCCCATTGTTCCCGTTCGGCTTTTGCCGCAATGAAAGGTTTGAGCGAATTGCGCATGGTCTTGCGTCTCTGGCCGAAAGCCGCTTTGACTATGCTTCGGAAAGTGTTTTCATCGCAGCCGAGCGAAGTCCTTCCGTTCCGCGTAAGCCGGATTACTGAAGATTTTACTTTAGGAGGAGGATTGAAAGCCCCTTCGCCTACGGTGAAAAGGTATTCGATGTCGTACCATGCCTGAAGGAAAACGGAGAGGATGCCGTATGTTTTTGTTCCCGGCTTTTCGGCAATCCTTTCGGCAACTTCTTTCTGTATCATGCAGACTACTTGTGGGACTGAGTCCTTATGGTCAAGTATTTTGAAAAAAATCTGCGAAGATATGTTGTAAGGGAAGTTGCCTATTATACAGAATTTTCCTTCAAAGATGTCTTCAAGCCTCAGCCGGAGGAAATCGCCTTCTATCAGCCTTCCGTGGGCTTGTGGAAAATGCCCAAGCAGATAATCCACGGATTCGCGGTCGATTTCTATCATTTTCAGGTTGATGTCCCGCCTTTCAAGCAGGTATTGCGTAAGCACTCCTGTTCCCGGCCCTACTTCAAGCACATCGCCGGTAGCCGTCAATGCCCCGGCGATGTTGCGTGCTACAGACAAGTCTGTCAGAAAATGCTGTCCTAATGCCTTTTTTGCCCTAACTTCCATAGTAAAAGTTTTTCTGACGGCAAAAATAGGAAGTTATTTTGATTTTCCGTCGTCCCATACATGGTAAGGCCAATCATTTTGGCAATTGATGGAGTTCGACCGGTTGGATGAAAGTTCCATCGCATTCTATTTTTAAATTCCTTTTTGTTTTTTTGTCATTTTCACTGACCCATACAAAAATGTCATTGCCTTTTTTATCGATTTTAAACCATTCCCCGGTAATATAGTCGTTATTTCCGTTTTCATGGGCATAAAATGTACTGTCATCAGTTATTGCGTATGCAAGATTAAATAGAATTTCTTTCTTTTCGTCCAATTCAAATGTGACAGTTTGCTCTTGGTAATCCACGGTTATTTCAGGCGTTTTAAAAGTATAATACTTATCCACTCTTGGGCAGCCTGTGCAGAAAACCATAAAAAGCAACAAGGATATAGTTGCAGTAATCTTATTGTTCATGGCGATTGTGTATTAAAGTGAATATGTGATAGGACGGTAGCACCAGGTGTAGTTGTGCGAATATTCAGATGTCGCTGTGTCCGTTTCTTCCTCTTCTATCCTGTCCTCGGTGTTGAATATCCCTTGGCTGTAATATCCGTCGGACGCTCCCTGCCATCCCCAGTTGCAGTGGAACATACGCTCTTGTTCCTTTAATTTTCCAGTCGAGGCGTAGTAGATGTTTCTGACAAAGAATCCGTCAATTACCCACGCATGTCCGCTCCATCTTTTGTCAAGGCCGTCGATGTAAACAGGCAGTCCATATGTTAATTGTGCAATGACTTTCTCCTGTTTCTTTTTTCCGAATCCGAGATATTTCTTGACATCCTTGTATCCATAGTTCTTAAACGTGCGTTTGGCACCATCGGCATATCTTGATGATCCTCCTTCTTTATATCTGATCCGGCAGTTTTCGCGTTTGCCGACTTCTTTTGCAAAAACGGATACCAATTCTTGCGCTTCAGGTTCTCCTGCACTGCCGATATTTCTATAATTATATACGGTTTGCATCAAATCCCAGTCGTAAGGATGTCCGTCGAAACTGTCCTTGGGGGCGACTTCATTGTATGCCAGTATCTGGGCGGTCGCTATGGCAACGCAGCCTGCCGGGATGTCCTTGTTGTTTAGAAAATTGTTAAAAGGACTCCATTGTGTCCATTTCGTTTCAAGGAATGGCCCTACTTTACTGACCACGACAGTGTCGTAAAGCCTTGCAGGTTCATCATCGTCGTCGGCTTCTTCGTCATCGTCCGAAAAGTTTATCGGAAGGTCTCCCAGATATACCCTTGAAAGAATGATTGCAGGGACGAAAGTTTCCCCCAAGTCGTTAATATAGGGGTCTCTGCTTCCTATGTCGTGCTCTATCTCGTCCAAGGAGGAAAGGCTCTGTAAATACTCGTCGGCCTTCCTGAAGTCCTCTGCGGTTATGCAGCCCGATTCGGTGACGCAGAATACCGGATTCTTTGCGGAAGTCATTGCCGAAAGCACTGCGTAGCCGTTATTGTTGTTGAAGTTGACTATGTACAGCAAGGTGTCGTCACTGTTGTCAATGCG
>JADIMA010000083.1 GCA_017694945.1 Candidatus Merdivivens pullicola | reverse complement strand
TCAGGAGGGAAAATGTTTTTTATCATCCTTTCGGTGATGCTTTTCCCTTTGGAGGCAGACATGTTTTCCGTGTTCAGGTAGCCTACGCCCGCTCCGAATTCCTGTACTTCGCGGCTGCCTGCGTTTGAGGTCATGATGATAATGCAGTTCCTGAAGTCGATGTTCCTGCCGTTGCTGTCTGTCATCCTGCCTTCATCCATTACTTTAAGGAGCATGTTGAATATGTCCGGATGCGCTTTTTCGATTTCATCCAGAAGTACTACGGAATACGGATGTTTCCGTACTTTTTCGCTCATTTCTCCTCCATTGTCATAACCGACATATCCCGGAGGGGCGCCTATCAGTCTGGACGAGGTGAATTTTTCGGAAAATTCTCCCATGTCGATGCGGACAAGGTTGTCCTGAGAACCGAAAAGTTCTTCTGCCAGGGCTTTGGCGAGTTCGGTTTTCCCGACACCGGTAGGCCCGAAAAATATGAATGCCCCGATCGGCCTGTCCGGGTCTTTGAGTCCGGCGCGGTTGCGTTTTATCGCACTTACAACGCGGTCTATGGCTTCGTCCTGGCCGATTATCCTTTTTTTCAGCCTCATTCCGAGGACCGAGAGTTTTTCAGCTTCGTTTTCCGTCACTTTTTCCACCGGTACTCCTGACATGGATGCTACAACGGCGGCAATGTGGTCTTCGTTTACGCTCGGCCTGTGATTGCTTTCCGCTCCCGTGTCTTCCGATATCCTGCGGTTCATGTTTTTTTCTTTGCGGAAAAACTCCGCCGCTTTTATGAAGTCGCCGTTTTTGGCCGCTTTCTGTTTTTCGTTTTTTATTTCAGACAGCCTGTTATAGAGTTTCATCGTTTTGGAGTCTCCTCCGGTAACCGTCAGGTGGAGCATTGAGCCTGCTTCGTCAAGTGCATCGATTGCCTTGTCCGGCAGCGCTCTGCCGTTTACGTATCTTTCAGTCAGCCTGATGCAGGCTGAAAGGGCGTTTTCTTCATATGTGACCCCGTGGTATTCCTCATATCTCTCCTTTATTCCGTGCAGTATGCACATGGTCTGGTCATAGTCGGTAGGGGATACGCTGATTTTTTGAAAACGTCTTTCAAGCGCGGCGTCTTTTTCTATGTTTCTTCTGAATTCTTCAGTGGTGGTTGCACCGATGCACTGTATCTCTCCTCTTGCAAGGGCCGGCTTGAGCATGTTCGCCGCATCCATCGACCCTGAAGCGCTTCCTGCGCCTACGAGAGTATGTATTTCGTCTATGAAAACTATTATATCGTGTCTTCGCGTGATTTCGTTTATGATTGCTTTGAGTCTTTCTTCGAATTCGCCCCTGAATTTTGTGCCTGCAACGATTGATGGCAGGTCGAGTGAAATCAGTTTTTTGCCCAGAAGATTCTTGGGCACCATGTTGCCGACAATCCTTTCGGCCAGTCCTTCGACTATCGCCGATTTTCCGACTCCGGCATCACCGATAAGCAGCGGATTGTTTTTCTTGCGTCTCCCCAGTATCTGTATTACACGTTCAATTTCTTCATTCCTTCCGATTATTGGATCGAGATTCCCTTTTTCTGCTTCTGATGTCAGGTCTGTTCCGAATTCTTCCAGCAGCGACTGGCGATCGTGCCTTTTTACATCGTTTTTTCTGTCTGTCTCAGGCATTTGATGCTCCGGGGTCTCTTCCAGGCGGGCATTCATGCTGATATCGAAAAGGCTTACTCCGCGTTTTTCAAGAATTTCCACTATATGGCCATTGCCGTTTTTAATGATTGCGCAGAGCAAGTGGTATGAGTCAACTTTGTCCGATTTGTCGTTTTTGGCCTCATTCATCATTCTGCCAAGCACGTTCTGGGCTTCTACAGAAGCCGGAAGAGGGATGTCCTCGTTGTATGTCGCGCCGGGTTCCCTGTATAAGTCGTCCAACTCCTGTTTTATCTCTTTTGTGTTTACGTTGAGGGATTTGAGTATCCGGTACGCCCTGTTGTTCCCGTCTCTCAGTATGGCAAGGAACAGGTGGTCGGGCCGGATGCTTTCATTTCCCAGTCTTTCCGCTTCTTCACGGGCCAGAACGATTATCCTGTTCACTTCCTTCATTATATACATGTTTTCTTTCATAGACTGAATCCCAAATAAACTGTAAAGATAATTTAACTTTCCTTTTTAACAAAATCAGAGTCGGTGGCTTATGTGGTACATATAAAAACAAGAGGGCGTATCCTGTGATGCGCCCTCTCGTCGATTCGGTTGATGATTCCGTTATTTCACAACTTCCTGCATGGTGTAGCAAGTTACGACGCAGATTGCAACCCTGTTCTGTTCCGGTTTTTCATAAGGGTTGACAGTAGATCCTTTGTATTCTACTTTGATTCTGTCTGCAGAAATACCTGCGTCAATAAGAGCCTGTGCTACGTTTTCAGCCCTTTCTTTTGAGAGAACCATGTTCCTTTCTGCTGTTCCGGTCTCTTCATCGGCGTAGCCGGTTACGATTACGGTGTTGTGAGAGTCTTTGTTGATTACGTCAACAAGGCCTTCGATTTTTGCTTTCTCGCTTTCACGAATAACGGATTTGCCGATAAGGAAGTAGATGTTGTCGGTGATTTCTTCGCTTGGAACAGCTACGTATTCAACCACTGGTTCTTCAACAACTGGTTCCGGTTCTGGCTCAGGAGCAGGTGCTGGCTCTGGTTCAGGTGCAGGTGTAGGAGTATATTGTGCAGGAGCAGGCTGGCTTTCTTTCGCTTTTCCGATTTTGAATGTCAGACCGGCAAGTGCATGAAGCTGCCAGTCAAGTTCGCTTCCCTGTTTTGAGTTGAAACGGTCTGAAAGCATGTCTGCATTTACCTCAAGGTTGAAATAAACTGAATTGCAGAGTCTGATATCGAGTCCGAGACCGAATCTTCCCACAGGGGTGATCAGGTTGTCCCAGAGGAGGGAGTTTTCATCGGTTTTGAGCATGCCGTCGCCTGCTGCAGCGGCTTCGTCATTGTTCAAACCGCCTGCTACTCCGATACCGGCAAACAAGTATGGAT